>NZ_JBYTDD010000014.1:151856-154466 GCF_058791055.1 Pseudomonas sp. EU05-FHT14B02 | reverse complement strand
CCCCCCCCCCCCCCCCCCCCCCCCCCCCCCCCCCCCCCCCCCCCCCCCCCCCCCCCCCCCCCCCCCCCCCCTCCCACAGTGGTTAGCAGGCGCCCGGCAGGCCTACGTCAGCCCAGCATTTCCCGCATCCGATACCAGAACATGCCAAGGGCCAGCAAGGGTGAACGCAGTGTGCGTCCGCCGGGGAAGGTCATGTGCGGCACGGCGCTGAACACGTCGAAGCCTTTGCTGTGGCCGGCATGGATCGCTTCGCCCAACAACTTCGCGCACCAGTGAGTCACGTTCAGGCCATGGCCTGAGTAACCCTGGGCGTAGAACACGTTCGGGTGCTGGCTCAGGCGCCCGACCTGGGGGAAGCGGTTGGCCGAGATGCCGATCTTGCCGCCCCACTGATAGTCGATGCGCACATCGGCCAGTTGCGGGAACACCTTGAGCATCTGCGGGCGCATGTAGGCGCTGATGTCCGAAGGATCGCGCCCGGAGTAATGGCAGGCACCACCGAACAACAAGCGCCGGTCAGCCGAGAGCCGGTAGTAATCCAGGCCGACCTTCTGGTCGCACAGCGCAACATTGTGCGGGATCAGTTTTGCAGCGGCCTCTTGCGACAAGGGTTCGGTGGCGATGATGTAGCTGCCTGCCGGGAGTACTTTGCCGCTGAGCTTCGGTTCGAGCTCTTCCAGATGGGCATTGCAAGCAAGCACCAACGTGCCTGCACTCACAGTGCCACCGGCGCAGCGCACTTGCACCGTGCTGCCATGGATCAACTCCAGCACCGGGCTCTGCTCGAAAATCCGCACCCCAAGGGACTCGGCAACTTGCGCTTCGCCAAGGACCAGGTTCAGCGGATGCAAATGCCCCGATCCCATGTCCACCAGGCCGCCGGCGTACACACCGGAGTTCACCACCTGTTCACGGATTTGTTCTGGCGCCACCAGTCGGGTTTCAAAGGCGTAGCCGGATTCAATCAGTTGCACCTGCTCGGCCTTGAGCGCCTTGAACTGGGCCGGGGTATTGGCCAGTTCGCAGAAGCCCCAGCTCAGGTCACAATCGATGCCGTGCTTGCGGATGCGATTGGCCACGACTTGCACCGACTCGTTCCCGGCGTGTTCCAGGTATTGCACGCCATCGGCGCCGATGTGCTTGGCGAAACCGCTGACGTCATGGCCGATACCACGAATCAACTGGCCGCCGTTGCGCCCGCTGGCGCCCCAGCCGATCCGTCGGGCCTCCAGCAGGACCACCGAGAGCCCACGCTGGGCCAGCTCGATGGCGGTGTTGATGCCGGTGAAACCCGCGCCGACCACGCAGACATCGGCCACCAGGTCCGAGGCCAGCGCGGGACGCTGCCTCATGCCCTTGGCGGACGCCGCGTAATAGGAGTGGGTGTGTTCCTTGGTGTACTGATTCATTTGTTGGACTTCACTTTGCTCCACGAACGGGTCATCAGGCGCATGATCGACTGCGGCGGCGTGGTGGAGATATAGAGTTTGTCGAGGACTTCTTGGGACGGATAAACCTCGGGGTTGCTGACCAGCTCAGGGTCCATGTACTGCTTGGCGGCCGGGTTCGGGTTGGCGTAGCCGACCGACTCACTGACCTTGGCAATCACTTGCGGGTCCAGCAGGTAGTTGATGAAGGCATGAGCTTCCTTCGGGTTGCTGGCGTCGGCGGGGATGGCCAGCAGGTCGAACCACAGGTTGGCGCCTTCCTTGGGAATGGCGTAGGCGATGTTCACGCCATTGCCGGCTTCCTTGGCGCGGTTGGCGGCCTGGAACACGTCACCCGAGTATCCGAACGCTACGCAGATATCGCCGTTGGCCAGGTCCGAGACGTACTTGGAGGAGTGGAAGTAGGTGATGTAGGGGCGAATGCTCAGCAGCTTGGCTTCGGCCTTTTTGAAGTCCTCGGGGTTTTCGCTGCGTGGGTCCATGCCCATGTAGTTGAGCATCGCCGGGAACACTTCGTCCGCTGAGTCCATCATCGACACGCCGCAGGCGCTGAGCTTCTTGATGTTCTCCGGTTCGAACAGCACGGCCCAGGAGTCGATCTTGTCGATGCCCAGCACAGCCTTGACCTTGTCGACGTTATAGCCGATGCCGTTGGTGCCCCACAGGTACGGCACCGAGTGTGCGTTGCCCGGATCGTTTTTCTCCAGCAGCGCCAGCAATTTCGGGTCGAGGTTCTTGAAATTCGGCAGTTGCTCGCGATCGAGCTTGAGGAACGCGCCGGCCTTCACCTGGCGGGCGAGGAAGTGGTTGGACGGCACCACCACGTCATACCCGGTACGACCGGCAAGCAGTTTGCCTTCAAGGGTTTCGTTGGAATCGAATACGTCGTAGATCACCTTGATCCCGGTCTTGGCCTGGAAGTCGGCGAGGGTGGTTTCGCCGATGTAGTCGGTCCAGTTGTAGACGCTGACCTGGGGCTGAGCCTGGGCAACGGCGCTGAACAAAACCGCAAGTGCGGTCGGGACCATGGATTTCAATAAGCGCATATCGATACCTTCTTGGAATTATTGGATTCTTCAGGTGTACACCTACCTGTGGGAGCGAGCTTGCTCGCGATGGCGGCCTGTCAGTCAACGAAGATATTGGATTCACTGGCCTCATC
>NZ_JBYTDD010000014.1:0-151846 GCF_058791055.1 Pseudomonas sp. EU05-FHT14B02 | reverse complement strand
CCCCCTCTCCCCCCCCCCCCCCCCCCCCCCCCCCCCCCCCCCCCCCCCCCCCCCCCCCCCCCCCCCCCCCCACAAGGGATGTGTGATCCCATGCGAGAGCGGGTTTTTTAGACACTGAGCATCAGGAACTCACGCTCCCAGGAGCTGATCACCCGTTTGAAGTTCTCGTGCTCGGCGCGTTTGACCGCGACATAGCCCCGCACGAACTTGCTGCCCAGGTAGCGGCTGATGGTGTCGCATTCTTCCATCTGGGTCAGGGCGTCCTCGATGGTGATCGGCAGGCGCAGGTTGCGACGCTCATAGGCGCGGCCCTGTACCGCAGCGCTCGGCTCGATGCGCTCGATCATGCCCAGGTAACCACACAGCAGGCTGGCGGCGATGGCCAGGTACGGGTTGGCGTCCGCGCCCGGCAGACGGTTCTCGACGCGCATGGCATCCGGGCTTGAAGTCGGTACGCGCAGGCCCACGGTGCGGTTTTCTTCGCCCCACTCGACGTTCACCGGTGCCGAGGTGTCCGGCAGGAAGCGGCGGAACGAGTTGACGTTCGGCGCGAACATCGGCAGCACTTTCGGGATGTACTTCTGCAAGCCGCCAATGTGATGCAGGAACAGCTCGCTCATGTTGCCATCGGCATCGGCGAAGATCGGCTGGCCGGTGGCAATGTCCACCACGCTCTGGTGAATGTGCATGGCGCTGCCTGGCTCGTCGCCGACCGGCTTGGCCATGAAGGTGGCCGCCACGTTGTGCTTGAGTGCCGCTTCACGCATGGTGCGCTTGAACACGGTGATCTGGTCCGCCAGGTCCAGGGCGTTGCCGTGACGGAAGTTGATTTCCATCTGCGCCGGGCCGTCTTCGTGGATCAGCGTGTCGAGGTCCAAACCTTGCAGTTCGCACCAGTCATAGACATCTTCGAACAGCGGGTCGAATTCGTTGGCCGCGTCGATGGAGAATGACTGACGACCGCTTTCAGCGCGCCCCGAACGGCCCATCGGCGCCTTGAGCGGCAGATCCGGGTCTTCGCAGCGCTGGGTCAGGTAGAACTCCATTTCCGGCGCGACAATCGGCCGCCAGCCTTTATCGGTGTACAACTGCAGGACTTTCTTCAGCACATTGCGCGGCGACAGTTCGATCGGGTTGCCGAACTTGTCGAAGGTGTCGTGGATCACGATGGCGGTCGGCTCGATGGCCCATGGCACCACGTAGACGGCGTCGGCGTCCGGCTTGCAGACCATGTCGATATCGGCCGGGTCGAGCAGGTCGTAGTAGATGTCGTCGTCGACAAAGTCCCCGGTTACCGTTTGCAGAAGGACACTTTCCGGCAGGCGCATGCCTCGCTCATGCAGGAACTTGTTGGTCGGTGCAATTTTGCCGCGTGCAATGCCGGTCAGATCGCTGACGACGCACTCGACTTCGGTAATCTTGTGATCTTTCAGCCAAGTGAACAGCTGATCGAAAGGGACATTCATAAAGACCTCGTTATTGGTTTTATTAACGCCAGGAGAGACCGGTTTCATCCGCCGGACACTTCCCCTGTAGCGCGTTGACGACTATCTTGTGCGAGCCTTGCGGTTCCATCTATCCACTTTAAGCAGCACAAAACGCACCAAAAGAGTGCGTAAGGTCGCCCCATGACAGGTTCCAGTTCCCTCCAGGTCCAAGCGTTCAACACCGCCGATGTCGCCGAGCAAATCCGCGCCACTCCAGGCTGGGTGCAGCAGTACCAGCAGATGTCGCCGGGGCACTTCGCGGGTAGGGTGCGTTATCTGGATCTGCAGGGCGTGGAGATTTACGAAGAGTCGATGAACACTCGTGTCGAGCAGAATTTCAGCGCGCCCCAGGGTTCGTTATCGTTCTGTTTCGATCGCGGTGACAACGCGCTGTACGTGTTGAATGGCGAAAGCCGCAACATCTGGATCACCCCGGAGAACTATCAGGAAATCGCCGTGGTGTTCGGGCCGGAGTTTGTAAAGCGCCACAGCCTGGACATCGCCAGGCTTGAAGGGTTGTTCATGGCACCGCTCAACGCCCAGCAGAATGCGCTGTTTTGCCGTTGGCTCAGCGGAACCTTGACGCGGCTGTCGCAGACCTTCGATCCACCGAGCCGCGAAGTGCTGACCCAGCAACTGCTGGAAGATTGCCTGTTCATCCTCGACAACGCGTGCGTCGGCCTCGACCAGGGCGCCTTGCAGCGTCGGGCCGGGGAGCGCTCGATCATGAAACGGGTAGGGGAATGGGCCGCGGACACCCCGGAAGAACATCTCAATCTGCTGGAATTGTCCCAGATCGCGGGGTTTTCACTGCGTCAGTTGCAGCATGCGTTCAAGACCTATACCGGCATGTCGCCGACCCAGTGGCTGCGCCTGCGCCGACTCAACAGTGCCCACCGCGAATTGCTGAGTCGCACGCCGACGCAAACCACCGTGGCTGAAGTGGCGATGCGTTGGTCGTTCTGGCATCTGGGGCGGTTTTCCAGCAGCTATCGTGCGCTGTTCAAGGAGTTGCCGAGCGACACCCTCAAGCGTGCGAGTGTCACGCCGGCCCCTGGTCGCGGCCGACGTTAGAACGTCGGCGGTGTAATCACCCAGATCACCACTGCATCGACATCGCCAGGGTTGCCATAGCGGTGCGGTTCCTGGCTGGAAAAGCTGAAGCTGTCGCCTTCATTGAGCTGGAAATGGCGCTCGCCCACCCACAACTCGAAAATCCCCGAGAGCAAGTAGCCGGCTTCTTCACCGTCGTGGCTGTAGCTTTGCTGGCTGTAGGTGCCGGGCGGGAAACGCGAGTGGAGCATTTCCAGTTGGCGGTTGGCTTGAGGTGTCAGCAACTGGTCGACGATGCCGTCTTCGTAATGCACGTTCAGGCGGCTGTTCTTGCGCACCACGATGCCATCGTCTTCGGGGGCGGTGACCGCTTCACTGGCGAAGAACCACTGGATGGTAACGCCGAGGCTGCGGGCAATGTTGAATAGCGCCGGAATCGACGGGTAGGCGAGGTTGCGTTCCAGCTGGCTGATGTAGCCGGCGGTGAGTTCGCTCTGTTGCGCCAGCTCCGTCAGGGTCATGCCCCGACGCTTGCGCAGGCCGCGAATGCGCGTGCCGAGAAAATGCGGTTCGGCGTTGCCGGGTGCGGGCTGTGTGGTGCTGCTGTTGCTCATGGTCAAATCCGAACCGGGAGGAGTGGCGCAAATCCCTGTAGGAGCGAGCTTGCTCGCGATGGTCGCCAACGATAACGCTGGAAGCCTGACCCCCAACGGTGTTCTCGGGTCCATCGCGAGCAGAGCTCGCTCCTACAGGGTTGGTGTTAGCCGTCTAAGCCCCGGAGTATAAACAGCCTTAAAGCTCCCACGCGACTTTAAGGCCTTCATAAATCGCTTCTTCGGCGGTGCGCGGCGCCAGGCAGTCGCCGATGCGGCGAAACTCCACCAGCCCTTGCAGCTCGGCACCCAGGGTATCCACCGGCTGGTGACCCTGGCACAGCACCAGCGTGTCGATGTTCTCCATCAGCATCGGTTCGCCACTGGCGGTGTGTTGCAGGTAAACCGTGTTGTCATCGCAGCCATACAACCGCGCATATGGTGTGATCGGCACGCCCAGTTTATGCAGCTCGCCGGCCAGTTGATCGCGCACGTACAGCGGCAGGTTTTCCCCGCAATGGGTGCCGTTGACCGCCAGCTGTACCTGGTGCCCGGCGCGAACCAGGCGTTCGGCGATGCCGGGGCCGATCCAGTCGCAGCGCCAGTCGACCACCACCACCGAACGGCCGATCCGTACTTCATCGCGCAATACCTGCCAGGCGTCCACCACCTGCAACTCACCACCGCGCTCGAAGGGCGGCCAGTAGGGCTCGGCACCGGTAGCGACGATCACCATGTCCGGTTTTTCCTGCTCCACCAGTGCCCGGTCGACTCGGGTATTGCGCACTACGCGCACGCCGGCCAGTTCCATTTCCCGCTGCAGGTTGGTGCTGGCACCGCCGAACTCGCTGCGCCGGGGCAGCAATTGCGCGAGCAACACCTGACCGCCCAGTTGCGAATTGGCTTCGTACAACGTCACCTCATGGCCGCGTTGAGCCGCGACGGTGGCGGCTTTCATCCCGGCCGGGCCACCGCCGGCGATCATGATGCGTTTGCGCTGTGGCGCTTGTCGCCGTTCGCCGAAGATCAGTTCGCGTCCGGTTTCCGGGTGCTGGATACAGGAAATCGGCAAGCCCTTGTGGAAGTGGCCGATGCACGCCTGATTGCAGGCAATGCACGCCCGCACGTCTTCGACGCGGCCGGTGTCGGTCTTGTTGGGCATTTGCGGATCGCAGATCAGTGCCCGGGTCATGCCGCACACATCGGCCTGGCCACGAGCCAGGATCAGCTCGGCTTCCTGGGGCTGGTTGATGCGCCCGGTGACGAACAACGGAATGTTCAAACTGGCCTTGAACGTTCCGGCTTCCCTGGCCAGGTACGCCGCTTCGATCGCCATGGGCGGCACGATATGCACCGCGCCGCCAAGGGAAGCCGAGGTGCCGGCGACGATATGCACATAATCAAGCTGCGCTTGCAGTGACTGCACGGCGGCCAGGGATTCGTCCTCGGTCAGGCCTTCCGGGTCGCGCTCGTCGGCGGAAATGCGCAGGCCGATGATGAACTGCTGGTCGGTCGCCGCGCGCACGGCGGCGATGACCTCGCGCAGAAAACGCAAGCGCTGGTCCAGTTCACCGTTGTAGCCATCGGTACGCCGGTTGACCCGCGGATTGATGAACTGTGCCGGCAGGTAACCGTGGCTGGCCACGACCTCGACGCCATCAATGCCTGCCTGATGCAGACGGCGGGCGGCAGCGGCATAACCGGCGACGATCTCGTCGATCATTGCCTGGTCCAGCGCGCGGGGCATCACCCGGAAACGTTCGTTGGGCACCGACGATGCGGAGTAGGCCACCGCCAGCAGGCCATCGCTGGACTCCATGATCTCCCGCCCCGGATGGAACACCTGGGACAACACCAGGGTGCCGTGGGCATGGCAGGTTTGCGCCAGTTTGCGGTAGCCCTCGATGCACGCATCGTCGGTGGCCATCAGCACGTGGGAGGTGTAGCGCGCACTGTCATGCACGCCGGCCACTTGCAGTACGATCAGCCCGGCTCCACCCTCGGCGCGCGCCCGGTGATAGGCGATCAATTGTTCGTTGACCAGGTTGTCGGTGGGCATCGAGGTGTCGTGTCCGCTGGACATGATGCGGTTCTTCAGACGCTTGCCACGGATCTCCAGGGGTTCGAACAGGTGCGCGAAGGCGGGTGTCGAGGTCGTCATGTGGCGGGTACTCCTGACAGGCTACCTCTGTAGGAGCGAGCTTACTCGCGATGGACGTTAACGATAACGCGTGTTGTCTGGATGAACGCGTCGCCCTCAGGTCCATCGCGAGCAAGCTCGCTCCTACAGTGGCATAAGGTTTTCGGTGTTGTTATTTTTATCTATAGAAATTTACCGGCAGTAAAAAATCAACTTATTTTTTTACTTGGTGGGCTTCTGAATTGGCGCTCACGGGCGCAGGCCAGCGGTTACGCTCAAGCGGGGTATTTATACGTGGGTGACTACTCTGTCCCACAGGCTTCGATACAGCCGCGCTAGGGCTTAATAGGCGTGGCCGTAACTGTGCCAAGGCAAGGCTGGATGACATTCTTTAACCCCGCGTTGTTTTGGGGCAATGAGAAGGTCGCTATCAACGGCTTACCGCCCGACTTTGCCGGGGCTAACGAAAGCTTTAGGGGGTGGCCGCGTGATGCATCGCTCGCCCAGTAGGCCAATTCCTCAGGGGGGATGGATGTGTTGATCGCAAAGATTTTACCAACCTGAAAAGCCCCACCGTCAGTCCAAATACCAGATACACGGTGTTCGAAGGCAGTGCGTGTACCCGTAATGACGTGTAATGGCCCATCCGCGGTGGCATCCGGGCCTTCAAATGGATCGCTATCAAAGCCCAGTGGCGACGGAGTGATCTGCAGTGTCAATCCGGCCGTTCGATTCCGCGGGTGACAAATGATTTGCAGGCCGGCATTGACTTGATAATTGCCGTAAGTGCTGTTGCCGTATGTACGCGCAGTCAACAAGGGGCTATCGGCATAGGGTTGCTCAAGCAGCCATACGGGGTGTGCCGGGCGGATGATCAGAATGTCGTTGGTTGACGTGTTAACTGGCTGTGCATGTGCCTCCAATACTGGAAAACAAATGGCGACAAGCGATGCGAAGAAATGGGTTCGAGTCAAGCGAAGGGAGCCAATCATAGAGGTGTTTATCCGCATACTGGATTTTCCAGAATAAGTTGATTCCAGCATCCAGTCGTTTCAATCCATGTAAGCAGGTCTTGCCGGTGAGTGCAGGTAAGCGCCAGCGGCTGGACGTCTCTTTATGCTAAGCCTACTGTCTGGCCCCAGCCAATCAACCTGGAGAACCACAAAAATGATTGAGATCGCGAGCCATTTGACTGCCGCGCTTGAGCGCAGCGCCACCGAGCAGTGCCTGCGTGAGGAACTGGCGGCCTGTTACCGCTTGATTGCGCACTTTCGCATGACCGATTTGATCTTCACTCACATCTCGGTGCGCATTCCGGGGCCAGAGCATCACTTTCTGATCAACCCGTACGGGCTAATGTTCGATGAGATCACCGCGTCCAATCTGGTGAAGATCGACCTTGATGGCCACGCTGTGGAACCGTCGCCGTACCCGGTCAATCCGGCTGGTTTCGTGATTCACAGCGCCATCCACGGCGCCCGTGAAGATGCGCTATGCGTGCTGCACACCCACACCAAATCCGGTTGCGCGGTGGCGGCGTTGAAGTGCGGGCTGTTGCCGGTGAACCAGATTTCCATGGAGTTCTATGGCCGTGTTGCCTACCACGACTACGAGGGCGTGGCGCTGGATTTGAGCGAGCAAGAAAGGTTGGTGGCGGACCTGGGCGACAAATCGGTACTGATGCTGCGCAACCATGGTTTGCTGACTGTTGGCGAGACCGTGAGCCAAGCATTCCTGCGCATGTACTACCTGGAAAAGGCCTGTGAAATCCAGTTGGCCGCCCAGGCCGCCGGTGAGGTTGTACTGCCGTCGGACGAGGTCTGCGCGCATACCGAGCGGCAGTTCAATGATCCGGGGCGGCCGTTGGAGGAGGGTCAGTTGGCTGATCCGGATTCCATGCAACTGGCCTGGGCTGCGTTGTTGAGAATGCTGGATCGAGTGGCGCCAGGTTACCGCGACTGATCCAGATCCTGTGTTGTATGGACTGACGCCCGACTAGAGAAACTGCCCGCTCTTGCTGTACATTCGTTCAG
Organism: Pseudomonas sp. EU05-FHT14B02; assembly: GCF_058791055.1. Lineage (NCBI taxonomy): Bacteria > Pseudomonadati > Pseudomonadota > Gammaproteobacteria > Pseudomonadales > Pseudomonadaceae > Pseudomonas > Pseudomonas sp. EU05-FHT14B02. Next base: position 144,540 of record NZ_JBYTDD010000014.1, on the reverse strand, counting down.
CCCGCCGCTACCCCGCGCGGGCCTAAACGATTGAACCAAGGAGCGTGTCGCCCATGAATCAGGAAGCCCGTTTTTCCCGCATGGAACCGGAGTTGCGCAAAGCCAACCTGATCGAGGCGACGCTGGTGTGCCTCAAGCGTCATGGCTTCCAGGGCGCGTCGATCCGCAAGATTTCCGCCGAGGCCGGGGTCTCGGTGGGGCTGATCAGCCATCACTATTCCGGCAAGGATGAGCTGGTGGCCGAGGCCTACATGGCTATCACCGGGCGAGTCATGACCTTGCTGCGCGACGCCATGGAGCAAGCCGCGCCGAATGCCCGAGAACGCTTGTCGGCATTTTTTCGCGGATCGTTTTCCGCCGAGCTGCTCGATCCGCAACTGATCGATGCGTGGCTGGCGTTCTGGGGCGCAGTGAAAACCGCCGAGGCCATCAACCAGGCCCACGATCATTCCTATGGCGAGTATCGCGGCATCCTGAGCAAGGTGCTGGCGGAACTGGCCCGGGAGGAGGTCTGGGAAAACTTCGACGCCGACCTGGCCGCCATCAGCCTCAGCGCCTTGCTAGACGGCTTGTGGCTGGAGTCCGGGTTGAACCCCGGCACCTTCACCCCGGAGCAGGGCATCCAGATTTGCGAGGCCTGGGTCGATGGTTTGCAGGCCGGCGGACGACAGCGCTTTTGCGTGCAGACGAGCGACTGTTGATCAGTCGTTCAGCAATCGATACTCTCTGGCGCCGACGCAGGAAAACACTCTAATAAGAAACTGGCCTTCGGGCCTGAGCCGGACACCAAGCGATGACTCCTCGGGTATTGATCGTCGATGACGATCCGCTGATTCGCGATCTGCTGCACGCCTACCTGTCCCAGGAAGGCTACGACGTCCATTGCGCCGCCACGGCGGAACTGGCGGAAACCTTCCTGGCCAGCCAGAGCGTCGACCTGGTGATGCTCGACATCCGCCTGCCGGGCAAGGACGGCCTGACCCTGACCCGCGAGCTGCGGGTGCGTTCGGAGGTCGGGATCATCCTGATCACCGGGCGCAACGATGAAATCGATCGCATCGTCGGCCTCGAATGCGGCGCCGATGACTACGTGATCAAACCCCTCAATCCAAGGGAGCTGGTGTCCCGGGCGAAAAACCTGATTCGCCGGGTACGTCATGCGCAAACGCCAGCGCCCGCCATCGCGGCGGCCAAACCGGTCAAGCAGTTTGCCGACTGGGCGCTGGACACCGACCGCCGTCGCCTGATCGATCCGTCCGGCAGCGAAACGCTGCTGACCCACGGCGAATACCAGCTGCTCAGCGTGTTCCTGCGCAACAGCGGCCACACCCTCAGCCGCGATCAATTGATGGACCAGATCCGCAACCGTGAATGGGTGCCCAACGACCGTTCCATCGACGTGCTGGTCGGACGCCTGCGCCGCAAGTTACATGACGATCCGGCCGAACCGCAGTTGATCATCACCATTCACGGCGCCGGTTACCTGTTTACTGCCAGCGTGGCGGCCTGAACCTGATGACACGATGGCTTTGCCTGCTGGCGATACTGGTGGCCGGCCATGCCGTCGCGGCGGATAAGGTTCGCTATTGCGATTACCCGGTGTACCCGCCGATCTCCTGGAGTGATGGCAAGCAGGTGCGCGGCCTGGCGCCCAGCGTGGTGAAGCACTTGTTCGGTCAACTGGGATATGAAGTCGAGATGGTCGTGCTGGGTAACTGGAAACGCTGCCTGCTGGACGCTGCCGAAGGCCGGGTCGATGTGGTACTGGCCTACAGCTCCGCGCAACGGGAGCAGAGCATGATGTTCTCGACGGTGCCGGTATTGCGTGAAGAAGTGGCGTTGTTCGTCAACCGCCAGCATCCGGTGAAATTCGAACAACTGGACGACCTGGCCGGTTACCGTGGCGGCCTGCTGTTCGGTGAGAGCTACGGCGTGGAGTTCGATCGCATGGTCGCGCGCAACAACAATATCGAATGGGTTTCCGACAGCCACCAGAACTTCGGCAAGCTGATTCGCGGGCGCATCGATTTCATCACCCAGGAGCGGCGCACCGGCCAGCTGTACGTGGAAAACCTGCCCGGCGGCCAGGACATCGTCGCCTTGCCCAAGGCATTGAGCGTGGATTACCTGCGGGTTGCCGTGTCGCGGCGCTCGCCCTTGGCCACTCGCATGCCCGAGATCAATGCGCAGTTGCAGCGCATGGTCGATGCCGGTGACATCGAGCGCTGGCTCAACGAAAGCGAAGTGACCTACCGTGACATGATCAACCTGCCGGCGGATGCACAATGATTCGCGCCCGTCCCGGTGGACTGCTGCGACGCCTGTTGCTGTTCATTCTGTTGTTCAGCCTGTGCTTCACCGTGCTGGCCAGCAGTGTGCAACTGTACATCGAGTATCGACGGGAAATGCGCGACATCGATTCGCGCATGGAACTGATCCGCGCCGGGTACCTGGCCAGCCTGGAACGCAGCCTCTGGGACTTGAACCAGGAGCAGTTGAATGTCCAGTTGCGCGGGCTGGTGGACTTCTCCGACGTCGCGCGGGTGCACTTGATCAGCGCCGATTTCGACCTGGTACAGGGCAATCCGAACCCTGCGGGACCGCTGCGCATCGAGCGCTTTGCCCTGGACTATCAGCCGCCATCCGGCCCTTTGCGCAACTTGGGTGAACTGGAAGTCAGCACTGATCTGGGGGCGGTGTACCAGCGTCTCTACGCCTCCGGTTTGACCAGCCTATTGTGGATGGCAGTGTTTCTCTGCGGTCTGGCCGTTGCCTTGTCGGGCTTGTTTTATCGACTGGTGACCCGGCACCTGAAAGTCATGGCCGAGTTTGCCCGGCGTATCGCTGCGGGTGAGTGGCAGGAACCCTTGCACCTGGACAAGCGCCGCGGCAGTGACGAAATCGACACCGTGGCCCATGCGCTGGACGACATGCGCCGGGCAATCCTGCGGGATATCGAGCGCCGGGAAACCGATCGGCTGGCCTTGCAGGACAACCGTGACGAATTGCTGAAAATGGTCGAGCGCCGCACCGCGAGCCTGATGCGCGCCAAGGACGAAGCGGAAGCGGCCAACCTTGCCAAGTCGCGATTCCTGGCGACCATGAGCCACGAACTGCGCACACCGCTCAATGGCATTCTCGGCATGGCCGAATTGCTACGCGGTGCTCGGCTGGATGCCCAGGACAGCAAACGCCTGGATGCCTTGCACAAGGCCGGCGAAGGCTTGCTGACAATCCTCAACGAAGTGCTGTATTTCGCCAAGCTGGAGGAGGGCGTCAGCCATCCTGAACCGGTGGATTTCTCGCTGCGCCAGTTGCTCGACGAGGTACTGACTCTGTTGGAACCGCGAGCGCTGAACAACGACACGATCCTCAGTTGCCGCGTCGATCAGCGGATTGCCGAGCATTACCACGGCGCCGAGCAGTTCCTGCGCCAAGTGCTGAGCAACCTGCTGGCCAACGCGATCAAGTTCACCGAAGGCGGCGAAGTCAGCGTCGAGGTGGGGCTTCTCAGCGAAACTGGCGAACAGTTGGGACAGCGGCTGCGGGTCTGTGTCACGGATGACGGCATCGGCATTGCCCCGCAGATGCAGGAAAAGATCTTCGAGCGCTTTACCCAGGCCAGCGAAGAAGTCGCGCAACGTTTTGGGGGTACGGGGTTGGGGTTGGCGATCTGCAAACACCTGGTGGAGCAGATGGGGGGCTGCATCGGCGTGGACAGTGAAGAGGGGCGCGGCAGTTGCTTCTGGTTCGAGTTGTCATTGCAGCCGGCCAGCGGCATGGCTGAGGCCCCTGCAGTTCGGGCGGCGGGGCCGGCACTGAACATCCTGGTGGTCGAAGACGTGGCGCTCAACCGCGAAGTGGTCCAGGGCTTGCTGCAACGAGACGGCCACCGGGTGTGGCTCGCCGAAGAAGCGCATCAGGCGTTGCAACACTGCGCGGCGCAGGTGTTCGACCTGATCCTGCTGGACGTACATCTGCCAGACATTAGTGGTGTCGAGTTATGCCGCCAGATCCGCCACAGCGACGGGCCGAACCGCCATACCCGCATTTTCGCCCTGACCGCCAGCGTGCAACCGGCACTGGTGCGCGGTTATCTGGAGGCCGGCATGGACGGTGTCCTGGCCAAGCCCTTGAACCTGGAAAACCTGCGCCAGGTGCTGGAAGGGCATGTGCCTGTGGTCGAATCGCTGCTCAGCGATGACACCATGGACTGGCCGCTGTTACAGACCCATCGCAGCCTGCTCGGTGCGCAAAAGGTTCAGGGTCTGCTGGCGGTTCTGCGTGACTCGATCCTGCAGCACCGCGACGCGCTGAATGAAGCCATGGCCGCCGATGACTGCACAGAGGTCGCGCAACTGGCTCACCGCCTGGCCGGTAGCTGCGATTCCCTTGGTTTTCGGGGTTTGGCCAGCACGTTAAGGGCGCTGGAGACCTTGGCGCTGGCAAACGATGAATCGGCTATCCGCCGCATGAGCCTCACGCTTGATGAGCATTTGCAGCATTCGCTCGATACCCTCAAAGGCCTGTTGCAGAGCTGACGTACAAGTTTGTTACGACTTTGTACAACTTCGATCTTTACGGTCAACGCGAACTTACATGGCTTTCCAATAATCGACGCAACCGCCGCAGCGCGGTCTTCGAAGCTTATTGGAGATAATAATAATGAATTGCCGTAAAGCTGATCCCTCCCTGCGCCGTGACGTCCTGTCGCGCGCTGCGCACCTCTATGACTGCTGAGGTGCCGACATGAACGAAAACACTGATCGCAGCACCGATCGTAAAGGCATCCAGCTGACCCGGGCTCTCAAGAGCCGGCACATCTTCATGCTGTCCCTGGGCGGCGTCATCGGCACCGGGTTGTTCATGGGCTCTGGCGTGACCATCAACCAGGGCGGCCCGGTGGGGGCGATCCTGGCTTACCTGGTCGCGGGCTTCCTGATGTACCTGGTGATGGTCTGCCTGGGTGAGCTGTCGGTGCAGATGCCGGTGTCCGGTTCGTTCCAGACCCACGCCACAAAATACATCGGCCCGGCCACCGGGTTCATGATCGGCTGGGTGTACTGGATGAGCTGGGCCACCACCGTGGGTCTGGAGTTCACCGCCGCCGGCATGCTGATGACCCGTTGGTTCCCGCAGGTGCCAATCTGGTACTGGTCGGCGCTGTTCGTGGTGGTGCTGTTCGGTATCAATGCCATGGCGACCCGCGCCTTTGGTGAAGCCGAATACTGGTTTTCGGGGATCAAGGTGGCGGCGATTCTCGGTTTCATCGTGGTCGGTGTTCTGGTGATCTTCGGCGTGATGCCCCTGAGCAGCGGCGCACCGGCGCCGATGGCGACCAACCTGATCGGCGATTCGTTGTTCCCCAACGGCCTGTCAGCCGTGTTCGCGGTGATGATGACCGTGGTCTACGCGTTCCAGGGTTGCGAGATCATGGGCGTGGCTGCCGGTGAAACCGATCAGCCGGAAAAAAGCATTCCCCGCGCCGTGCGCAACGTGGTGTTCCGCGTGCTGATCTTCTACGTGCTGGCGATCATCGTGCTGTCGGCCATCGTGCCGTGGCAGCAGGCCGGCCTGATGGAAAGCCCGTTTGTGCAGGTGTTCGACATGGTCGGCATTCCCTATGCGGCCGACCTGATGAACTTCGTGATCCTTACCGCGATCCTGTCGGTGGGCAACTCCGGCCTCTATGCCTCGACGCGCATCCTGTGGGCGATGTCGAAAACCGGTATGGCGCCGAAAAGCCTCTCGCCATTGAGCAAACGTGGGGTGCCGCTGCGTGCCTTGAGCATTACCTTGTGCTTCGCGCTGGTGTCGCTGATGACCAGCTTCGTCGCCGCCGATACCTTGTTCATGGTGTTGATGGCCGTGAGCGGCATGTCCGGCACCGTGACCTGGATTGTCATTGCTCTGGCGCAGTACAAGTTCCGCAAGGCGTACTTGCGTGACGGCGGCAAACTCAGCGACCTGAAGTACCGCGCACCGTGGTTCCCGGTATTGCCGCTGATGTGCATCACGTTGTGCTGCTCGCTGTTCGTGTTCCTGGCCCTGGATGAAACCCAGCGTCCGTCGCTGTATTGGGGTTTTGGATTCATTGCGCTGTGCTATGGCGCGTACTTCCTGATTCATCGCAAGCGCGGGGCGGTGCTGGCGCCGAGCTTGCCGACTGCATAACACCTCCAGATAACCACTTCCCCTTGTGGGAGCGAGCTTGCTCGCGATGGCGGCACTAGGTTCAACATCACTGTTGACTGGTCTACCGCTATCGCGAGCAAGCTCGCTCCCACAGGGGTTTGCGGTGTTCGGTAAATTTGCGACCTGCCTCCTGTCGCCAGTTGTTCGAAGTTGTAACAGTACCAATGGCTCACGCTCGCCAATCAGAAAATAACTCAATAAAAACAATTATTTAAGTGTCTATTGAGCTTGTTACAGCCCATTTCCTTCCCAATTGCCGCCTTACTGAACACTCGTTTAGTATGGCCTCAAGTCGCATCACCTCAGACCAAACACAATAATTCGAGGATTCCCATGACCACTCAATCGTCGCTGCTCAGTCAGGTCGAAGCAGGCGTTGCCTGGATCACCCTCAATCGCACGGCCCAGCGCAATGCGCTGGACATTCCGACGCTGAAAAACCTGCACGGCTTGCTCGACGGTTTCAACGCCGATCCAGCGGTGCGCGTGGTGGTGCTCACCGGTAGCGGCCGCAGTTTCTGCGCCGGCGCGGACCTTGATGAATGGGCCGATGCCGAAGCCCGGGGGGCGTTGGAAACCTACGGCTGGACCGAAACCGCCCACGCCTTGATGACCCGCCTGCACAGCCTGGAAAAACCGACCATCGCCGCCATCAACGGCACCGCCGTCGGCGCCGGGATGGACCTGACCCTGTGCTGCGACCTGCGCATCGCCGGGCAATCGGCACGCTTCAAGGCCGGCTACACCAGCATGGCGTACTCGCCGGACGCCGGCGCCAGTTGGCACTTGCCGCGCCTGATCGGCAGCGAACAGGCCAAGCGTCTGCTGTTCCTGGACGAATTGTGGGGCGCCGACCGTGCCCTGGCCGCCGGGCTGGTTGGCGAAGTGTGCGCCGACGAGCAACTGCTAACGGTTACCAGCGAACTGGCCGCACGCCTGGCCGCCGGCCCGACCTTTGCCTTCGCCCAGACGAAGAAACTCATGCGTGAAGGCGCCGAACGCAGCCTGGCCGAACAACTGCAAGCCGAACTCGCCGCCGGCCTGCTCTGCGGTCGCAGCGAAGACGGCAACGAAGCCCTGCGCGCCGCCATGGAAAAACGCCCGGCACGCTTCATCGGTCGTTGATTCCTCTCCATCTCCCAGAACACGAACAACAGGTAGCACCATGAATTTCCAACTGACCCAAGAACAAGAAATGTTGGTGGACTCGGTACGCAGCTTCGTCGAGAAGGAACTGCTGCCCTATGAAGAACAAGTCGACCGCGCCGACGAGGTTTCCCCGGAACTGGCAGCGCAGATTCGCGGCAAGGCGATTGCCGCCGGGTTCTACGCCTTCAACATGCCGGAAGAAGTGGGCGGTGGTGGCCTGGATTACCTGTCCCAGGCGCTGATCGAGCGTGAGCTGTCCAAGGTCTCCTGGGCGTTGCACGTGTTCGTCGCGCGGCCGTCGAAAATCCTCATGGCCTGTAAGGGCGAGCAGATCAACGACTACCTGCTGCCGTGCATCCAGGGCGAAAAAATCGACTGCTTCGCCTTGACCGAGCCGGGTGCCGGCTCCGATGCCAATGCGATCAAGACCCGCGCCGTGCGTGAAGGCGACGACTTCATTCTCAACGGCAGCAAGCACTTCATCAGCCACGCCGGCCATGCCGATTTCGCCATCGTCTTCGCCGTGACCGACACCTACGAGCACAACGGCAAGAAGCGCAACGCCGTGACTTCGTTCCTGGTCGACCGCAACACCCCGGGCATGACCATCCGCCGTGGGCCGAAGTGCGTGAGCAACCGTGGTTATCACACCTTCGAAATGTTCTTCGACGACTGCCGCGTACCGGCCAGCAAAGTGCTGGGCGAAGTCGGCAAGGGTTGGGACGTGGCCAACGCCTGGCTGACCGCCGGGCGCGTGATGGTCGCGGCCAACTGCGTCGGCCAGGCCCAGCGCGCACTGGACCTGTCCTTGCAATGGGCGGCGGACCGCAAGCAATTCGGTCAGCCGATTGGCACCTACCAGGGCGTGTCGTTCAAATTGGCCGACATGGCCACGCAAATCCGCGCCGCCGAACTCCTGACCCTGCATACCGCCTGGAAAATGGACCAGGGCACCATGACCGATGGCGAGGCCGGCATGGCCAAGCTGTTCGCCAGTGAAGTGCTCGGCCGTACCGCCGATGAAGCGGTGCAGATCTTCGGTGGCATGGGCCTGATGGACGAAGGTCCGGTGGAGCGCATCTGGCGTAACGCGCGGATCGAACGGATCTGGGAAGGCACTTCGGAAATCCAGCGCCACATCATTTCCCGCGAGCTGCTGCGGCCGCTGCTGCGCTGATCGGCCCGGAGAACTCCCATGTCCCACACCATTCGTGACAACCTCAAACGCATGCTCGCGCCGCAACACGTGGCGTTCGTCGGCGGCCGCAGCATGGCCCGCGCCCTCAAGCGCTGTGCCGAGGGTGGCTACCAAGGGCAAATGTGGCTGGTCAATCCGCAGCACGACAGCCTCGAAGGCGTTCCTTGCGTGCGCAGCGTTGCCGAGCTGCCTTGCGGCCCGGACGCGGTATTTATTGCGACCAACCGTGAGTTGACCCTGACTTGCGTGGCCGAACTGGCCGCCATCGGCGCAGGCGGCGCGATCTGCTACGCCTCCGGCTTCGCCGAGACCGGTGCCGAAGGCCAGGCCCTGCAACAGCAACTGCTCAAGGCCGCTGGCGACATGGCCTTGCTCGGCCCCAACTGCTACGGCCTGCTCGACTACCTGCACAGCTCCGCTCTGTGGCCGGTGGCCCATGGCGGCAAAGCGGTGGAGAAGGGCGTGGCAGTGCTGACCCAGAGCGGCAACTTCGCCTACAACCTGTCCATGAGCGACCGCTCGCTGCCGGTGGCCTACATGGCCTCGGTGGGCAATCAGGCGCAACTGGGCGTGGCTGAACTGATGGACGTGTTGCTCGACGAACCTCGGGTCACCGCCATTGGCCTGCACCTCGAAGGCCTGAAGAACGTGCCGGGTTTCGCCCGTGCCGCGCGCAAGGCGCTGGAGAAGGGCATCCCGATCATCGCCCTGAAAACCGGTGTGTCGCAGATCGGCGCCGAGCTGGCTTTGAGTCACACCAGTTCGCTGTCCGGCTCCGATGCGCTGTATGACGCGCTGTTCGACCGTCTCGGGGTGATTCGCGTCAGCGGCCCGGTGAGTTTTGTCGAAACCCTCAAAGCCGCGGCCTGCGGCAATCTGCCGGCGGGCAACAGCCTGATTGCGCTGGCCTGTTCCGGTGGCGACGCCGGGCTGATTGCCGACTACGCCGAACGCAACGACCTGAGCCTGCCGAAACTCGACCAAGGGCAGGTCGGCGAACTCGCGCAAGTGCTGCCGACCTACGCCAACCTGGTCAACCCGCTGGATTTCACCACGGCGATCTGGGGCGACGGCGAAGCCTTGAACCGCATGCTCGACAGTGCGCTGCGCACCGAAGCCGACGCGGCGATGCTGGTACTCGACTATCCGTCGGAGTTCACCGGCGAGCGCAAGGAATGCGACCTGCTTCTGGAGTTGTACTGCGCGGCACTGCAACGTCACGGCAAGACCGGCTTCGTCACCTCGGCCTTCCCCGAGTTGCTGCCGGCCCATGCCCGTGAACGTCTGCACACCCAAGGCGTCGCAGCCTTGCAGGGCGTTGAAGACGGGTTGGCCGCGTGGGGCCGCATCGCCGGTTATCAGCGCAATCGCCATGCCTTGCTGGCGCTGGGGGAATCGGCGCTGGTGCCGTTGTGCCCGCAGGCGCTGGAAGGCGAGGGACGCTTGCTCAATGAATGGGATTCCAAACAGGCGTTAAAAGCCTTTGGCCTGCCGACGCCCAACGGCGTATTGAGCACGCCGGACAAGGCCCTGAAGGACGCAGAAACCCTGGGCTATCCGCTGGTACTCAAAGCGGTCAGCGCTCAACTGCCACACAAGACCGAGGCCGGTGCCGTGGCGCTGAACCTCAAGGATGGCGCGGCATTGAGCGCTGCACTGGAGAAGATGCGCACCAGCATTGCCGCTTACGCCCCGGGCGTCGTGTTCGATCAGCTGTTGCTCGAACCCATGGCCAAGCCGCCACTGGCTGAGCTGATTGTCGGCATCAAGCGCGAAAACGATTTCGGCCTCGCCCTGGTGATCGGTGCCGGCGGCATTCTGGTGGAGTTGCTCAAGGACAGTCGCAGTCTGTTGCTGCCGACTACCGACGGCGCGATCCGCAATGCCTTGCTCAGTCTGCGCAGCGCACCGCTACTGCAAGGTTTCCGTGGTCGTGAGTCCGCAGATCTCGACGCCCTGGTGGCTGCGATTCGCGCCGTGGCCGATTACGCCTGCGAAAACGCCGCGCAGTTGCTGGAACTCGATGTGAACCCATTGTTGGTCGGTGCCCAAGGCACGACTGCGGTCGATGCGTTGATTCGCTTCGGCCACGAGTGAGGACATGAACATGCAAAGCAAAACATTGACCGGTGGCCAGGCCCTGGTGCGCCTGTTGGCCAACTACGGCGTCGATACCGTGTTCGGCATTCCCGGCGTACACACCCTGGAGCTGTATCGCGGCTTGCCCGGCAGTGGCATCCGCCATGTGCTGACTCGTCATGAGCAGGGCGCCAGTTTCATGGCCGACGGCTACGCCCGGGTCAGCGGCAAACCCGGTGTGTGCTTTGTCATCACCGGTCCCGGCGTGACCAACGCCGCCACCGGCATCGGCCAGGCCTACGCCGACTCGATTCCGATGCTGGTGATTTCCAGCGTCAACCACAGCGCCAGCCTGGGCAAGGGCTGGGGCAGCCTGCACGAGTGCCAGGACCAGCGCGCAATGACCGCGCCGATCACCGCGTTCTCCGCGGTGGCATTGACCGCCGAAGACCTGCCGGAACTGATCGCCCGTGCCTACGCGGTGTTCGACAGCGAGCGCCCGCGCCCGGTGCACATCTCGGTGCCGCTGGATGTGCTGTCGGCGCCGATTGCCCGTGACTGGAGCAATGAGGTGGTGCGTCGTCCGGGGCGTGGCCCGGCGTCGACCACCACAATTGATCAAGCCGTGGCCAAACTCAACGCTGCCAAGCGACCAATGATCATTGCCGGTGGTGGCGCCTTGAATGCCATCTCTGAGCTGCAAGAAATCAGCACCCGACTGGCCGCGCCACTGTTCACCAGCGTCGCCGGTAAAGGCCTGCTGCCGCCGGACGCGCCGCTCAACGCCGGCTCATCCCTGTGTGTGGAGGCGGGCTGGAACCTGATCGCCGAGGCCGACGTGGTGCTGGCGGTCGGCACCGAAATGGCCGACACCGACTTCTGGCGCGAACGCCTGCCACTCAATGGCGAACTGCTGCGAGTGGACATCGACCCACGCAAATTCAACGACTTCTACCCCTGCGCGGTGGCGTTGCATGGCGATGCACAACAAACCCTCAGTGGCTTGCTTGAGCGCCTGCAAACCGACGTGCGCGAGGCCAGCGCTGCGATTGCCTCGGTCGCCGCACTGCGTGAAGCGGTCAAGGCCAGCCATGGCCCGTTGCAGTCAATCCATCAGGCGATTCTGGATCGCATTGCGGCGGAGCTGCCGGACAACGCCTTCATCAGCACCGACATGACCCAACTGGCTTACACCGGCAACTATGCCTTCGACAGCCTCGCCATTCGCAGTTGGTTGCACCCGACCGGCTACGGCACCTTGGGATATGGCCTGCCGGCCGGGATCGGCGCCAAATTCGGTGCGCCGCAACGGCCTGGGCTGGTGCTGGTGGGCGACGGTGGTTTCCTCTACACCGCCCAGGAACTGGCCACTGCCGTGGAAGAACTGGACAGCCCGCTGGTGGTGTTGCTGTGGAACAACGACGCGCTGGGGCAGATCCGCGACGACATGCTCGGCCTGGACATCGAGCCCATCGGCGTATTGCCGCGCAACCCGGATTTTGCCGCCCTCGCTCGTGCGTTCGGCTGCACCGTGACCCAGCCGCAGAACCTCGCGGAACTGCAAACCGACCTGCGCCATGGCTTCACTCGCAACGGCGTCACCCTGATTGAGCTCAAGCATGCTTGCGTTCGCTGAGTTCACTGTAGGAGCGAGCACGCTCGCGATGGACGTCAACGATTACGCGCGCTGTCTGAATGACCGGGTTGCCCTAACGTTTTTCGCGAGCATGCTCGCTCCTACAGGGATCATGTTTATAGGAGGAAGGCCATGCGCTTTTCCGATCTGACTCAACGTATCGCCGGTGACGGCGCCGCCGCGTGGGACATTCACTACCGCGCCCTTGCACTGCGCGAGCAAGGCGAAGACATTCTGCTGTTGTCCGTGGGCGACCCGGATTTCGACACGCCGCAGCCCATCGTGCAGGGTGCCATCGATAGCCTGCTGAACGGCAACACGCACTATGCCGAGGTGCGCGGCAAGCGTGCCCTGCGCGAGGCCATTGCCAGGCGTCATCAACAACGCAGCGGCCAAAGCGTTTCGGCCGATCAGGTCACCGTACTGGCCGGGGCGCAATGTGCGCTGTTCAGCGTGGCCCAATGCGTACTCAATCCCGGTGACGAAGTGATCGTCGCCGAGCCCATGTACGTCACCTACGAAGCGGTATTCGGTGCTTGCGGTGCCGTGGTGGTGCCGGTGCCCGTACGCTCGGAAAACGGCTTTCGCGTGTTGCCCGAAGATGTCGCCGCGCGCATCACTCCGCGCACCCGGGCACTGGCACTGAACAGCCCGCACAACCCGTCGGGCGCGAGCCTGCCGCGCAGCACCTGGGCCGCCTTGGCTGAATTGTGCATCGGCCACGACCTGTGGCTGATTTCCGATGAGGTCTACAGCGAACTGCTGTTCGAAGGCGAACACGTCAGCCCGGCGAGCCTGCCGGGCATGGCCGAGCGCACCGCGACCCTCAACAGCCTGTCGAAATCCCACGCCATGACCGGTTGGCGCGTCGGCTGGGTGGTGGCGCCGCCATCTTTGGCCGCGCACCTGGAAAACCTCGCGTTGTGCATGCTCTACGGCTCGCCGGATTTTATTCAGGACGCCGCCGTGGTGGCCCTGGAAAGCGACCTGCCGGAACTCGAAGCCATGCGCGAAGCCTATCGCCAGCGTCGCGATCTGGTGTGCGACAGCCTGGCCGATTGCCCCGGCGTGCGGGCGTTGAAACCCGATGGCGGGATGTTCGTGATGCTCGACATCCGCCAGACCGGGCTCAGCGCCCAGGCGTTTGCCGACCGTCTGCTGGATCGCCACGGCGTGTCGGTCCTGGCGGGCGAGGCCTTTGGTCCGAGCGCGGCGGGGCACATTCGCCTCGGTCTGGTGGTCGGTGCCGAACCGCTGCGCGATGCCTGCCAGCGCATTGCCCGTTGTGCCCAGGAATTGATGGAGGCCCAGGTTCATGCTTAATCACAAGACACTGTTCATTGATGGCCGCTGGCAAACCCCGTCGGGGCGGGGCATCGCCGAGGTGATCAACCCGGCCACCGAGGAAGTCTGCGGCAGCGTTCCGCTGGGTGATGAACTCGATGTTGAAAACGCCGTGGCGTCGGCTCGCCGGGCCTTCGCTTCATGGTCGCGCACGCCGTCCAGCGTGCGTGCCGGTTATATCCGTGCACTGGCCGATCAACTGCGCAATCGTGCCGATGAGATGGCCGCGGTCATCACTACGGAACTGGGCATGCCGGTGCAATGGTGCCGCTCGGTGCAGGTCGACGGGCCGATCACTGGCCTTGAGCAGTACGTCGAACTGGCGCATCTCATGGACGAGGTGCGCGAAGTCGGCAACTCGCTGGTGATTCGCGAAGCGGTGGGCGTCTGCGCGTTCATCAATCCGTGGAATTACCCGCTGCACCAGTTGATCGGCAAACTCGCCCCGGCACTGGCCGCCGGTTGCACGGTGGTGGTCAAGCCGAGTCAGGAAACCCCGCTGCATGCCTTCCTGCTGGCGCAGATGATCGAGGACATCGGCCTGCCTGCCGGGGTGTTCAACCTGGTCAGCGGTCCGGGCTCGAAAGTCGGCGAAGCGCTGGCCAAACACCCGGACGTGGACATGGTGTCGTTTACCGGCTCCACCGGTGCCGGGGTGCGGGTCGCGCAAGCAGCGGCACCTTCAGTCAAACGCGTGTGCCTGGAACTGGGCGGCAAGTCGCCGTTGCTGATCGCCGAGGATGCCGACCTGGCAGCGGCGGTGCGCTACGGCGTGCAGGACGTGATGATCAACTCCGGCCAGACCTGCACCGCGCTGACCCGCATGCTGCTGCCGGCCAGCCGCTACGCCGAGGCCGTGGAACTGGCGCTGGCGGAAACGTTGAGCCTGCGCATGGGCGATCCCCTCGACCCGCAAAGCTTCCTCGGCCCGATGTGCTCGGCCGGGCAAAAACGCACCGTGCTCGATTACATCAAGGTCGGCCAACAGGAAGGCGCACGACTGCTGTGCGGCGGTGACACGCCATCGACGTTCGAGCGCGGCTTCTATGTCAGCCCGACGCTGTTCGCCGATGTCGACAACCGCATGCGCATTGCCCAGGAAGAAATCTTCGGCCCGGTGCTGTGCCTGATTCCCTACGCCGATGAGGCGCAAGCGATCCAGATCGCCAACGACTCGCCGTTCGGCCTGTCCAGCGGCGTCTGGGCCGGCAGTGCCGAGCGTGCCTTGCAACTGGGGCGTCAGCTGCGCGCCGGTCAGTGCTTTCTCAACGGTGCGGCGTTCAATTATCAGGCGCCGTTCGGTGGCTACAAACAGTCGGGTAACGGTCGCGAATGGGGTGAGGAGGGGCTGAACGAATTCGTCGAAGTGAAGGCGATCCAGGTGTGACGGTTGGCGATTCAAACGTTGTATGCACCGGGCCATGGCCCGGTGTCTTGCGTGGTTTTGAACCGGTAATTCATTAGCTTTTTGATCAGGGACAATGCAATGAGCGATAACAAAAACAAGATTACTCAAGCGAACCATGAATTCAGTTTTCCGCGTAGAGACTTCCTCAAGTACAGCGCCGCTGCCGCAGCGGTGGCCGGGGCGTTCTCCATGGGCCTGCCGTTTGGCGCCTTTGCCGGGGAGGCCACGCCAAAACCCGGCGGTGTTCTGCGTCTGGGCCTGGCCGGTGGCAGCACCACCGACTCCAGGGACCCTGGCTCCTGGTCCGACACCTTCACCTTCGTCGGCTTCTCGGCGGTCTATAACACCCTGACCGAAATCGCCGTCGACGGCACGGCCATCCCCGAATTGGCCGAAAACTGGACCTCGACCCCCGACGCGCGTATCTGGACGTTCAAGATTCGTCAGGGTGTGACCTTCCACAACGGCAAGACCCTGACCGCCGACGACGTGGTCGCTTCGATCCAGCATCACCTCGGCGAGAAATCCACCTCGGCGGCCAAGACCGTGCTGGGTGACGTGGCCAAGGTCAGCGCCAACGGCATCGACAGCGTGGTGTTCGAATTGCACTCGGGTAACGCCGACTTCTCGTATGTAGTCGCCGATTACCACCTGGCGATCATGCCGAGCAAGGATGGCGCGGCGGACTGGCAGGCCGGCGCCGGCACCGGTGGCTATCGCCTCAAGGACTTCGAGCCGGGCGTGCGCATGACCCTGGAGCGCAGCCCCGATTACTGGAAACCGGGCCGGGCACACTTCGCCAGTGCCGAGTTGATTGCCATCTCTGACGGCGCGGCGCGGGTCAATGCGCTGGTCACCGGGCAAGTGGACGTGATCAACAAGGTCGATCTGAAAACCGTGGCGCTGCTCAAGCGCAATCCAAACCTGGTCATCGAAGAAACCAAAGGCGCCCAGCACTACACCTTCCCGATGCTCACCGACAGCCAGGTGTTCCAGAACAACGACGTGCGCCTGGCGATGAAGCACGCGATCAACCGCGAAACCCTGCTGGCTTCGGTGCTGCATGGCTATGGCCTGGTGGGTAACGACCATCCGATCCAGCCTGGCAGCCGCTTCATCAACACTGCGCTGGAGCAACGCACCTACGACCCGGACAAGTCGCGCTTCTACCTGAAAAAGGCCGGTCTGGATTCGCTCAAGGTTCGCCTGCAAGCCTCCGACGCAGCCTATACCGGCGCCGTGGATGCTTCGGTGCTGTTCAAGGAGCAGGCTCGCGCCGCCGGGATCGACATCGACGTGGTGCGCGAACCGGCGGACGGCTTCTTCTCCAACGTGTGGATGAAGCAACCATTCACCACTTCGTTCTGGTACAGCAGCCTGACCGCCGACCGCATGTTCAGCATCGGTTACGCCAAGGGCGCGGCGTGGAACGAAACCCACTGGGACAACCCGCGCTTCAATCAACTGCTCAACGCCGCTCGCGGCGAAATGAACGACCCGCTGCGCCGCGAGATGTACAACGAAATGCAGGCGCTGTGCCGGGACGAGGGCGGGGCGATCGTGCCGTTGTTCGCCAGTTCCGTGGCGGCGCGTTCGAACAAGGTTGCTCACGGCGCACAGACCGCACCCTATGGCGAGCTGGATGGCCTGCGGGTGATCGAGCGGTGGTGGCAGGCGTAGGCATTCGTCAACGATGAAGAACCACTGTAGGAGCGAGCTTGCTCGCGAAAAACGCCAAGGCAACGCGGGCACTCAGACAGCCCGCGTCATTGTTGACGTCCATCGCGAGCAAGCTCGCTCCTACAGTTGGAAACTGTGGTCTTCGTAAGGAACTGCGCGGTGAATAGTATTTTCAGGTTGCTACTTCAGCGTTTCGCATTGGGGCTGTTATCGCTATTCGCGGTATCAGTGATTATTTTCCTGGCCGTCGGCATGCTCCCGGGCGATATCGCCCAGGCCATGCTCGGCCAGTCGGCTACCCCGGAAACCGTGGCGGCGTATCGCGCGCAACTGGGGCTGGACCTGCCGCCATTGTCCCGCTTTGGCCAATGGATCTGGCACCTGCTGCAAGGTGATCTCGGCGTGTCGCTGGCCAACCAGCGGCCGATCGCCGAACTGGTGGGTACGCGTTTGGGCAACACCTTCAGCCTCGCCTTGCTGGCGGCACTGGTGTCGGTGCCGCTGGCTTTGCTGCTGGGGATGCTCGCGGCGTTGTACCGCAACAGCTGGTTCGACCGTTTGCTCAACACCTCGGCGCTGAGCGCGGTGTCGTTCCCCGAGTTTTTCGTCGCCTACATCCTGATCCTGGTGTTCGCGGTGAAGCTCAACTGGTTCCCGAGCATTTCCAACCTCGCGCCGGACGCCTCATTGGGCACGGTACTGGAGCGTTCGGTGTTGCCGGTAGCGACCCTGAGCCTGGTGGTCATCGCGCAGATGATGCGCATGACCCGTGCATCCTTGATCAACCTGCTGGCCAGCCCCTACATCGAAATGGCCCGACTCAAGGGCATCAGCCAGTCGCGGATCATCTTCCGTCACGCCTTGCCCAATGCCCTGGCCCCCATCGTCAACGTGGTGGCGCTGAACCTCGCGTACCTGGTGGTTGGCGTGGTGGTGGTCGAAGTGGTGTTTGTCTATCCGGGGCTCGGCCAGTTGCTGGTGGACTCGGTGGCCAAGCGTGACATCCCGGTGGTGCAGGCCTGCAGCCTGATCTTCGCCGCGACCTACATCCTGCTCAACACCAGTGCCGATGTGCTGTCGATTGCCAGCAACCCACGCTTGATGCATCCGAAGGGGTAGACTATGAGCCTGTTAAAACAAGTGTGGCAGGCGCCCCTGAGCGCCAAGTTCGGTTTGTTGATGATCCTGCTGTACGTGCTGGTGGCCATCTTCGCGCCGGTACTGGCACCGTTCGGCGAAACCCAGGTGGTGGGCGAGGGCTTTGCCCCCTGGGGCGGGCAGTTCCTGTTGGGCACCGATAACCTCGGGCGCGACATGTTCAGCCGCCTGGTCTATGGCGCGCGCAACACCCTGGGCATAGCCTTCCTCACCACCGTCCTGGCGTTTCTGCTCGGCGGCTTGAGCGGCCTGATCGCGGCGATCAAGGGTGGTTGGGTCGACCAGGGATTGTCCCGGGTGGTGGACATCCTGATGGCCATTCCGCAACTGATCTTTGCCTTGCTGATTCTCAGCGTGGTCGGCACCACGGCGACGTCGCTGGTGCTGGTGATTGCGCTGCTGGATGCGACCCGGGTGTTTCGGCTGTCTCGTGCTGTGGCGATGAACGTGGTGGTGCAGGATTTCGTCGAAGCCGCACGCCTGCGCGGTGAAGGCCTGTGGTGGCTGGTGACCCGCGAGGTGTTGCCGAACGCGGCGGCACCGCTGATTGCCGAGTTCGGCCTGCGTTTCTGCTTCGTGTTCCTGTTCATCAGTGCGCTGTCGTTCCTCGGCCTGGGCATCCAGCCGCCCACCGCCGACTGGGGCAGCATGGTGCGCGACAACGCGGTGCTGATCACCTTTGGCGACATCAGCCCGTTGCTGCCCGCCCTGGCCGTGGCCTTGATCACAGTCAGCGTCAATTTCGTCGTCGACTGGATGCTGCACAAATCCAGCGGCCTCAAGGAATGCTGAACATGACGACCTCAAAACCTCTGCTGGAAATCCGCAACCTGCACATCGAAGGGCATTACGAAGATGCCTGGCATCCGCTGATCAAGGGCATCGACCTGACCCTGCAACGGGGCGAGGTGCTGGGGCTGATCGGCGAGTCCGGCGCGGGCAAGTCGACCCTCGGCCTGTCGGCCATGGGCTACACCCGCGACGGCTGCCGGATCACCGGCGGCTCGGTGCACTTCGACGGCATCGACTTGCTCAACGCCAAGCCTGAGGCCCTGCGTAAACTGCGGGGGCTGCGTATTGCCTATGTGGCACAGAGCGCGGCAGCCTCGTTCAACCCGGCCCATCGCCTGATCGACCAGCACGTCGAAACCGCTGTGAAAAACGGCGGCATGAGCCGCGAGCAGGCCATGCGCGAGGCGGTGGAGTTGTACCGGGTACTGCGCTTGCCCAATCCCGAAACCATCGGCCAGCGCTATCCGCATCAGGTCTCCGGCGGCCAGTTGCAGCGGGTCATGACCGCCATGGCGATGGCCTGCCATCCGGACCTGATCATCTTCGACGAACCGACCACCGCGCTGGACGTCACCACCCAGATCGAGGTGCTGGCAGCCATTCGTGACGCGGTCGCGACCTATGGCAGCGCGGCGATCTACATCAGCCACGACCTGGCGGTGGTGGCGCAGATGGCCGACCGCATCATGGTGCTGCGTCACGGCAAGCTGGTGGAAGAGGCCGAAACCCGGCAGATGCTCGGTGACCCGCAGGAGGACTACACCAAGTCGTTGTGGGCGGTGCGCAGTTTTCGCACCGAACCCAAGGCCTGTCCGCAGCAGGAACAACCGCTGTTGGAACTGCGCAACAGTTGCGCCAGTTATGGCCAGCAACCGGTGCTGCACGACGTTTCCCTCAAGCTCTACCGTGGTCAGACCCTGGCGGTGATCGGCGAGTCTGGCAGTGGCAAAAGCTCCACCGCGCGGTTGATCACCGGTTTGCTGCCACCGACCTACGGCCAGGTGCTGTACGACGGTGAACCCTTGCCGGCGGACTTTCGCCAACGCAGCAAGGAGCAACTGCGGCGCATCCAGATGATCTACCAGATCCCCGACACCGCGCTGAATCCGCGCCAGCGCATCGTCGACATTATCGGCCGGCCGCTGACGTTTTATCTTGGCCTCAAGGGTAAAGCCATGCGCGCCCGGGTTGCCGAACTGCTGGAGATGATCGAGCTCGACCCCGCGACCTTCATGGATCGTCAGCCCCGGGAGCTGTCCGGCGGGCAGAAGCAACGCATCTGCATCGCCAGGGCCCTGGCGGCCGAGCCGCAACTGATCATCTGCGATGAAGTGACCTCGGCCCTCGACCAACTGGTGGCTGAAGGCGTACTGAAATTGCTCAACCGCATCCAGCAGCAACTGGGTGTCGGCTATCTGTTCATCACCCATGATGTTGCTACTGTGCGGGCGATCGCCGATGAGGTATTGGTGATGCAACGGGGCAGGGTGGTGGACCACGGCTCGCGCAGCCAGATCTTCACCCCGCCGCATCAGGACTACACCGGGCTGCTGTTTTCTTCCGAACCGCAAATGGATCCCGACTGGCTCGACCGGTTGCTGGCCACGCGCGCTTCCACACCTTCAACCGATACGCTGGAACAAGTCTAAGGAACCACCATGAAAGTACTGATCGTCCACGCTCACCCGGAGCCGCAATCCTTCACCGCCGCCCTGCGGGACCAGGCTGTCGCCACGCTTGAAGCCCAGGGCCACGAAGTGCAGGTCAGCGACCTGTACAAAATGAACTGGAACCCGGTGGCCAGCGACGCGGACTTCTCGAATCGGGAAAACCCCGAATACCTGGTCTATGCCCTGGAGCAACGCCTGGGCGTGAAAAGCCAGTCGCTGGCGGCGGATATCCAGGCTGAGCTGGACAAACTGCTGTGGGCCGACCTGCTGATCCTCAACTTCCCGATCTTCTGGTTCTCCACCCCGGCCATGCTCAAGGGCTGGATCGACCGGGTGCTGGTGTCGGGCATCTGCTATGGCGGCAAGCGTTTCTACGATCAGGGTGGTCTGGCCGGCAAGAAAGCGCTGGTAACCGTGACCCTGGGCGGGCGTGAACACATGTTCGGCGAAGGCGCGATTCACGGCCCGCTGGAGGACATGCTGCGGCCGATTCTGCGTGGCACCCTGGCTTACGTCGGGTTCGATGTGCTGGAGCCGTTCGTGGCCTGGCATGTGCCGTACATCAGTGACGAGGCGCGCCAGCAGTTTCTGGTGGATTACGGGCAGCGACTGCAGCATCTGAGCGATGATCAGCCGCTGGTGTTTCCGAAACTGTCGCAGTTCGATGAACAACTCCATCCGCTAATGTAGATAGCAACTTCCAGTGTCTGATTAAAACAATACCCATCGATTGTTCCTCTGTGTGAGAGCAATTCGATGGGCTCTGGAGTGACCGGCGTACCTGTACCATTAACGGAAGTTTTGAGCTCTAATCGATCCTTTCCTGTTGTCCAATGTGGTTTGTTCTAGTCGTATGGCTGATATGCGTTGCTGATAGTTTTTCGCTAGTTTTATGAGTTGGTTGTGGTCTCGTCCTATATTAACGTAACTCCCATTTGAAGCGGCCCAATCAAGTGTTCTTAAATCCAGGTGGCCGTGAAAATCACTGACTTCTTCATAGAATTGTTGAATGGTATCAGTCTTTGATTTTTGAAATTTGGCTTCGCTCTCTATGATTTTCTTTATTGAGCTTGGTATCTCGTTGGAGTCTATTTTGTCATATGAATTGATAGCGTCTGCCGCAATACTTTGCAAGGATCTTTGTCGTGGTTCTGGAGGTGGAGCGTAGGCATTATCCATATCAGTTTTAAAGGTTTTGTTCAGTAGTTTTTTGTTCGCGTCGAGTTTTTTTGTTATTGATTTCATTTCCCTTTTAGCACGCATTGCCTGCCAGATCGATATTTCTGGTCGTATCTTTTCTGTGTAGCCACCTATTTTTATTTTTCGTGTGAATAATGCTTTGAAGAAAACTGATGGCGATTGTCCATCTGGGTCGCCTTGATTTACAGGATCTCCCAAACAATATGTATATGCATTCAATCCTCCCTTCCCAAATGGACTAAAACTATCCGGACTATTGAATCGCATCAATACCGGATTAAAAGCCCGATACCCATTACCCAACAAATAATGCCCGGTCACCGGGTCTGGCCGTTCGCCATTGAACCCCAGCAAACTGGACAAACCGCTTTCGGCGGGGCGATGGCCGCAGGGGGAATAGGCGATGGGTTGTCGTTGTTGGCCGCTCTTGAGCGTGTTCAGCACCGAGCGTTGCAGGTCCGTGGCTAGCAGGGTGGTATCGAGCCCGCCGTCCTGACGCTGTTGCTGCGCCAGCAGCCAGCCACCCTGCTGGACAATGGAGTGTCCGATGGCACCCTGTACCTCGGTGGCCAGACGGCTTTTGCAGTAGAAGCGATGACGTTCCGGGGTATCGGACAGATTGTGGCTGGTGAGGCGATCCAGTGGATCATAGCGATAACGGCAATTCAGGACTTTTTGAGGGGAAGACATGGTGACTCCTACTCTCAGGGACGTGAATGCCTGAGTTTGGGCTCAGTTGCTTTCGGTGGGTACTAGCAGAACTGATAGGAAGGGGGCAGAAAATTGCGTAGGTTGCACTTATGCCATCGCGAGCAAGCTCGCTCCCACAGGTTTTTGGTGTGTGCCAGATATTCTGCAGCCTGCTGTTCCGGATCTGTTTAACGGCTGTCAGCGTTACTTCCAGCAAGCTACGACGGCTTGCGTCATTGCCTACAGCTACGCCAGAATCCGCCGGCTTGTGCGTCTTGGAGCCGGGTTCTATCGTTTGCCGGTCGCTGGAAAACAACAGCGATCGGGTTTGGTAGCCCGGTTATCTAGGCGCAGAGCACCACGCTTTGCAGAGTATTTTGTCTCTGCTTAATGGTGGCGATGCATAGGGCGTCTTCGGATGCGCCGGGTTCCTGGACCGGTCTACCAACCTGCGTATGGCCACCACCCCTCGTTTGGTATTGGCAGTGAATCGGGCGCTGGATCGGCTCGATCCGGCTGAGTAACCGCACATCCGCAGATCACCAATAGACCTGTAGGAGCGAGCCTGCTCGCGATATCGGCCGTACATTCGACATTTATGTGCCTGATACACCGCCATCGCGAGCAGGCTCGCTCCTACACAACTACCACCGCTTGTTCGGAAGTCCTTCTGTGCGGGGCCGTTGAACTACACTTTTCAGTTACTCCACCCGATCGGCAGGCGACGCATGGCGCCGCTTGCCGCCCGCCAGTCGACCCAAAGGCTTGCCCGTTGTGGCAAGCCTGTCGGAGATCATCATGAAACGATTTTCACCGGTCAGCCTATGTATCGCATTGTCGATTTTGAGTGCCCCGGGTTGGGCGCAATCGGTGGTGCCGATGAAAGGGCAAAGTTCGCAACAAACCCAGGCCGACATCAACGAATGCAACAGCATCGCCGCCAGCCAGAGCGCCTCGACGGCTTCCACGCCTTCCGGCGGGAGGATCAAGGGGGCTGCTGTGGGGGCGGCCGCTGGCGCGACGGCTGCCCAGGTGCGCGGTAATCAGCATGACGACGCTTATGATCGTGTCGACGATGACAGGAAACAGGACTATCGCCAGAACCGCGCCAAGGAGACGGCGGCGGCCGGTATGGTTGTCGGTGGTTCACGCCAGCGTCAGGAACGCCGGGAGCAATCGAAAACCACGCAGGCGAATACCACGACGGCTTACACCAGCTGTTTGCAGGGCAAGGGTTATCAGGTCAATCCTTGAATCAGGTATGGAACACATTGTGGGAGTGAGCTTGCTCGCGATGGCGGCGGTACATTCGACATCCCGGTGTCTGACCCACCGCTATCGCGAGCAGGCTCGCTTCCAGAGGGATTTTCAGTGTTTCGAGAATTCGGTCAAGAGCACAATTTCCGGGGATTGAGCTGCTGTTTCAAGAAGACGGACGGATAAGGAAACGGCCTGTAGCTGCAATCTGACAACCGTTCATCGGTGAACTACGCTGCGTTACGTACTCTGGATTTGAATTTCGTGACGTAAGGATCTGACACATGCGGAGCAGGCTGCTCGCTGTATTGGTTACTGTTTTCGGGATGTTTTGGTCGGTGCAACTGTGGGCCGAAGACGCACCGAAAGTGGTCGATGCTCCCGTTGAATTGAAAGTGGCCAACCGCAGCATCATGGTGTTTCGCGCGACCATCCTCGGTGAAGCCCCGGCCTCGCGGGTCAAACGGGCGAAAGCGGTGATCGGTGAGGCGCTGGATGACGCCGACGACCTCAATGTCACCCTCGACCCGATCATGAAAAGCTACATGGTGCTGCTGGGAGCTCGCCGTGCTTTTATCGTTTCGCCCACGGATGTCGACGAGACCGAATTCGACTCGGTGCAACTGGCCGCCGAAGCCGCGGCCGACAGGCTGCGCCAGGTCGTGGCCGAAACCCGGGAAGCCCGTAGCTTGCAGTTGATCCTGCGTGCCGTCGTCGCTGCGTTGCTGGCCACCGGCATCTATATCGCGCTGCTGTTCGGCATGTCGTACCTGCGGCGCAGAGTGCTGCAGAAACTGCCTGAACTGATGCATCGGCACACCCAGGCGCTGAAAGTCGGAAAGGTTCCGCTGATCGACGCCAACTTCCTTTATCCATTGGTCAGCCGCGTGCTGGAGTTGCTGCGCTGGGGCATCGTGCTGCTGCTCTCTTACGAGTGGTTGGGGTTTGTCCTGTCGCGGTTTCCCTATACCCGGCCTTGGGGTGAAAGCCTTAACAACTATCTGCTGGAAGTCGCCGACTATTTGCTGCAAGGGATTCTAGGGGCCATCCCCGGGCTCGGCGTGGCGCTGGCGATCTTTTTCATTGCGCGTGGCGCGACAGCGTTCTCTCGCCGGATACTGCGCCGCATGGCCACGCCCGGCACCTTCAACTGGCTGAACCACGAAACCCTGAAACCGACTCAGCGCCTGACTTCGCTGGCGATCTGGTTGTTTGCCCTGGCCATGGCTTATCCCTACTTGCCGGGTGCGGGTACCGATGCGTTCAAAGGCTTGTCGGTGCTGGTCGGCCTGATGATCTCCCTGGGTGCTTCCAGCGTCGTCGGGCAGGCGGCGGCCGGATTGATCCTGACGTACACCCGAACCCTGCGTCCTGGTGAGTTCGTGCGCATTGGCGAGCACGAAGGGACGGTCACTGAACTGGGCATGTTCACCACAAGCATTCGTACCGGCCTGGGCGAAGTGCTGACCCTGCCCAACTCGATGATCACCGGCACGGTCACCAAGAACTACTCACGGGTCGTACAAGGCCCCGGTTATGTGGTCGATACCGTAGTCACCATCGGTTATGACACCCCTTGGCGGCAGGTCGAAGGGATGTTGCTGGAAGCCGCCAGACGCACGCCCGGCGTCCTCGAAACCCCACCGCCGCAGGTGTTTCAGACGGCATTGTCGGACTTCTACCCGGAATACCGGTTGGTGGCCCAGGCCATACCCAGCCAGCCTCGACCGCGCGCCGTGCTGCTGAGCATGCTCCACGCCAACATCCAGGATGTGTTCAACGAGTACGGTGTGCAGATCATGTCGCCGCACTATTTGGGCGATCCGCAACAGGAGAAATGGGTGCCCAGGGACAAGTGGTACATGGCACCTGCGCAGGAATCGAAGGAAACCTTGAAGTAATGGCAGGGATGGGGGCAGGTAGTGCGAGGACGAACATTGTGCAGGGTGCGATGAGCGACCCGGGGGAGGCCGCTCAGTTGTAGCGGTGTCAGAAAAGCATATAGGCGGATGCAGTCGTCTGATTCAGGTCGATCTCTCCGACCTCCAGGACTTCGTATTCAGCGCGCAGGCCGATGTTGCGAAAGACATCGAACTCGACGCCGAGGCCGTAGGTCAGGTCAACCCCGGTATCGTCGTCGGTGGCATTGCCGTCGGCGTCCCAGGCGTGGGCACCGACACTGCCGAATACCCGCAACCGATCGCCCAGCGGAAAGCCGACATGGGCGGCAGCCTGAGCCGATTTACCATCGAAATCGACATTCTTGTCCTTGAATTGACCCAGGTCGACGTAAGCCCCCTCGAAGGCCAGGTAGCTATTGACGCGATACCCGGCATAAACCTTGTAGCTGGTGTCGTCGTCGTCCAATCTGGATTCGTCGGTCTGTATGCTGCTTACGCCAGCTCCAAGATATAAACCTTTGTCATCAGCGAGCGCCTGAAAAGACAGCAGCGATAGCAGTGAAGCGAAGCCAAGGTTTCGAAGTAGCATGGGTGGTGGAGTCCTTGTTCAGGTTTGTCTGGTGTTAGGGTTCGGCGAGCATTTGAGGGGCCATGAAGGGTTAATAAAAATCATTGATTGATATTTTTGAGTCGTAGGGCGGGACGTTTTCCGGACATTGAAAGTAGCGTCTTGCCAATGCTTGAATTGGCAGCGCTTTGGAGAACAACCAGCCTTGCGCCAATAGAACCCCCTCCGAGACCAGATGCGGCAGTTGCTCCTGAGTCTCGACACCTTCGGCCACGACTTTGAGTCTCAACGACCTGGCCAACCGGGCAATGTGGCGCCACAAGGCATCCTTGGCCGCGATCTTGTCGTCGGCGATGAATGAGCGATCTAATTTCAGAATGTCGAAAGGCACTGAATCGAGGAGCGAAAGGTTGGAATAGCCGATACCGAAGTCGTCCACGGCAATGCGATGTCCGCACGCACGAAGCCTTCGCAATTGCAGGGCGGCAGGCTTCTGATCGATCAGGGTCCTTTCGGTGATTTCAAAAGCCATGGCAGACACTGGCATGTTGTAGGTTGCCAGCACGCTGGCTACGTAGTCTGGAAAACTTGGGTCCTGGATATCCTGGGAGCAAAGATTGACCGTAATGTAGAAGTCCTTGCACGCCCAAAGGTAGGTGCTGTAATCCTCTGCCACTTGTCGAATCACCGAACGTGTAAGTACGCGGATCAAGTCAGATTTTTCCGCCACCGCAATGAAAACATCCGCAGGCACTTGGGTACCGTTGTCGTTCCAGCGAGAAAGTGATTCAGCGCCCACCAGATAGCCCGTCGTCAGGTTGACGATAGGCTGGTAATGAACATCCAGCCTGTTGGCTTTCAGGGCATTGCGAAGCCGTACGGCGGTAGAGGTGTAATGCCGTTGGGCACACCATGCGAGCAAAGACAGCGCTGCGAACACGCACACAAGGCCAATGAATAATTTGAATTTGAGACTTGTCAGGTAGCTCAATGGAAGAGAAATGACAGAGATCAGTTCATTTCGGTTGCCCGCAAAGGCGATGAGGACCTTGTCTGCCGAAGTAACCAGTTCCTCCAGGTGGAACGGTTTCTGCATCGTCAGCGGTTTTTGGCCCGTAGAAGCAATGGGCACTGCGCCGCCGGGGCCGATGAGGTCCAGTTGCATGGACTTGGGAAACTTCAAGTTGTCGAGCAGGATCTTCTTGTTTGCCCAGACGTAGGTCGACTGTTCCGACACAATGATAAAATCGGAGTCCGCAGAAACCGTGTGGCCAGCATCCACCCAGTAGGTTCGCTTTCCAACGGAAAACTTGCGCTTGTCGCTATCGGCCAGTATCGGTGGAGGTGCTTGTCCGTAGGAGGAACAGATCTTGCCATTGGGCAACTGGATGGCCGCTTGATCAACAAATCGCAGATTCTTGACCAGATCAGCCAACTGTGAGTATTGCTCTACGGAGCATTCCTGACCCGAGCGATCGAGATTGCCGAGGGTTTCCAGTACTTTGTCGATCTGCGCATTGGGCTCCACTTGAGCAGCCCGCAGATCGGCATAAACGTTATTCAACTTCCGTGCTACTAATTGATCCGCCAGCCCTCCAGCACAGAACCATGCGGCCCAACCTGCTGCTGCAATCAGACATACAGTGACGGTATACCTTCCAAGTAACGCTTTATATGCGGCAACCATCGAAAAACTCCGAGGTGTCATTAATTCACTGTGCTTTCTGTAGTCACGGATTAAGCAACTTCAGTACCAATCAATTACCCATGCCAACAAGATGCCGCTGGCATAGACGGTAATACACAGTGCGATTTTCTGCTTGAGTGGCAGTGTGTTTATTCGATGATGCATGCTTATCTCCTTGTATAGGCAAATAAGCAATTTTGGGTACTTGTGGTTGATCAAGGAAAGTCATTAATCATCATTTTCTCGGCTTTGATAACCGCCTGTTAACGATAATTTCTATCCCCGACGACCTGGTTGTAAACAGATGAGGTCGTGTTCCTTGGCCTGGCTGAGTTGCGCTTGGCCGTTTCCGACGGTGTCTCTCCGTAAGCCAGTTGATACGCCTTGGAAAACCGGCCCAGATGGTGAAAGTTCCAAAACATCGCGGTTTCTGTGACGGTAGGCCACGTTTTATTGATCAGGTCGCGACGGGCGCTTGCGAGTCTCAAGTTTCTGATGTAGGCGATTGGCGATATCCCGAACGTTTCAATAAAGCCAAAATGCAAAGTGCGTGTGGTGGTTTCCAGTTGCCTTACCAGCGACTTTATAGTGAGCGTTTTTTTTGTGTTTTCATGGATGTACTGTATGGCTTGTATCGCCACCTTTCTTCTTGTCGGGACTTTGCGAATGAAGCGGCCAGCAGGCGTCAACGACTGTAACAGAGAAGCGAGTACCGCACTTTCAATCGCCGAACCCTCTGATTCGCTACGCTGTGTTGGAGCAGCGTCGTTGATGTCGACACAGCAAGCGCTGATAGCTTGAATGGCCGATTGTATGAATTGAAAGTTTTCAGCTTGGAAGCTGTGTTGTGTTCTGTTTGCAAGGATATCTATGACAGAGTGATTTTGACGGCACCGCTCATAGTTTTCCAGTGTCGTGGTGATGGTGAAAAGTGTTTCATTCGGTTCGCAGGTGTAATGCACCGATTCATCACTGTGCAGTACGATGACTTCGTCAGGCCGTAGTTTTTGGTTGTTTACGACGGGGCGGCCAATCGGTGCCTGGGAGATGGCGAATGTTACGAATCCGGCAGGGACAGAACTGACCAGCGTCACGGATGAGTCGAACTCAAGGCGACTGCACTGCAATTGCGGACTGTGAAAGAGTTTGTGTTGCCGAATGCGCGCTTCATGCTCGGTCGGAATAAGGCTGATTTCCCATTTGCCTATTGTTCTGTTCAGTTGGCTCGGCAAGGCAGAGGACAAATGAAAGATCTCGTCGGGCGGTGCGATACTCATGAAATTGAAGGCTCATCTGTTAAATGATAAGGATCAAGCCTGACGGGCAGTTATGGAGAAGATACGCGATTAGGCGTTCTTGCTGTCGGTGAGATCGACCCCATTGCCATTGGCTTTGAACGGATTGTCAGAGTCCCCGGATCAGTTCCAGTTCCGCCGAAAATGCGTACTTGCTGTCCAGCGGTGAGTCGTCCATGTGTTGAACCTTGCGCGGATCGATTTTCGAACTGAAGATCTGCGATTGGGGTTTCATCGGGTCAATGGCTGCTGCTGTAAAGGCGTAAAAGTCGTCGACACGATAACCGTTTTTTACCTGATAGCCAGTTTTCACAGTAGATGGGGCCTTTTTGTTGGTTTCGACACTCGTCAATTTGGCACTGTAGACACCCTTGTCGTCGGCCATGGCCTTGAGAGAAAGCAATAAACCAAACGACACGGTGACGAAGTTTTTCAGTAGCATCGAGGCGATTCCTTATTAACAGTGTATTCAGGCAGCGCAGAATGTCAGCTGCATCTCTGCCACGACTTGGGCTGCAAATAATCTCACTTCGATGGTGCCTGCCAAAGTCAATAACTCATATTTTCCAGGTCGTCAGAAGAGGCCAGTCAGAACTTGCCCCGGTGAATACGACGCTCCTCAAAGAAGTATGAGCGAACTGGCGTAGCTCATGCCTGTGTCACTTTGTGGTTGGCCGGGGAGAGTAGAATCACTGCTCTGCTCGTCTGTATGATACTCATTCTCACTGTAAATTTTCAGATGCGATAGTTTTTGGCTGTCATCCGGGCTTGTTTCAACTTCATAATATTCAATGGTCGTGCTTTCGACGGAGTGCTCGTCGTGCGCCAACGAATAAAGTGGAAAGGTAGACAGAAACAAGATCCCCATGAATCTGAAAGTCGTTGATTTCTGGGCTCGCAGAAAATGCATGGCGTTCACTTGATTCCCCCTGTAGGGCATTGTCCCGGACGAGAATCAAGCGGGCTCGATTCCAAAGATTATCGAGGAGAGATTTTTGGCGGGGAAGACGTTTGATTCAAATCAATAAGTATTATTTTTGTTTGAGGTTTTTTGATGTGAACCTTTGCCAGGCGGGTGTCGAGCCTGTTCGGGAGGCCGATTAATGGCTCATGCAGCGCAAACGGCCAAGTTCATGAATGTAAAAACACACCGCATTTTTATCTGGGGTCGGGATCAACTCGTAGTTTAGAATGGCGCCTTCTTGCAAGACGTATTGACGTCTAAAGAACAAGTCAGGGGTCTTTTCAATGGCGAAAAGTTCATTATCCTGGCTGAGCTTGATGTTGCTGACTTTGATCTCGACGTGCTTATTGCTTTCTCCGATTATATTCGCTGAGATGGTCGCGTTGCGGATTTTCCCATTCAGGCTTTCCAGCGTGGTCCCTGTGAGCCTGCCATGCCCGATAGTGAGGTATTCTTCAGTGTTGAGTTGGTTGAGATCTTCCAGCCACTGTCGGGATTTTGTCTGGTAACTGATATTTTCCATGTAGTGCGAAGGAGAGTAAACGAAAGAGAAAATGCACAGTGCATTGATCAAGCCTATAACAGGCCAGTGAACGGCTTGCGAAATTTCAAATTTCATAAAGTGACTTCCAAACATTGACGAATCATCAAGGCGAGGTCCCTTTCGCTGCTGTTCAATTGTAGATTTGCAGTGCTTAGATCCTGACGGATGCACGAAACGGAATAATTGGCTTTATACAGGTTGATCCAGACCTGGCCCTTCAGGTTTGGTGGCAGCTGCTCGGTTTGTTTGGCCGACAACTCCATAAGCGCTTGCGCCTCGGCAAGATCACTGCCCACGGCGTGTATGACCAGTCCATTCTTGTCGACACTGGAAATTTCAATTTTTGGCGCGTCGAAGTCGAATTGAAAAATAGTAAAGACAACGATTGCCAGGGTAACGATATAAGCGATCAGTTGAGCTTTTGTAATGCGCGCGGATTCAGTGGTTTTACCTGAGGGTTCAAGCAGCCCGTCACTACCAGCCGGCGGTAGTTGTCCAGGGATGGGGGCGGGGGGCTGCGTTGTTTCCTCCCGGGCTGCCGGTACATCTGCTTCTGCATCGACGACACATTGCCGGTTGAAGCAATATCCTCGTCGAGGAACAGTCATCAAGATCTCGTGATCTCGGCTGTCGTTGAGAATATTGCGTAGTGAGAAAACTGTTTGATTCAAACTGCCGGAGGCAACCACGCGGTCATTCCAGGTGTAGTCGATGATTTCATCGCGGCTTTTAGTGACACCTGGCTCCATGAGCAGCAGGTCCAACAGGCGCGACTCAGCTCTACCTAGCGTGGAATTCTGTACATCTCCGTGGGGGGTTGTAATGGAAAGCATGGCGCTGTTCGGGTCGAATACCGCGACGGCGCTATTTTTCAATTTGAAGGTGTAGCTCATAGAAATCTTCCGTTCAGGCGATGCTGGCCTGAGTATAGGGGCCGGATTTGGCTCGGTACATTCTGGTCTGGGAAGTGAACGAAGATGAGGGCCCAGCGGAAGGTGCACTGTGTGTTGCATTTACGATGCTGGATTGGCTCGTTTCAGAGGCGTGCAGTTCGGCAAACAGCCCAGTCTGTCAGAGGTATCCATTTAATCATACAAAGGAAAAGCATTGCTGGATGACCCATGGTTTTCGATTTGGACGCCATGAATAATGCTTGGAATGGATCAACTGCGCTATCCGAAAACTGCAAGCTAGGGCAGGTGGGGGTTGCGCGGGGGCACACCTCAATGAACTAACCTCGCTGCTCCGCCAGGCTTTTGTTTGAGCCTGAACAATCAGGATACAAATCAATGATGGTGTTCTTGTGCACTTGGCTTGTGAAAGATTATTTTTGATTCTTATTAGCTTTTAACCGGGGACGTTACCGATTTAAATGGATCTCGAGGAACGTTGCGTGTTCACGGTTTGTTTGTCGCGGCGTCAACGATCCTCACCTCTCGTTCTACGACTTTGCCCCGAGTCCTTTCATGAAGGGCTCGGGGCGTTTTTTTTGGTTCTTCACGCCGTTTTCATCGACGATCAAGGCAAAACATCGTAGCCACGTTGTTGCAGGCAGCTGCTGTAGACGGAGTTGTTGGCGGTGACGTTTTGTTCGCTCTCACTCAGATTCTCACGACGCGCCTGGCGTTGCCTGGCGCCCCCTACGACAACGCCGGCAGCCGCGGCACTGCGTGCCTGGTTCTGGCGATAGTCTTGGCGGGTATCGTCGTCGATCTGGTCATAGACGTTTTCATGTTGGCGGCCCCGAACTTCCGCCGCCGTGGCACCGGCTACCGCAGCGGTAGCGGCGCCCTTGGCCCGGCCACCGGAGGGTACGGTGCTTTGCACCGGATGCTGCGCGTTGGCCTGGGATTGGCAGGCACTGGTGTCCTGCTGGATGGTCTGGGAGGTCTGACCTTTGAGGGGAATCACGGTTGCCGCCAGGGCGCTGGTGCTCAGCAACAGCATCAGCATCGCCAGGATATGGGCCAGAATTTTCATCATCGAGTCTCGCGTCAGGCGTCGGCACGGCTAACGGTTTGTCAGAGGGAAAACGCGACATGGCGCCACGTTGAAACCCCATGCCGGTCTGCTTGTGATGCCATCCAATGCCGGTGGACAGCAGGCACTTTCACGCTTGCGATGGGGTTCGCTTGAACGTCAGTGCTTGAGGAGCAGGGCCTGCATATCGTCTGACATGCCTTTGAGTGCAACCTTGAAGTCATTGGCAACAATCGGCTGCTTGGCATTCTTGATGGTCTCGCCGAACACCTTGCGCACGATCTTCGCTACCGGCAAACCGGTTTTGGCGTCGATCAGGTTGGCTTCGATGTACATCTCGGCGGTCTGGTCCCGGTGCCCGGTGGCTGCTTGTGTCGCTCCGACAATGGCCCCGATTGGTACGACTTCATACCAGTGCATGCCTTCGTTGTTGGCGCTGACGTGAGTGATCGCCGCCTGCAGGATCAGCGAACGTGAATTGGTTGGCGCCAACTGTGGATAAGGGACGATCGCGTAGCGGCGGGCAACGGCGGTCTTGACGCTGTTGCTGGCCATCAATTGCAGGTCTTGCAGGGTTTTCAGGCTGACGCGCGCGGTCGGCTGCGGCGATGGATACAGTTCCATCTGCCTGAACACTACTGTGGAATACGCGCGTGGATCGAACCCTGGCGATACCCAGCGCAATACTTTCTGCTCACTCGGCGTAGTTTGCTCCTCCAGGCCCTGGTAATTGCCCAGGAAACCCGAGTATTGCTCTTGCTGCGCGACTTTCGAGACACAGCCGACCTGAAATACACAGCTCAAAGCAATACCCGCAATCCATTTATTCGACATGCCCATATGTTTGGTTCTCAAGTGATGAAAGTTGTCATTCGGGTTCCGACCTGGCCCCGGGCATTGGTCCGGTCGCCTTGTTTTCAGGCGCTGGTATTTGCCAGTCGGTTACGCAAAGCAGGTGCTTGCACGCCGGTCAATGCGGGCCGAATGCTGCCTGTAGCGGGGGGATAATCCGAATCAATAACTCTCAAAAACTGTTAAACACACGGTCAGGAAAATTGCACATCGATGACAGTTGCCTACGCTGATCCTTTAGCAGCGCCGATTTTGGTGCCGCCGTGACGTTCCTGTTTCCACGCTGATACGCCGTTTCGGACGGTCTGAAGGAGGCACCGCATGGACCGGTTCACCGGCGGTTGTTTGTGCGGAAAAGTGCGTTTTGTCGCGTCGGGTCGCCCGTTCCGGGTTGGTGTTTGTCACTGTCTCGACTGCCGCAAGCACCATGGGGCGTTGTTCCATGCGTCCGCGATATTTCATCAGGATGCCGTGACAATCGAGGGCAAAACGCGTGATTACGCCGGGCGGCACTTCTGTCCGCAGTGCGGTTCGTCGGTGTTCTCACGCAGCGCAGACGAAGTCGAGGTGAACCTCGGATCTCTGGATGCCCCTGACCAGTTGACGCCAACCTACGAGAGCTGGACTGTGCGGCGCGAGGCCTGGTTGCCGGCGTTTGCACTCACCCGACACTACGAGCGCGATCGAGACGGCACGGGGCGATTCGAGGATTAGCGGGCAACTGGTCATCTGCCATAACAAGCGGCTATTACAATGAGCGCGAGAAAACACACCAACTGAACGCTAAAGAAGGCAAACCGAACTGCCACGAACGCATTGGTTTGCTCATGGGAGACGTGAACCAATGACTGGCACACGCGGGCGATCAGGACGAGTGTGGACAAGTAGTTCACTGCGGCGCCGTTGACATCAAGGGCTGTAATCACGAACACGATGACGCCAAACACAGGCAGGTTTTCCACACAGTTGGCGTGGGCCCTTGTCCCGCGGCGATACCAATCTTCGCCTTCGAGCCGATCGCTTCGGAAAGAGGCGATCGGAACACTCGAGAACAGGATTGCGACCCAGCGATAAACCCCGACGGTTGCCATTAATAGCAGCAAGGTCCAGGTCGCAAACCCCAGCAGCATCCACATCGGTATCGTCATGGTCGCCTTCCTCAATGGTTCATTATCAGCACGTCATCGCGCAGTGCGACCGACGAGCAGTCAGTCGCGCTGTCGGTCAATTGCTCATGATTGGGGCCAGAGCGGTCTGAATCCTGGACATCTGTGCTGGCGTTGTCATTTGCGTCAGCAGTCGGCCGAAGTGAGGATGCCGTGCGCCCGAGATAATGTATTGCCAGCGGTAGGCGCTCAGCACGCAGGTCTTGATTTGCACGGTCTCTTCGACACTGAACGATCGTGAAGCATGACTGATGAAGTAATCGGCATCGGCTGCCGATTGTGCCTGCAGGATTGCGTCGACGGCCGCTACCAGCGCAATCAGGTCATTCACTGCCTGGTCGTGCTCGGCCGACGAGAGTTTCGCGTGCTCGTCCCGCCATTCCAGTTCATCGAGTACGACGTGCCGGCTTTCATCCTTCCAGTGGAATTTGAAGACATCCTTGAACAACGGGCACAGCTCCTCGCGCGGGGCGATGCTTTGCACGTAGTGCGCCTGAACAAACAGCTCGATGTGACAGGTCAGTGCAAGCACCGACCAGGTACTGGCCGCTAGTACCGCGCGCGCCACCTCGTTTGGATCGGCAACCTGACGATATCCCGCTGGCAATTTCGAACTCATCATCGTCTCCATACGCCGGAACAACTCCTGGTGCTTGATCTCGTCGTTGGAAAAACGCACCAGCGCTTCAAGGGCCAGTTGATCGTCAAATACATGGGCCCGCCCCTGATCGAGCATCTTGGCACTGATAAAACGCTCGACCAGGCCAAAGATGTACGCATAGGTCCGGCCCTGTATCTGACTGAGCAGGCGCGCCTGGTCCGCATCGAGAAAGGTCAGGCGGTCGACCTGCGACAGTCCGTCGGGGAGGAATTTGCGCGAATAGTCGAAACTGCGGTCCTGAAGCAGATCGCGATCGATCTGCCATTCGGACTTTTTCGATGACCTGACCATTTGCGCATAACGGGCGGTGTTGACTGACGCTGAGCCGGGTAGGGTAACGACGCTGTTCATATGGATCTCCTGCTGCCCTGGTGGCGTTTGAATGGGGCAATTTCGGTTGACGTCGGAGCCAATGACCTTGGGTGAAGCCTCTGGGGACAGTTTCGATCGCTGATTCCGCGTTGGTGCTAATCTAGGCGTCGCAGTTCAGGCGGTGAATGACCGGTGCGCCTGAAAACCTGCTCCGGACTCCGGAAAGGAGGGCGGTCAAGTGTTGGATGCGCTTTCTGATGTGTTGCGTGTGATTCGGCTGTCTGGAGGGGTCTTCCTCGAGGCGGAACTCACTGCGCCCTGGTGCATCAACGGCAGAGTCTCGGCGGATGATTGCAAGCCGTTCCTGGCGGCACCTCGACACATCATTGCGTCGCACTTTGTCGCCGCTGGGCGCATGCAAATTCAAATCGACGGTGGTGCCGCCATCGAGGTTGGGGCAGGCGAACTCGTTTTGCTTCCTCGCAACGACGCACATTCTTTTGGCAGCGACCTGAGCATTGCGCCCATGCCAGCCAGAGAAGTCATCCAGCCGCCAGAAGTCGGCGGCATATCACGGATCAAGTACGGCGAGGGCGGCGAGGCCACGCAGTTGCTGTGCGGGTTCCTCGGTTCAGAAACACCCTTCAGTCCGTTGCTTTCGTCGTTGCCTTCCTTATTGAAGCTGGATTTGCGCGCGACGGCTTCGGGTACCTGGATCGAAAGCTCCTTTCGTTTTGCTGTCAGTGAAATCGCGGCGGGCCGCGTCGGCTCGACAACGGTCATCGCCAAGTTATCGGAGCTGCTATTTGTCGAAGCCGTCGGCCAGTATGTCGCCAGCCTTCCCGCTGAGCGGCGTGGGTGGCTGGCGGGGTTGCGGGACCCGCATATCGGGCGCGCACTGGCGCTATTGCATGCCCGTCCAACCGAAGGCTGGACGGCAGAAGCCCTGGCGCTTGAAGTGGGCATGTCGCGCTCGGTGTTCGCCGAGCGCTTCACGGTATTGGTCGGACAGCCGCCGATGCAATACCTGACGCTGTGGCGCATGCACGTGGCGGCTCAACAGTTGCGCGAAGGTCGCGGCAATGTGGCGCAAATCGGCTTTGCCGTTGGCTACGACTCCGAAGCCGCGTTCAGTCGCGCATTCAAGCGCCAATTCGGCACATCCCCCGGCACCTGGCGCAGACAATCGGCATGAGAAGGGGCGGTGCCACCTTTCGATGTTGACCTGACCAGGCTTGACCTTTTGAACTCAAGGAAGCCGAGGCGATTCTGCCCGAGCCTGGCTGGCTCGTAGCGTTCTGGCTACCTGGGCTTGAATCTCGTAGGCCGGCGCCTCGACGGCTTCGTAATCACGGGTATAACGAGTGGCGAACTCGCGATCGCCCCATTGCTGGTACTGCTGCACGTGCTTCAACTCATGCGCCCACAGCGCGACATCGTTAAGTGCATCTTCGGGATTTCGAAAGACGATGATGTCGATAAGGGTGACCGCACGTACATCGGGATTCTGCAGCATGGTGTGTGCGGCGTTCAGCTCCACATCATCGCCTACCTTGTAGCGAGCCGAATCGAGCACTTGAATGTCATAGTAGGGTTCGAGCTGGGCCCGGATATTCAGCGGGATTGGCTGGATATCGCCGGTTGCCGCGGTGTTGCGCGATTGCACAATCCAGTTCTGCAATCCAGAGGCCGCCATCTGGTTCATGTCGTCGAAGATCGTTCCAGCTTCCTCTTCGGAACCTGGAGCACAAAAACAAGCGACCATGCAGACCTGATACTGCCCGGCCGGGCAGGCGAAAACGGAGGACGAGGTGCCAGCGCAAAAGAGCACGATCGCTAACCGGAAAACTTGACGCAAAAAAATAGCTGGCAATGGGTTCTCCCATGGGCAATGGCGGTCGGCAGGCAATATGTTGGGCGTCTTGCGCCCATTGTGCTGCCGCGTGTTGGACCGCTGCGACACCGTTCGATTCCCTGGGTTCCTCAGTTTCTTTTGGCCATGCCGAGCAGGTCAGCTGTGGCGTGGGATTCGCTGTCAATCTGCTCTAACCCCAAAGACTGACGCAGCTGCGCCGGACTCACTCCAAGACGTTGCTTGAAGGTGGTCGCCATGTGCGCCTGGGAATTGAAACCACAGGCATAGGCGATTTCCGTCAGGGTGACGGTCGAATCGCGCATCAGGGCACGGGCCTTGGCGACGCGTCGGTCGATAAGGTAGCTGTGCGGGCTTTTGCCGGTGGCGTTTTTGAAGGCCCGCATGAAGTACCCTTCGGACAATCCAAGCAGGTCCGCCATCGCCGGTACGCTCAACGGGGCTTCGAGGCCTGCATCAATGAACTCATCGAGCAAGCGCATTCGGCTGCCGGTTATCGAGCCATTGGGTGTTGTCGACACAGCTTCGCTACCCGTCACCCGTTCGGACAATGCCAGTGCCCAGGCCTCCCAATCGTCCTCCACAGAGGACCGCAACAGCGCGGCGCGCATACGCCACGCGAGAGCGGTGGCCTGCCGGTCGATGCGATTGTTGAAGGCACGATCCCCCATCAACGCCATGCCATCGGTGCGAATCACCCGCAAGTATTCGCCGCCCTGGGGGGATTCGGACAACACGTCACACCCGACGGGGACGAACGCCAGGCCGTTGGGCACGGCATCGAAGGGGCGTATTCGGTCGCTGCCGATGGCGTGCAGGCCTCGCTGGCTGTCGAAGGCGAAGCCGATTCCCGCCTGGGTCGCGACATAGCGGGTCGCGTAGGCGCAGCCGGGGAGCAATTCGATCGCCCAAGGGCCGGCCACGATACGACGGACCGGTTCGGACAAGCGTGGTGGCGGCGGGCGATTTCGATGACTCATGGACACCATAGTAGTGAAGAGGGGGGACAAAAGTCAGGTCAGTTTTTTGAAAGGCACAATACGGCACCCGTGTGCAGACTGGGCGAAATCCCCGGGAGATAACCGATGCACACACTGACTCGCGACGATATCGAACAAGCCGCTCGCCACGTTTACCAGGTGATGCCCGCCACAGCCCAGTACCCCTGGCCCTTGCTGGCTCAGCGGTTGGGTTGCACGGTGTGGGTCAAGCACGAAAATCACACGCCTACCGGTGCCTTCAAAGTGCGTGGCGGTATCACGTTCATGCACTGGCTCAAGCGCGAGCACCCGGGCGCGAAGGGCATTGTCAGCGCTACCCGCGGCAACCATGGCCAGAGCCTGGCACTGGCGGCTCGCACACTGGGTTTGCAGGCGTTGATCGTCGTGCCGGAAGGTAACTCGGTAGAAAAGAACAACGCCATGCGCGGCTTTGGGGCTGAAGTGGTCGAATATGGCCGCGATTTCGATGATGCCCGTGAAGAGGCGGCCCGTCTGGCGCACACGCAGGACCTGTTCCTGGTTCCGCCGTTTCACACCGAGCTGGTCAAAGGCGTCGCCACTTATGCGCTGGAGCTGTTCAACGCAGCGCCGGACCTGGATACCGTTTATGTACCGATTGGCTGTGGATCGGGGATTTGCGGGGTGATCGCCGCCCGCGATGCGCTGGGTCTGGAAACTGAAGTGGTTGGCGTGGTTTCCACTGAGGCGGCGGCTGCACAGCTATCGTTTGACGCTGGTGCAATTCGTGAAACCGCTTCGGCCAACACTTTTGCCGACGGCCTTGCCGTGCGCAAGCCGATTCCTGAAGCCTTTGCCGTCTACGCGGCAGGTGCTGCGCGGATCGTATCGGTCAGCGATGACCAGATCGCCGAAGCCATGCGCGTGTATTACACCGATACCCATAACCTTGCCGAAGGGGCCGGTGCGTCGGCGTTGGCAGCGCTCATCTCGGAGCGTGAAGCCATGTCGGGAAGAAGGGTGGGGGTGATTCTCTCCGGTGGCAACGTCGACAGATCGGTGTATGCGCAAGTGATTGCGTGAAAAGGGCCATGACCCTGGTCACATAAATTTGAAATGCACGGCATTGCTCGACAGAATCACGCCCCGATCCGGCCCAAGTCGCCGGACGTTAGTGGTGAAAAGGGGCCGCAGTTGAACGAACAGACATTGTCCATGCGCCTGGAGCGCGTTGCCGCCTATGTGCCAGCCGGTGCGCGCCTGGCCGATATCGGCTCGGATCACGGCTACCTGCCGGTGGCCTTGATGCGCCGCGGCGCCATTGCGGCGGCGGTGGCCGGCGAGGTGGCGTTGACGCCGTTCCACGCGGCCAACCGCACCGTGCGCGAGAACGGCCTGGACTCGCAAGTCACCGTGCGCCTGGCCAACGGCCTGGCGGCAATCGAGCCGGGAGACGGGATTACAGCGGTCAGCATCTGCGGTATGGGCGGCGAAACCATCCGCGACATCCTCGACAGTGGCAAGGCGTACCTGAGCGGTCAGGAGCGCCTGATCCTGCAGCCCAACGGCGGCGAGCAGCCACTGCGCCAATGGCTGATGGACAATGGCTATCGCATCCTCTGCGAGGAAGTGCTGCGAGAAAATCGTTTCGACTACGAAATCATCGTCGCCGAACGCGCAGGGCCGGTGATCTACACCGCCCAGGAGCTGTACTTCGGCCCGTTGCAGATGCAGGCCCGCAGCCCGGCGTTCCTGGTCAAGTGGCAGCGCAAGTTGCTCCAGAAACAGAAGACCCTGAGCCACTTTGCCCTGGAGCAGCACGCCGTGCCCGAAGAGACGGTGCAGGATATCGCTCGGCAGGCCCGGTGGATCACCGAATTGCTGGCTTGAGCAAGCCCGGGGCACCGCTCAAAAAGAACCTCGATACAGCGTGGGTGTGGCTGAGTCGAGCGAGACGCGTCGACGGCCCCTTCAGGCGACTCGAACTTGCCGGTGACCAGTAGGCAATTTTCGCCATTGGTCGGGTCTGGCGACGAAAGTTCAGCGCAATAGAGGTTTTTTTTCGGCATGCCAAGTGAATCGATTCAGCGTTGTAGCCATGCAGGTTTCAGCCAGGAGGACAGGTACCTCAAGGTGTTGGATTTAGTACCGTTTGTCGAGCGTACTGCTCAAAAAGTGAACGATTTTGATATGCTTCGCTCTGATCTACCGGCAGGCGGATCCTTTGATAGTTCGCGCTGCACTCACTAATAAAATGGACGTATACCTCATCTGCATTGAATGGAATGCGCATGGGGATTTTTTTACCTGAGACCTGGAGTGATAGTATGCCGTCATCACTGACTTGCTGGGCGAGTCGCTCTCTCTTGTAATACCAAATTATTTAGCCGATTCAATCAATGCGAACTTGATCGTGCAGGCGCAATTAATTAATTAATTAATTAATTCGCATGCCTGGGGCATGGTCAATTTGCACTGCCGCAATAAGTGGAGATGTAATCTTGGATATTAGTACAATTATGGGCCTGATCGGCCAGAAAGAATCCATGGAGTTTTTGCGTTTAGGCGTAGTGTACATTCACCTGTTGGCTTGCTGCGTAGCTATTGGTCTGGTGTTTGCCAGCGATGCGGCAATGGTAAAGGACTTATTGAAAGGTCGTGTGTCGTCGGGGCACGATAATGAACATATGGCCAGTCTTCAGAAGTCTGTTGCCAATGCGTTGATATTCTTGTGGGTCACGGGAGCTGCGGTAATAGGCATTGATTACCTTGAAAAAGGCATGACCTATTTTGCCAATCCAAAGCTTCAAGCAAAAGTTATTATTGTATTGTTGCTGACGTTCAACGGCATGCTGTTGCACCGCTATGTATTGCCTGCAATGTTGAAGGCCGGCTCGCTGCTTGATCTTCAGGTCAATGTACGAATGTTTGCTCTGTTCTCTGGTGCACTGTCGGGCGTGTCCTGGTTGTATGCCGCCATGCTCGGTGTCGGCCGACCGCTGGCCTGGAAGTATTCGCTCACCGAGTTGCTGATGGCCTATCCGGTGTTGATCGTGCTCGGCTTCGCGATGATGGTGGCGCTGACTCAGTGGGCGCGTAAACGCAACGCAGCAACGCCGGTTCAGGAATCTACCTGGATGTTTGCGGGAATTCCTGCGCTGCGCTGAACTGACGAGATTCCAGGAAAAGACGGGTGAACCCGTCTGAACCTTTCAAACATCAGACCCCCTCCTTGTGAGGGGGTTTTTTGCGTGTGGGGCTCAGGAAATCAAAGAACCGGCTCGAATGGCCGGTTTTTTTTCGAGTGAAAAACGTCCATTTCATTTCAGCACCAAAGCGTTGATCGTCATGCGTGAAAGCGATCCGATGCGCGTAACCAGGGGCTCCGGAGGGCGGGACGGTAAGAAGCCCATCATCCTTTCCGCAAGGGAGAGGATAGCGAGATTGATCTTGCGTCTACCGCTCATCGCCAAGACACAAAATAAACTTTGACATCATTGGGGCTTTGGTTGAGTATCAATACATCGCATGCGATCAGATCGAAAGCGATGAGATGTGATAACAACCCCTGCCGTTTGGAGACTCAGCCATGAACGCCGGAAGCCGCCGCACAATGTTTATCTCAACCACTCACGCTTCCAATGGCCAAAACGGCAACAACTGGATCATTGCACACGTCAATTGATGAACGTTGTGTGTTTTAAATATCTAGCATCGCATGCGATCTAATCGCATGAAATAGAAAATCCTGAGGAAGTCCCCATGAGCAAGATCGAAAAAGTACTGGTAACCGGCAAGACCCACACTATCCGTAACAGCGCGGGCAACACCTCGCGCGGTCATAACGGCGACCTCGATATCGTGCTGTCGTCCCCCGGCAGCGATACACCGGCACACGTGCTCACTGCCGTCCAGCCGCACCCGAAAGCCGAGCAACTGTTCGCCGGAGCGTGGTCGGCCTGCTACATCGCAGCGGTGGGGCTGGTCGCCCAACAGATGAAAGTGACACTGCCGACAGACACCGCCGTCGACATTGAAGTGGACTTGGGCCAGACCGGCGCGGCTTACTTCCTCCAGGCCCGACTGACCTTGCGAGTGCCGGGGCTGGACCAGGGGGTGGCGACCGAGTTGGCCCACAACGCCGATGCAATCTGCCCTTACTCCAAGGCCACACGCGGCAATATTGACGTCGACATCAACGTCCTGACGGCATAACCCACTACACGGCGAACTCACCGGGGATTTCCCGGTGTGTTCGCCGTCGGCGTTTATACGTTCTTCCGATACCATCGCGTACGACGTATAGTTTCGGTCTCGCAAGATTGAGCCAGGAGAACGCCCATGAAAAACACCGACAAGACATCCGCCCTGGATCTCAAACTCACCGACTTCCTGTGTTTTGCGGTCTATTCCACCAACCTGGCCTTCGGCAAGGCCTACAAGCCGATGCTCGAACGGCTCGGCCTGACCTATACGCAA
The DNA here is from genome assembly GCF_058791055.1 of Pseudomonas sp. EU05-FHT14B02. Classification (NCBI taxonomy): domain Bacteria; kingdom Pseudomonadati; phylum Pseudomonadota; class Gammaproteobacteria; order Pseudomonadales; family Pseudomonadaceae; genus Pseudomonas; species Pseudomonas sp. EU05-FHT14B02. Next base: position 101,843 of record NZ_JBYTDD010000014.1, on the reverse strand, counting down.
TACATCACCCTCGTTGCGCTGTGGGAGGAAGACAACCAGACCGTTGGCAGCCTCGGCGAAAAGCTGTTTCTCGAATCCAATACCCTCACGCCGATCCTGAAGAAGTTGGAAGCGATGGGTTATTTAGTGCGCCAGCGCGACCCGGAAGACGAACGCCAGGTGCGGATCAATCTGACCAAAGAGGGGCGAACACTGCGCGAAGGTCTCACCGAAGACGGCTTCCCGCAAACCGGTCTTGATCCCGACGAGTTCGTGCAGATGCAGAAGGCCATTGTGAAGTTACGGGGCAATCTCATTCGGTCGACCAAGGACAGAGAGTAATTCGTATCGCGTAAAGTGAGTGGCCCCGGATTTGCGAGGTGCACCCCGCAGAGAAACCCTGACCCTCCCGTCTGACACCCCCCCGATTCGGAGTGAGCCCCCACTAATGGGGGCTATTGCTCAGTAGTATTCGCATCTTCATTAGCCGGTTACTTCAAGCGCTGGCCAATGTTTGCGGATCTTTCAGGTCACCGCGCCTATTTTATACAACGCTGGCAGAGTAATTGCTGAGTGAGCTTGTCCCGTTCATGCAAGGTGCAGGGCCGGGATGCTGTGGAGCTGTCTGTACTCCATTGGGTGATTGCCTGTAGCCATCGGTTTGCATCACGAAGTAGCCCTGGCTTCTCAATACCGGGCTTACTCAATAGAAGTACTGCGGTCATCCTCTGCAACCGTCCAGGGGAAATGCTTATGAGCCACTCCAGACATACGTGTTCGCAGGTAGCGCTGCACCGGTTGTGCTTTCTAACCTGCCTGCTGACGGTAACGCTGGTGGTGGCTGACGAACCTCTGGGCAATGACAATCAAAACAATGAGAAGTGGCTGGAGCCGGCACGCTCCAGGCTCATGCATGTGATTGGCGCGATGCCGTTCTTTCCGCATCGGGCCAATACCACCGGCAACCTGGTCTTGAATGTGAAGGACTTCGACAATGCCCAGGTCTGTGGCGCTTGCCATACGGAGATCTACAGGCAGTGGCGCTCGTCGATGATGTCCCAGGCCTGGGATGAGCCCATCTATCGGGCCTTGCTCAAGCGTGCGAGTGCGGCCACCGAGGGCAAGGTCGATAACTTCTGCACCGGCTGCCATACCCCGATCGGTCTGACCACCGGGCAGATCACTTCGCAAGTCAACCGCTCCTCGATTGAAGACAGTGCGAAGAATCATCCGATGCCCGGGGTCGATTGTGACACCTGCCACAACATCAGTGCCCGCACGGGCCTCGATAACGGCGCCTATGTTCTGAGCCCGCGAGCGCACGGCAAACCGACCAAGTTCGGCCCGCGCAAGGATGCCGTTTCGCCTTATCACGACACCGTGTATTCCGCTCTGCACACGCGCTCGGACTTTTGCGGCACCTGCCACAACGTCACGCACCCGTTCAGCAGCGTGGCGGTGGAGCGCACTTATGACGAATGGCAGGAGAGCACCTACAGCCTTAACAATGTGACCTGCCAGAGTTGCCACATGCCGGGCTTTGCGGGCAAGGCCGCGATCATGGGGCCGGACCGTAAGGAGGTCGCCTCGCATTGGTTCAGCGGAGCCAACGCGACGATGCTCAAGCATCTTGGTCAAGAGGAGGGCGCGCAACGCGCACGCGACATGCTCGCGCGCGCCGGGGAAATAAAGTTCCAGCAAGTACCGGCAACCGTGCCCCCCGGGCAATACACCTCGGTAGCCGTCAAAGTGACCAACGTTGGCGCCGGGCACAAACTGCCGACCGGCTTTCCCGAGGGTCGGGAGATGTGGATCGATTTCCGGGTGCAGGATGCCAGTGGTCGCGAGGTCTATCGCCTGGGTTCGATCAAGGACGGCAAGACCGAGGTCAACACGCGAAACTTTAAAGTGCACATAGGCGACAAGGACGGCAACCCGTTGGACGTCGAGGTCTGGAATGCCACGCAAATTCTCTCGGACAACCGCATTCTGCCCAAGGGCTACGATATCGGGGAGTTCTCCTTTCTGGTGCCGGCCGACGCCGTCGGGCCGCTGACCCTGACAGCCGATCTGAACTACTGGCCGTTTTCCCAGAAGCTGGCCGACTACCTGCTCGGCAAGGATCAGCTGCAGGTGGAAATCACCCGTATGGCCAATGTCACGCAAAGCGTACCCCTGTCGATCAGCCTGCCAGCCGGATCCGATACGGCGAAGCGGGCGGTACCCGCGAATTTGAAACTCGACGACGCTAGCGTTTACTACAAAAAATGAACATGTCATTACCACCGTCGAACAGGTATCGCTTCACGGACAGCTACTGCCTCCGGTAACTCGGGCTATAGCAAGTGGCTCTAGTGGGGCTGGTAACTGTGCAGCAAATCAACATGCAGGGTGTGGTGGCACCGGACAAGAGCGCCGCCCTGGGCAGCGCTGCATGCACCATCTATGTTCAGGCTTGCGCGGCGCTGACTTTGCCAGTGATCGTGGCGTTTTTGCGGACCGCTTGATACAGCAGGCTGGACACCATGAACCCGATAATGGCCAATACGCTCATCAACGAGAACACGTAGTTGTAGCCCTGCTGACCCGGGAAGTGGTCAAGGATGGCGCCATAGATGACGTAGGCGAACATGCCGGGCGCGTAGCCGATCAGGCAACCGATCCCGAAGGCTGAACCGGTGATGTGCTGGGGAATGCCGACTTCACCCATGGGGGCCCAGAACACGCCGCGCATGGAAAAGACAATCAGCGCGAAGGAGAGGGTGGCCGCCATGCCTGCGTAGATGAAATCCGGGCTTTTCGGAATGAGCATGATGACACCCATCAGCGGCAACAACGCCACGAATGCCCACTTCAGATAGCGGCTGGAACTCTTGAACTGTTTGTCGGCAATGAAGCCACCGGCAGGGCCGCCCAGGATCTTGAGGAAGTACTGGTTGATGATGCCGTAGGCGCCCACCAGGGCCACGGGCAGCTCGTACATTTCCTTGAGGTAGGGAATGAAATAGGTCAGGCCGCAGTACACGATGTAGACCATGAACACGTTGAGGCTGACTAGCCAGATGCCTGGCACCTTGATGGCCTCGAACAGGTTCGACAACCCGTTTTTCGGCTTGGCGGTAGACTGGGTCTTGCCGCTCTTGAGCAGCAGCCAGGTCAGGGTCCCGGCAAGAATGTCGATGACCGAGTAGAACAGGATCGCCGATTTCAGACCGTTTTCACCGGAGCCCATGGCGACGAAGACGCCCAGCGCAGAGAAGGCGACCAGGGTATCGATGACGCCACGCCCGCCTTCGAGCAGGCCGAACAGGCGACCCTGTTCCTTATCGTCGCCCAGGTTGCGGATGGCTTTGAGCAGCGAAGGCCAAAAGAGGCAGTCGGCACACACGGCCAGCAGGCAGAACACCACCAGCAGATTGCTGAAGGGCGGGAAGGTCGCCAGGTAAAGCCCGAGGCCGCCGGTACCAATCAAGCCAAGAGGGATCAGCTTGCGCGTGTCGTACCGGTCGGCAAGCATGCCGCCCACCACGAACAGCGCGGTGGCGATGATGGCGTTGGCGCTCAGCAGCACGCCGATTTCAGTGTGGGACAGCCCCATGAATTCTTGCATGGGGATGTAGAAGGCGTCTTTGAGATTCGCCAGCTTGTAGATGGTGCCGCCACCGAGGATGAGAATCAGGAATCTGAGCCATTTGGCCTTGTCATGGGATGTCATTATTGTTCTCCAGGCGTTATTGGGTAGGCAGTGCCGGTCGGCACGTCAGGTTCAGGCGTTAGCGCAATGGGCCAGGGTCAGCTCGGCCAGAGTGCGGAACTCGGCCAGCAGACCCCGTATGTAGGCGACCTGGTTGTTTGCCCAACGGTGCTCATCGACCAGCATTCGCTCCAGCGAGAAGCCTTCCGGCAGCGCTGTTTCACTCATTTCCCTGTATGCAATGAACGGATCGGCGGCTTCGTCGAGCTGGCGGAACGACGGGGCGACGTAGTGGTTTTCCTGCTCCAGAATGAAGGCGATCACTTGCGGGGTTGATTCGCCGAGCATCAGCAATTCGAACAACATGCGTGCGTTGGGCAGGTCATCTTCGTCACAGCCTTGCAGCACGCCGTAATGCCCGAAGCCGTTTTGTTCAGGCACGATGCGCACACCCTTGAGGTGGGTCTGGCGTATGTGCGGCGCCAGGGTGCGCAGTGCCGCCAGGGGCTGCTCGCAGGCATTGATCATGTTGCCGAAGTCGAACAGCGCGTGCAGGCGAGGGTGGTTCAGCCGGTCCAGCAGTTGCGCGATTTCGGCGCTCTTGAGTTCTTCATGCTGTTCGAAGTCGAAGAACAGATCGTGCTCGTCTGCCTGTTGCGCGAGGTAGTGCAGGTCTGACTCGATCACGTCCATGACCCGGGACAGCGCCCCTTCGTAGCGTGAGTAGACACGGATGTTGCGGGTACCCAGCGCCTTGGCAATGGCGATCACTTGATCGACATCTTTTTTCAGCGTGCTGCTGATTTCCAGATGCACGTCCAGCCCCAGCGCATTGGCCTTGTCTGCAAACGCCTGAAGTTGCGCGGCGGTCATTTGACTGAGGCTGTTTTCCTCACCGTCGAGCAGGTGCAGGCTCAGGCCCTGCAGTTCGTGGCGATAGGCAAAATCCAGCAGGTCGCCAGGGGTGACACGGCCGTGGGTCAGGTTGGTCAGCAAGGGGTAGGCGTGGGCAAACAGGCGCAATTGCGCCAGTCGGTCGAGCAACTGGCGGGCCAGTGCCTCAGTCAGTACGGGGGGAGCTCCGGCCTCGACAGCCTTATGGCTGAGCAAGGCGTTGAATCGTTCCTGGATCTTATTGTTCATTCGAGTCGTTCCTGGTTCAGACACCGGGTCTACCGGCGCAGCCTTTATCGCGCCAGTCAGGAACTCTCGATAGATCCATTATCAGTTAAATCATAAGACCACTTGCCTTGGGTCAAGTGGCCGGTTGCAGGTAGCCCATTTTGTCCAGGGCCTGGGCCAGTGCTTCGACGCGCGCCTGGGCCTGGTCCTCGGGGGTGCTGGCAAAGCCGATCAACAGCGCCGGTGGCAAGACATGTTCGACGCAGTAGTCACTCAGGGGATAGGTATGAATGTCATGCTGGCCGAGTTCCCTGGCCAGGGCGTCGTCATCGAGATGCGCGGGTAACCAGGCGATCAGGTGCATGCCGGCTTCCACCGGCGTGATCCTGAAGAAAGAGCCCAGCCGTTTCTGGAGTTGTTCGACCAGTGCCTGCTGGCGAGCCTGGTACAGGGCGCGCATTCGACGAATATGGCCGAGAAAGTGGCCTTCGCGCATGAAGTCCGCCGTGGCGGCCTGTAGCAGCGTGGGCGGGCTGCGATCCATGACCGCCCGCAGGGTGCAGAAGGGTTCGATCAAGGCGTTCGGCAGTATCACGTAACCCAGTCGCAGCGAGGGGAAGAGCACTTTGCTGAAGGTTCCGGCGTAGATGACCCGGGCCCATTGGTCCATGGCATAGAGTGCCGGCAGGGGGCGACCGTTGTAGCGAAATTCACTGTCGCAGTCGTCCTCGATGATCCAGCTTTGATTCTGGGCGGCCCAGTCGATGAGTTCCTGGCGTCGCCCATAACTCATGGTGACGCCCAAGGGATGCTGACGGGAAGGCGTGGTAAACACCAGGCGGGCGTCAGGACACAAAGCCAGGCCTTGCCGGACATCGATCCCCTGTTCGTCGATACGCAACGGCACGACCTGACCACCTTGGGCCTGGAGCGCAATGCGCGCCGCGATATGCCCCGGATCTTCCATCCAGAAACTGTCCTGCGGATTGAGCAACAGCATGCCCAGCAGGTTGAAGGCTTGCTGGGCGCCGGACACGATGACCACCTGATCGGCACTGCAATCGATGCCACGGGCATCGAAGACGTACTCGGCAATCGCCTCGCGCAGGGCCAGCAATCCCTGGAGTTCGCCATAACCAAGCATGGCCTTGGTCGGCTTGTGCAGGTGGCGGTTCAACAGCCGCTTCCAGACCGATTGCGGGAATGCATCGTAGGCGCTGTGGCTGGGCAGGAACGAGGTCGGGCTCCCGGTCGCCCAGTCCGCATAGGAAACGCCGCGAAAATGATCGCTGCGCAATGACAGCATGGACTGGCTCAGGTCGGACAGGCGCGGAGGCTGACGCTTGTGTTCATCGTCTTCAATACCGCGGCTTTCCCATTCATGGCCGACATAGGTCCCGGCCCCGGTCCTCGACGTCAGAAAACCTTCGGCAATCAGTTGATCGAACGCATTGAGAATGCTGATTCGCGACAACTGCAGTTCCTTGCTCAGGGTCCGGGTGGAGGGCAGGCGCACGCCTCCCTGAATCCTGCCACTGAGGATCTGTTTGCGAATCTGCAAGTAGAGTTGGCGGTACAAGGGGATGGAACTGGCACGGTCCAGCTCGATACCTGACAACAGCAAACCTGCGGAGGATTTCATTTTTGGTTCGTCTGGATGAAGTGTGGTTTGGCCTGAATTACCGTCAGGCACCGGGGTGCGAAAGGGTATCGAGGGGGGCCGGATAAGTCATCCACCGCGGCGTCAGCGTCACAATAATCTGGCTGCCGAATACGGCATTGCACTACCGCTTCTGTCGACCAACCATGAAATTGAGACGATCGTTCTGAACTGTATATAGGAATGATATGTATTTACTTACAAAGGATAATCGTTATTATTCGCGCGATAATTTAAACAAAGGTGTCCATAGTGGCTCGATCGCGCATTTACCCAGCCTCTCTGTCGTTGCTGGGTGTTCTGGTTGTACCTGATTTACAGGCAGAAACGGAGTCTGCTCTAACCCTACCGGCAACTGCTGTGAACAGTGAGTACAGCGAGCAGAACTACATGTCGACCGAGAGCAGGAGCGCGCTGAAGATCGACGCCCCTCTACGGGATATCCCGCAAACCGTCAATGTGATTCCCCAGAGCGTCATCAAGGATCAGGGGGCGCGGTCGATGGAGGACGTGCTGAAGAACGTCCCTGGTATCGGCCTGTCCAATGGTGACGGTCAGCGCGATCAGGTCACCATCCGTGGTTTCAGTGCCATTGGCGACATGTATGTCGACGGCATCCGCGACGATGCGCTGTACTTTCGGGATCTGTCCAACGTCGAGCGGGTGGAAGTGATCAAGGGGCCGGCTGCGGTGCTTTATGGCCGAGGCTCTTCGGGGGGGCTGATCAACAGCATCAGCAAGACACCCAACTTCGCACCCAAGCAGGAGGTCGGCGTCAGTGTCGACAGCGAGGGCGAAAAACGCACTCAGTTCGATGCCGGTTGGGCCGATCAGCAGCAAGGCAATAAAGCCTTTCGTGTGACAGGCGCGCTGGAGAACAGTGACACCTACCGGGATGACGGCTACATCGACCGCAAGGCCATCGCGCCTTCGGCCTACTTCAAGCTCTCGGATGATCTGGAACTGGACCTGGGTGCTACCTATCTGTATGACAAGCGCCTGATTGACTTCGGCATCCCGGCACGAGGCGATCGACCGGTCGATGTGGACCGCGACAAGCGCTTCGGTGCCGCCGACCCGGATGATGACTACACCCGCAGCGAAGTGTTTTCGTTCACGGCGGGTGTCGACTACCGGATCAACGACGATTTCAGCCTGAGCAATACCAGTCGTTACTACCACTACGACCTGGATCGCAACAACACACTCGCTGACTCCAGCCCGACACGTTTCGTCACTGCTCCCAATGGTGAACTGCTGGTAAAACTCAATCGTGGCAACGTGCAGCGCAAGGAGGACGGGTGGTTCAACCAGACCGAACTCAAGCAGCGCACCGTGCTTGCCGGGATGAACCATAACCTGCTCTATGGTGTGGAACTGGGGCGCCAGGTCAAGGACCAGTCCGTATTCAGCCAATCCAATGTGGCCAGGGTGCCGGTGTACCGCGATGCCTTGGTCGACGTGCCGTTCCAGGCCAATCGGCAAACCGCCAAGGGTACCAACACCCAGGACACCGCCGGCTTCTACATACAGGACCTGATCGAACTGGCGCCACAGTGGAAGGCACTGCTGGGTGTACGTTACGACGTGTTCGACCAGGAGTACGCCGATGACCTGACGCACAGCGAGCTGTCCCGCACCGATACGACCTGGAGCCCGCGAGTCGGTCTGGTCTACCAGCCTGATCAAGTGCAGTCCTATTACGTCTCGGTGAGCCGTTCCTACCAACCCTCCGCCGAGATGTTCGCCCTGAGCACGACGAACCAGGATCTTGAGCCAGAGGAAACCACCAACTTCGAGATCGGCGGCAAGTGGGACCTGCTCGACAATCGCCTGGCGTTGACCGCGGCGCTGTTCCGTCTGGAACGCACCAATATGAAAACCAGCGATCCGGCGAACCCGACCAAACTGGTGCTTGCGGGTGAGCAGCGCACCGACGGTCTTGAGCTGACCGCCAGCGGGCAGTTGAGTGACAAATGGCAGGTCTATGCCGGTTACGCCTTTCTGGATGCCGAAATCACCAAGTCCAACAGCTTTACCAACGGGGTCGCCAACGAAGGGCAGGTGCCCACCCTGACGCCGCGCCACAGCGCCAACCTGTGGTTGGTGCGTTCGCTGACGCAAACCTGGCGTGTGGGCATGGGGGCCAACTATGTCGATGATCGCTATACCGCGCTGGATAACAATGTGGTCATGCCGGCTTACACAACCGTGGACGCCGCGCTGCTGTACAACGAGCCGAAATGGGACATGGCCCTGCGTCTGCGCAACGTTTTCGACAAGGACTATTACGCTTCGGCGCATGGCTCAGTGGATCTGATCACACCGGGCGCCCCACGGACGCTGGAACTGAGCACCAACTATCGCTTCTGAGTACAGACCTGAAGAACAGGCGCCCGGCATTGTCGGGCGTTTGTTTGAGGGGATGGTTTTCTGAAGGGATGGCCGGTTCCGGTTCATGCGCGTGAGGGCGTTCATAGGGGGGCTTTCAAAAAGCGCTGTTCATGATCAGGATCCGGCAACAGGCATGTGTCGTATTTCCCGAAGAGCCGATAACGATTAAGCGCAATGCGGTCGTATGCCCAATCCAGAAGCGTGCGAGGAAAGATTCGCAACAGAAGCACGGGGTGCCAGCGTGCGGGCAACTGGGCAATGACTTCGAAATATGCTTGCGAACGCTCCCAGTACTGTCGGTCGCGGATCACCGCCATGGTGTGGAACTGATCCAGAGGCAAACCTGCCCATGCGAGCAGAGCCTGCCCCTCGGGTGACTGAACCGCCGCCAACCGCACGCGCCGCTGGCGGTCATGGCGAATCAAGAATCTCACCCAGCCATTGCATAGCTTGCAGACACCGTCGAACAAGACCACCGTCTCTCCCGGTTTGAGCAACGGCGCGGGTGAGGGGCGGGTTTGCGAGGCTGGCATAAGCGTGGGTCCAAGGGATCTCGGTTAAACCGGCGCCAGCAGCACCTTGGGTGCTGCTGGCGAGGCTTGAGGCTGCACATTTCTGTCAGCCGGGGGGGCAGGCTACATCGATCAGCTGTTGGTGTGATTGGCAGCCTTGGCTTTGCTTTCAGCGACAGCGGCTTCAGCCTTCTGTTTCTGTGCAACCTGGAAGGCCTCCATCGAGACTTTCCGGGCCGACTCCATGCGATTGAACGTCTTGTCACCACCACCTGTGGCCATCGCCAGAGAAGAAGCGGTCAGAGCGGCGATTACGAAAAGGGCTTTCATGGATTTCATTTGGGTATCCTCAAGTGACATTTTACGAACTGCTAAAAATGGGTTTTATTGGCTAAAGCTGAACTTCCTTGTCTCACCATCCAGCCAGGGCGGCATTTCCTGGTGACCAGGTGCCTTGCTCCCTACGCGCTTCAGCGTCTCTGCTTTTTGCCCAGGTAGTGAGCAGTACCATCGCCCCGAAACCACCGACGATGAGTACCGGATAGGCTGCCAGCAACTCCACCAGCGAATACTTCCAGGCCAGCGGACGACCAACACCCAGCATGGCGGCATAGAACCACGACACGCCAGAGAGGGCGCCGGAGAACAGCGCCAGCATGCGCAAGCTGAAGGAGAGTTTGAGTAACGAACCGGCTTTTTTCAGCGCCGGCAATACAGCGCTATGCAACAGGAAACCGTTAAAGGTCAACAGCACAACTATGCCGATTTTGGCTTGCAATTTTGGATTGAGGAAATATTCCATCCCCTTGCCGGCATAATCGATCCCGACAATACCAATGCCCGTAATCCAGAGCGCTACAAGTGCAAGCACTACGGTTTTTTGAAGGCTTTCCATGTGTGCGTCATCGTGGTGGCCTGACGCATCTCCCTTCAGGAGTTGCTTGACCATCGCAATGTCACTGGTCAAGACCAGCCCGATTGCCACACAGCAGGCGATAAGATGAAAATATACAACGCCTAAACGCACGTATTCCACGGTGGACGAAGAGAACATACTAAGTTCCATGGTGACCTCTTGGTTTCAATAGTGAATCAACTTGGCTCTATGCACGATTTGATTGAAACTTACCGTTGCTGACTGCCATTTAGATCCAGCAATTGTTATCAATTAATCTTGCGACATTAAGCCACCAAGATAAAAGTGAGTTTCTCGAATGAACTTTTTAGTCATTCGATCATGTCCATTTTCAAGTAACAAAAAACCTCAATCGCACTGAGTGCATGGGAGGTTTAACTTCCGCTTCTGGGGGGCGGTGAGGCCCGGAATCCGATCGACGAGCGGATCAGGCAATGCTGGTGGGGCTGGCAGGGCTTGCACCCCATTCGAGGAAACGGATCTTGTGAAGCTCACCCTGGCTGTCCAGGTAGACCACAGTCACTGGTACTACGCCGGTCTTGTCGGATGTATCGGTACGCTGCAGTACCTGTTTCACATCGATGTCCATACCGTAGTGGTAATCGACGGCTGAAACATGTGCGCCGGGTTCTTGCAGGTTGTTCTGGTCAAAGACACTGGGTGCGAGACTGGAAATCACGGCACTGACAATTGTGGCCATGCTCATAAGGCTGTACCTCCATTGAAGTTCGCTGGACGGGGACCTAATGTGACACGTTGAGTAAGTGAAGTTCACCTTAGCGCGACGAACGCGCCTGCCTGAAAAGCCTGTAGTGGCTGCAAACTCCCGGCAATTCCCCACGCTTGACGCCTTTCGACCATTCGTCCTTTTAACCCCGTATTTGTTGACCAAAGTCCGTTTTTGAACGATGTCATAACATGTCATGATGGATTTTCATGCAGGGTGAATCAGTGATTCCAACTCTGTCTGCCGAGTCCAAACGATCGCGAACGGCTGTATTACCCAAGTCCATTTTACAGAGCCAGAGGAGCTGTTTACTTCCTGGCCGAATAGTTCGGCGGCATCTCTGGCCTGCATCATTTCCTTGTCTTTCGACCTGTTACTGACATAGGAGCCACAAGCCAGGTTAAAGGTGATGGCGATAGTGGCGTTGAGGGACGCGTCGCTGTTTTCCACTGAAAGATTTTGTGGGGGCGCAATGTCACGGCACGCTAAATCGCCCTTACCGAGTCTGGTAAAGCAGAGTCCGATATTGAATGAGTGCTTCTGGCCGATGGCTGCCTGTTGTCCGGATGCAAGATGGTCAACAGGCACTGATGGCTATCGGCTGAAACGTTCGGCCAGGCTGTGCAGATAATCGGCCATGACTTCCAGATCCTGGCTGATCGCGGCGCCTTGCATGGCCTGCCCGGCACTGTGGTCGCACAGTTGGGCAATACGGGTGATCTGCTGATTGATATCTTCAGCCACATGACTTTGTTCTTCAGACGCCGAGGCCATCTGCTGGCTCATGCCGGTTATCCGGGTGACGGCCTGGCTGATGCCAACCAACGCCGACTGCACCGCCTCGACACTTTGCATGCTTTCGCGGGAAATCTGCTCGCCACGATTGGCCGTTGATACGGCGCGATCGGCACCGGCATACAGTGAAGCGATGATGCCGTGGATCTGTTCGGTGGAGGTGCGGGTGCGTTGTGCAAGGGAGCGCACCTCGTCGGCAACCACTGCAAAACCGCGACCTTGCTCACCTGCCCGGGCCGCCTCGATGGCCGCATTGAGCGCCAGCAGGTTGGTCTGTTCGGCAATGGAGGTGATGACATCCACGACACTGCCGATCGATTGCGTTTCGCTCGCCAATGCATCGACCGCCTGGCCAATCTCGTTGACCGCCTCATGCATGGTTTTCATGGCGCTCAGGCTTTGCCGGGCCAACTCACTACCGTCACGGGTCAACTGGTCAGCCTCCGACGCGGCATGTGCGGTGCTGATGACGTTCTGCGTGACTTCCTGAATGGTGGCGGCCATCTGTGAAATGGCGGCGGCAGACTGATCGGTTTCACTGCGCTGACGATCAAGCGACTGTGCCTGGGAACCTGAGAGCTCGGATGATTGCGCCGCCTTGGCCTTGACATTGACCCCGGCATCGACGAGCCGGCTCAGGGCTGTCTGCAGGCGCGCTTCCTCACTGACCATGGCCATGTCCAGTTGCCCCTGGGGGCCGTGGTTATCGCTGTAGGTGAGGGCGACCAACGGATCGGAAAAGGCTTTCGGATGCTCGGCCAGCGTACGCTCGATGGCCTTGCGATTTCGGGACTCGATCAGGTACCAGGCAACTCCAAGGCTCGCGATCAGGACCCCTTGTGCCGCGGTTGTCGATAGCCACTGAATACCGAGCAGTGAAACCCCGCCAGCCATCAATAATGGCCACCCCTGTCGCAGTGGCCGGAAAATCCGCGCGCTGCGCGCAACGATCGGCTTGCCGGCCCGCATCCTGGAATAGAGCGCTGATGCTCGGCGGACCTGGTCACGGCTGGGCACCGAGCGGACCGACTCGTAGCCACTCATGCGTCCGTTTTCATAGATGGGCGTGACGTAGGCACTGACCCAATAGAAATCACCATTCTTCGAGCGGTTTTTCACAATACCCATCCAGGGTTTGCCTTGCTTGATGGTGTGCCACATATGCACGAATACCCCGGGAGGCATATCGGGGTGTCGAACCAGGTTATGGGTCTGACCCACCAGTTCGTCGTAGGTGAAACCGCTGATGGCAACAAAGGCGTCGTTGCAGTATGTGATTCGGCTATCCAGATCGGTGGTGGAGATCAATCGCTGTTCGGTGGGGAAAACTCTTTCATGCTCGGTTACGGGTAAATTCACACGCATACAATGCGACCCCTCGGATTATTATTATGTTGAGCATATAAATCAGAAATGCGCCCAGGCATTGCGCCAGCCGGGCCAGGCGTCAGATCGGGGATTCAACGCGCGGGCCCGAAGAGGAATTTATGGACGGGGGAGGCTATCGACCATTCATTCGACGACAATTTCTTTTCATTTCATGACAAGTCGGCGATATCAATGTGAAATCATGCGCCCTCTATACAGGGCAGGTGCCTGGCATTGCGGGCAAGCCATGGAGAAAGGCGGCAATCTGCTGGCTATTGCACAAATGCACCACAGGAATCCGCGGGCCTGTGGTCAGGCGCACCGCCTCGATACCGGGGCGGTAACCCTGATCGAAATTCCACACAAAGTTCAGAAAGGTCAGGAACGCCCGGTCGAGCTTCTCTGGGCAACCGGCTGCCAGGTCAGGGCGAGGGCGCTTGCTGACGCTGCGCATGATCACTCGGGCGAAGCAGGTCAGTCGCGGCGTATCGAGCCAGATGATCAGGTCGGCCCGGGGCAGGCGAAGGTCAAAGGTGCGCCGGGCATAGTTGCCTTCACAAATCCAGGTATCCTCTGCAACCGCGGCGCTGACCCGCGCGCGGAATTGCTCCGCGTCGGGTTCTAACCAGCCGGGCTCCCAGAACAAGGTGTCGAGGTGCACCACGGGCAGGCCCAGACGCTTGCCAAGGGCGCGGGCGAGGGTGGATTTGCCGCTACCGGCATTGCCTAGAATTACAATCCGTTGCATGAGTGACGTCCTGTCGCGAAAAAAGCCGGCAATTGTGCAGGGTTTTGACGGCCAGTCAACGGCCGCTTGGGGAAACCTCGCTCACGTGACGGCTGGCCGGCTTGTTTCGTGTTTTCAGGCGGACGCGCCCACGCCCTCGGCTTTCTCCTGCGTCGCAACGTCATGCAGGGAAATCCTTGAAGTCTCCGATAATGCCAGCCCGCCCGCCAATGCGAGCAATGCAATCGCAATCAGATAGAACGCTGGCGACAGGTTGCTGCCGGTGGTGCTGATCAGCCACGTTGCCACCAGCGGAGCGGTGCCGCCGAAAAGGGTGTACGCCATGTTGTAGGTGATCGCCGAGGCGGTGTACCGAGTACGGGTAGGGAAGGTTTCCGAGAGCAAGGCTGCGGTTACCACGCCACACAACACCGCCCCAATCGCCAGAAGCATGACGCCGACGATGGACGCGGCGAACGAACCGGAGCTGGCCATCAGAAACGATGGATACACGACCAGGATCAACAGCGCGCATGCGGTCATCACCGTGACTCGACGCCCGACCCGGTCCGAATACAGTCCGGCCAGCGGGCAGATCGCCGCAGCGAACAGCAATGCAATCAGTGAAACCAGCAAGGCTGTTGCGCGACTCAGGCCTCCGGCGACTTGCAGATAGGTCGCGAAGTAGGTGGTGAACATATAAAACGAAAGTGCCGTGAGTGACACAAAAGCGCCCAGGCAACAGATCGCCGCACCATGGTTGCGCAAGGTTTCCTTGAGGGGAGAATGTGCGACCGCATGTTCCTGAGTCACCGCCTGGAATGCCGGTGTCTCATCGAGCTTCCAACGCAGGTAAAGCCCCACCAGGCCCAGGGGCGCGGCAATCAGGAACGGCAGGCGCCAACCCCAGCTTCCCATTGCTTCGGCCGACAATGACGCCTCGAGCGCGTAGGCCACCACGGCGGCCGCGGCGAAGGCGGAAAATGTCGACACCGGAATGAAGCTGCCGTACCAGGCGCGCTTGTCACTCGGCGCATGTTCCATCAGGTAGGCACAGGCACCTGCGTATTCTCCCCCGGCGGAAAAGCCTTGGGCGCAACGGATCAGGGACAGAAGAATCGGCGCCATGACCCCGATTGCCGCATAAGTGGGCAGCAGACCGATCAGGGTCGTTGCTCCGGCCATCAACAGGATGGTCATCGCGAGGGTGCGCTTGCGGCCGATCCTGTCGCCCAGCATGCCGAAGAAAATCCCTCCAAGGGGCCTAAACGCAAAGGCCACGGCGAATACCGCAAAGGTCTTGAGCAGCGCGGCACTGGCATCGCCGCTGGGGAAGAATTGCTGGGCGATGGTCGTAGCCAAAAAGCCATACACGGCAAAGTCGAACCACTCGACGAAATTGCCGATGCCGGCAGCCACAATCACTCTTCTCAGTGTTTGTGGGCTGACTTGTTCCGTAGTTGCGTTCGTCATGCTTGACCTCGACAGTTCGTCAGTAAGCTATCGATTATCGGGGCAGGCACTGAGGTGGTTCGCTTCAAAAGTGTCACCCACATAGTCAGTACCGACTTCAGGCCATTGCATCAGGCATGATTCGCGCCAGATTGGCAGAGGGAGAAAAAAGGGCGACTTTTTTGCAAATTTGAAAAGCGTTGAGGGTATTGTCGATCGCCGGGATTAGATGAATCAGAAGGGATGAAGATGACATTGACTGTCGAAAGCCTGGTCAGGATCGCAATGACCAATCCGGTAAACGCAGAGATTTCCGCTCGTTTGCCGGAGCTCGGTTTGAACCAATGCATGCTAACGGCCGGCTGCCTGTTCCAGGCCGTCTGGAATCAACAGGCACAGCGCCCGCCGGAGTGGGGCGTGAAGGATTACGACGTCTTTTACTTCGATGATGACCTGTCATGGGAAGCTGAGAATGAGGTCATCGAATCAGGTCAGCGTCTGTTCCAGGACCTCGACGTGAACATTGAGATCAAGAATCAGGCTCGCGTCCACCTGTGGTACCGCCAGCGCTTTGGCGGGGATTATCCAAGGCTTCAGTCAGCTAAAGACGGGATAGATCGCTACCTGATTGCCGGCACCTGCATTGGTCTGGATATCGAAACGGGCGAGGTCTATGCGCCCAACGGCCTGGCCGACACCGAGCTCGGACTACTTCGAATCAACCCAAAGAATCTCAAGCCAGAGCTGTTCGATCAGAAGGCGAGAAGTTATCAGGCTCGCTGGCCCTGGCTCAGGATCGTGGAACAGCAACGTTGAATCGGTTAAATGTCTCAAGCTGATATCATTCAAGAATTACAGGCTGAGTAGAACAACATGAACCGTCAAAAGAAACTAAAGCAACTGTTCAAGGCTAAGGCCAAAAAGGCCAGTGCCAAACTGGCACCGAAGAGCAAGCCAAAATACATTTGTAAAGCGGACCGATTGAAGCTGGCTGCGCAAACCAGTGACGAGTCAACGATCGCCTCTGAGAGCTGATTCAGGTCGGACCGCGTAGACGTGGTCGCCCCCTTCCTTCAAGTCGAAGCCGCTTCGCGGCTTTGAATGGCCAGATCCCCCTCGCTACATTTGACCGGCCACTTCGGGACGATTTCTGCCGTCTCGAAAGGCGTGAAGCAGTCGGTCATTTGCATCTGCAATTTCCGGAGTGATTCAGTTGGCCTGCAATCGATCCATTTCAAGCACTCGCCAGCGATTACAATTGGCCGCTGGCTAATCCTCGCAATCTGCACAAAAACATTCACCCGACATCTCAAGCCCTCGGTTCCGTTGAATCTTGGGGGCTTTGCTATTCATCGGTCATGCATGATCGGGAGTTGCTTCGCCGCGGACCTAACGGATACCGGCACCCGCCATGGACTCTGGCACCCACTGCGCCGTCGATAGCGGCTCGATGTAGCGGATGCCGCCATGGGGGCCCACCACGCCATTGATGTTGTAGGTGCCTTTGGACAGGTCGTAAGTCATGAAAGGGGTGGCGTCCGGGACCTGCTGGTCGTAGCTCTGGCTGAAGAACGCGAAGGAGCCGCGGTATAGCTGGCCACTGGTGTCGTACTGATCGGAGGCCACCGCTGCCCAGGTGTCTTCATCCAGGTAGAAGCGGCGCTTCTGATAGATGTGCTTCGCCCCCGGCTTGAGGTTGCCCTCCACGACGTAGACCCGGTGCTTTTCCCAGCGTACGAAGTCCGGGGAAATGAAGTTAGGCGTGGTCAGCGACTTGGCAGCGCGAGCGTAGGTGAGTTTGTAAGTGTTGTAGGGCACGATCATTTCCTGCTTGCCCACCAGCGTCCAGTCGTACAGTTCGAGCGCACGGGCAGTACCGGGGTTGGGGGTGTCGTAGGCCAGGATCGAGATCTGTTTGACGCGGCGCTGGGCAGGCATGTACTGCCAGGCGCGGCCAGGGAACTCCGCCGGGTTGGTCGCGTTCTTGAGCATGATCGACTCGCCGGCTCGGCGCGCAGGTCCGGTATAGGACAGCTTCAACTGATAGTAGATGTCGGAGCTGTTGAACGGTTTCGACAGGTTCTCGTAGATCGGGAAGGAGACGAATGCCTCGCCGGTGACCGCCAGGCTCGGTACGCCCGCCGTGTCGACGCTCCACGAGTCGTACTTGGAGTGGATGTTGACGCCCTGGTAGCGCAGGAGAAAATTCCACATCGCTTCGGCACCGGATTGCGGAATCGGGAAGGGCACCCCGGGCATCACATTGTCGATGGCGATCCCGCCGTTGAGGGACCTGGCGTTGGTGGCATTTCGGCGGCTGTTGTCCAGTACCGCCTGTGGCAGCGATGCCGTGCGGTGGGTCGGATAGACATCGACGCGAAAGTCGGGGTAGCGCTTGGCCAACGCTACAGTGGTGGCGGTCAGCAGGCCTTTGTAAGTTTCGACGTTCTTGCCGTTGATCACCAGTAACGGTCTTTCACCTGCGAAGGGGTCCGGGCGCATGCTGTCGCCGGTCTTGAAACCGGGCGGCGCAGTGGTCAGGCCACCGTTGTAGGGCGGAATGGAACCGTCGGCATTACCGGCCTTTTCGGCTCCCACCCACGTCAGGCTGGTGCCCAGCCGGGCGGCTTCCTGGCTCGATACATAGGCACGGGCATCGATGGCCAGTGCCATGAGGGGTACAGCAGCCAGAAGACTTTTCACGAATTTCATATTGTTATTCTCCTGCCTGGCGTACCAGGCAACTCGTGACTCAGGCGCAGCAGTCGCTTACGTCGACTCATCACCAGAGACTTTTTCAGTACTGCCATTAGATAGCCCCCTTATCAGGGGCGCTTTTCATTCGACGACAGCCCCTTGGCTATTGATGACAGGCCCGGGCTGTCTCGGCGGGCATTCGATGGGGCAGTGGCTATCACTTGTTTGCATTTTTCAGCGGAATCATTGGGTTACCGAATGGTCATAGTTATGTCTGAACACTGCCCGGACGAAGGTTTCGAGCAGCCATGACCCTTCCATACTTCCGACGTTTAGGACGTTCATATGAATCGCGCAGTAATCTTCATCGTGGCCATTTCCAGCGCCGTCTTGTTGGGGGGGTGCGGCCCGCACTGGGATGACGGAGAGCGGTACGGGCGATATCACGATCATGACCATCGACGTGGCTACGACCAGAGAGGGGACGATGATCAAGGTTATGACCGTGACGATGATCGTCGTGGTTATGATCGCAGGGACTATGATCGCGATCACCGTCGCTACCGTGATCGCGATGACAACGACGACTGATAGGTTCAACGTCATTGAAATGCAGGGGGGGCTAGTGGGGAACTGCGTGAAATAGGGGCAGGAGAAGCCCAAAGTTATCATTTTGCCAAGCCGACATGGCAATAAGGGGCCAGTAACAGGACGGCCCCCCTTTTCCAATACCAACCCGTTGACCGGCAAATACGG
Organism: Pseudomonas sp. EU05-FHT14B02; assembly: GCF_058791055.1. Taxonomy (NCBI): domain Bacteria; kingdom Pseudomonadati; phylum Pseudomonadota; class Gammaproteobacteria; order Pseudomonadales; family Pseudomonadaceae; genus Pseudomonas; species Pseudomonas sp. EU05-FHT14B02. The sequence continues at coordinate 83,044 of NZ_JBYTDD010000014.1, read as the reverse complement.
ATGAAGCATTTTTCAAGGGAGATACTCATGACATCAGGGCAATGTCTTTGCGGGGCGGTACGTTTTTCCCTGGCGGTTGAACCCCGATTTTTCTATCGCTGCCATTGCACCCTGTGCCGCAAGCAAACCGGGGTCGGCCATAATCTTGCCACGCTGGTCAACGCTCGCGATTTTCGGTGGGAGCAAGGGCAAGGGACGATCACGGGGTGGCGCAAACCCAGCGGGTACAGAAATGACTTTTGCTCCCGATGTGGCTCGACCGTGCCTAATGTTCTTCGCGAAACGCCTTACTACTGGATTCCGCTTGGACTACTCGATAGCGAGTTGAGCATGGAGTGTGTTGGAGACTTCTGCACCGATGATGCGATGTCGTGGGATGAACAACGCTCGGCAAAAAGTCATTGCGCAGCCCCGGATTCACTGGGGTTTCTTCTGCGTGAGTTGCAGGTCGATGCTTGACTCAGGCGCGAGGTCGGCTTTGGGACCCGTTGACAGTTGGAAGGTGAACAACCACAGCACCAGGGCCGTCACACTGATCGTTGCGCCCAGCAAGCTGACGGCAATCCACCCCCATAGCGCATAAACCTGCGTCGCGGCGGCGGCACCCAACGCGCTGCCCACCGAGTAAAAGCACATGTAGGCGCCGACCATGCGGCTTTGGGCATCGGGCCGTGCGGCGAAAATCTGGCTCTGGTTGGTGACGTGTACGGCCTGCACAGCGAAGTCGAGCAAGACCGCTCCACAAGCCAGCGCGATCAGTGACGACTGTGCAAAGGCGATGGGCAGCCAGGACAGCGTCAGGATCGCCAGCGAAATACCGGTGACGCGTTGCCCCAAACCCTGGTCGGCCCAGCGCCCGGATCTTCTGGCTGCAAGGGCGCCGGCAACGCCCGCCAGGCCAAACAGGCCGATGACCGTGTGCGAAAGCGACAGCGGTGGGGCGCTCAACGGCAGCACCATGGATGTCCAAAATACGGAAAAAACGGCGAAGATCAGCAAGGCCAGCAGGCCCCTGATTCGCAATACCGGTTCGGTCATCAATAGCTTGAAGAGTGAGCAGATGAGTGTCGGATAGGTGTATCGACTGCGTGGCGTCACTGCCGCAGGCAATACTTTCCAGAACACCGCCGCGAGGGTGAGCATCAATCCCGAGGAAACGAAATACACGGCGCGCCAACCCGCCAGATCGGCGATCAGCCCGGACGTGAAGCGCGCCAGAAGAATGCCCAGGACAATGCCACTGGTGACGGTTCCCACGGCCTGACCACGTTGTGACGGCGTTGCCAGCGCAGCGGTGCAGGCCACCAGCACTTGAACCATCACTGCCAGCAAACCCACAACGATCATGGCCCCCAGCAGGGTCAGCCATTGCTGTGCGGCGCCGACTCCCGCCAGCGCAATCGCAGACAGCAGCATTTGCGTCAGAATCAGCCCTTTACGGTTTAACAAGTCGCCCAAAGGGACGATGAACAGCAACCCCAGCGCGTAACCGACCTGAGTCGCCGTCACCACAAACCCGATCTTTGATGGGGCAACATCCAGGCTGCGGGCCATTGAATCGAGTAAGGGTTGTGCGAAGTAGACGTTGGCGACGGCAAGCGCGCAGGTGACAGAAAATAAAAACGTGAGTTGCGCAGAAAGCCCTGAAGCCTGCGCGAGGAAAGGATGGGTGGCTGAATCGGTATCTGCTTTCACATGAGCCTCCGTGGCGCTAAACTGGTTTCAATTAGCAACTTGATTCATTGTTATCGAATCAGGTTTCATATTGCAACCACATTGCTCAAGACCAGTCGACGGGCTTGGCAGTCGTTATCCAAAAGGTAGAAACGATGGTCGTAGACCCTTTATCGCAAAGCAGCGAATGCCCGGTAGCACGAACACTGGAAGCCATCGGGGATCGTTGGTCGCTCATGATCATTCGCGACGCGTTTGACGACATTCGCCGATTCAGCGAATTTCAAAAAAGCCTGGGGGTGGCCAGGAACATTCTGGCATCGCGCCTGAAGACGTTGGTTGAGGTCGGTGTATTCGAGGTTCAACCGGCGTCGGATGGAAGTGCCTACAACGAATACGTCTTGACGGAGAAAGGACGTGAGTTCTTTCCTGTGGTGGTCAGTATGAGGCAGTGGGGCGAACGGTTTCTGTTCACGGGGGACGAGACGCGTTCAGTGCTGTTGGACAATGAGTACGGCCAATCCCTGATGCCGATTGAAGTTCGCTCCTCGAGCGGCCAAAAACTTGGACCGTCCGACTGCCACAGAGTGAGGGTGGTTGCCGGCAAGTCGTGAATCGAACGGTTGAGGGCGACTCAGTCGAGCAGCGATACCAGTCGCGGTTCGATTGACTGGTCAACCACTTCAAGCAACGCCAGGGTGACAGGCAACTTGAAGCGTCGGCGGCCGGCACTGCCGGGATTCAGGAATAGCCGTTCACCGCGCCAGTCGATGCACGGTTTGTGCGAATGACCGGTGATCACCAGCTTGATGCGGCTATCAAGATCGGCCGCCACGTCGGCGATGTCATGCACCAGCAGCACCGTCCAGCCGTTGAACTCCAGGCGCAGACAATCGGGCAACTCCCGCGCCCAGGATGCGTCCAGGTCATTGTTGCCCCGCACCGCATCCACCGGCGCGATCGTGGCCAATTGGTCGAGGATCGCCTTGCTACCGATGTCACCCGCGTGAAGGATGCGATCACAGCCTTGCAGGGCGGCAATGGCTTCGGGGCGGAGCAAGCCGTGGGTGTCGGAGATGACGCCGATTTTCATCGCGGGCGGCTCGAGATGCATTCTGGTTCCAGGTTCAAGCGGATGTCTCCTGTGCTGAGCATTGTTGAACGAAGCGGTCAATCAACCACCTCGCAGCCGGCCCCGGCGGCAAATCCGTGCGGTAGATGACGTCGAAGGTATAAATCCCGCTTTTATATTCCGGTATGTTCAGTTGCACGAGTCGGCCGCTCTCCAGGTCTTCCCGGACCATCGGGGCTGGCATGTTCCCCCAACCGATGCCTTCACGCAGCAGCATGTGCTTGGCGCCCAGGTCCGCCAGGCGCCAGGTGCGGTTACTGAGCACGGCGAAGTCCTTGTCCTTGGTCAGCACCGAACGGTCGGACAGCACCAGTTGCGTGTGCTCTCGTCCGGCACCCGGAACATTCGCGTCGCTTGAAGCCAGCGGATGATTCGGGGCCGCCACTGGTATCAACTCGACGCTGCCGACCCCCATCCTTTCAATACCGTCGATGCCCTCGTTCATGGGACCACTGACGCCGATGATCGCGCCACGGTTGATCACCAGTTCAGTGACGGCGCCGAGGGCTTCCATGTGCAAGTGCAGGGCAACGGTCGGGAACTCTTCGCGAAAGGACTTGAGTGCATCGACTACGCGCTCGGGGGGTAGCATGACATCGAGTACCACATGAACTTCGGCTTCAAGCCCCTGGAGCAGGCCCTTCACTTTGGCGCGTAATCCATGAACACCGTTGGCGATGGTCCTGGCTTCGGCCAACACCGTGCGGCCGGCATCGGTGAGCTGGGGTTTGCGGGTCGTCTGGCGATCGAACAGCGACACCCCGAGCTGCATTTCAAGGTTGGCGATCGAGTAACTGACAACCGAAGTGGCGCGATGAAGTTTTCTGGCGGCCGCCGCGAAACTGCCGACTTCCACGACCGTCAGGAACACCCGCAGTTGGTCCAGTGTCGGTGTTCCCGGGTCAGAGATCATGCCTGTTTCCTTGATCCAGACGTCACTCGGAATAATTGCACGATTGATCTCTCCTTTACCGGTTGGGTGGGTATTCTTTTCTAAAAAATCGAATCTAATAATCTAAATTAGTCGGCTATTCAGATTAGCTGATGCAGGGCAACATTTCCTCACCAAGGCGGTTCCTGTCGAATCGAAGCCAACTGAAGGAAATACCCCATGACGACCTCTGCAAACATCGCTCAAACAAGCACCTCTGAACAGAGCCGATCCGATGTGACCCAAGCCTCGGCCTCGTTGATCGGCCGCGTACTGCTCAGCGCAATCTTCATCCTTTCCGGTTTTTCGAAACTCGCCGCTCCGGCAATGATGGTCGGCTACATCGGTTCGGTCGGGCTTCCCTTTCCACAATTGGCGCTGGCGGTGGCGATCATTGTAGAGATCGGCGGTGGCCTGGCATTGATCGCCGGTTACCGTACCCGCACCGTCGCCGCTGTACTGGCCGTGTTCAGCGTGTTCACTGCACTGGCGTTCCATAACGCACTGGGCGATCAGAACCAGTTCATCCACTTCTTCAAGAACATCGCGATGGCCGGTGGCCTGTTGCAGGTCGTGGCCTTCGGTGCCGGTCGCTTCAGCCTCGACGCTCGCCGTCGTTGATCCCCCGCGCTGCGCAGGGCCCGCGCCCTCGCAGCGCAAATGTTTTGTCCCTTCTATTCGATTATCGAGGCCTCCATGAAAGCCCTGCGCGTGTACGAGTACGGCAGTCCTGAAGTTTTACGCCTGGAAGAGATTGCAGACCCTGTCGCCGGTGTTGGTGAGGTGCTGATCGATGTCGCTGGCGCCGGGGTCAACCCGATTGACTGGAAGATCCTGTCCGGCGCCATGAAAGCGTTCATCCCGTTGCCGCTGCCTTTTACCCCGGGCGTTGAGGTGGCCGGCACCGTCGTCGCTCTGGGGGAGGGCGTCACTGAATTCAACATCGGTGATGAAGTGTTTGGCTTCATCAACATCGTCGGCGGTTACGCGACCAAAGCGGTTGCCCAGGTTTCCAAACTGGCGATCAAACCAAAATCCCTCAGTGCCTTGCAGGCTGGCGCTGTCCCGGCAACGGCCCTGACGGCCTGGCAGGCGCTGACCGAACACGCTGGCGTGCAACGTCGCCAGAAAGTGTTGATCCATGCCGCGGCCGGAGGCGTGGGCAGCATGGCCGTGCAGATTGCCAAGTACCTGGGCGCTGAAGTCTACGCAACGGCCTCGGCACACCATCATGCCTACCTGAAGGAAATCGGTGCGGATTACACCATTGACTACAGGACCCAGGCTTTCGAGGAGTTGGTGTCCGGCCTCGATGTGGTACTGGACCTGGTGGGCGGCGAAACGCAATCCCGTTCGTTTGCGGTACTGAAAAGAAACGGTGTGCTGGTATCGCCGGTGAGCGCCCCAAACATGTCGCTGGCCAACGACTACGGCGTGACCCCCGCGAACTTTGCCACCCGTTCGGATGGCCGGCAGCTCTCGCTCATCGCCGAACTGTTCGACAAGGGACACCTTACCGTCGATGTAGAAACCTACCCGTTGAGCGAGGCGAAAGTCGCGATCGAGAAAAGCATGGCCCGCCACTTACGGGGCAGGCTTGTCCTCGATACAGCGAAGTAAGTTGTCGCCAGTCATTCCCGACAGGATCAGGCAAGTTGTCAGAAGGATCTGACTAACTGGCCGCCCGGCGTTATCCCTACTCTGGACTGGCAGCGAGACACCGCTCTCGCGTCACCAGGCACTCAAGTGAGGAATCAGGGTCATGTCGAACATCTCGAAAAAAGTCGTTCTGATCACCGGCGCGAGCAGCGGTATAGGCGAAGCGACGGCGCGTCTGCTAGCCAGCAAGGGCGCGCATGTCGTGCTCGGCGCACGTCGTACGGAGCGTCTCGAAATACTTTGCGCCGAGATCAACGCCAGCGGTGGAAGCGCCCATTTCCAGGCATTGGATGTCACCCGGCGAGCCGATGTTCAAGGGTTTGTCGATTTTGCCCTGGACCTGCATGGCCGGGTCGATGTGATGGTCAATAACGCCGGGGTGATGCCACTGTCGAAACTCGAGGCACTGAAAGTCTGCGAATGGGATCAGATGATCGACGTCAATATTCGCGGTGTCTTGCATGGTATCGCGGCCGGTTTACCGCTGATGCAAAAACAGCAATCAGGCCAGTTCATCAATATCGCATCGATTGGCGCCTACACCGTGAGCCCCACGGCATCGGTCTATTGCGCGACCAAGTTTGCAGTGCGCGCCATCTCGGAAGGATTGCGTCAGGAGGTCGGCGGGAACATTCGTGTCACGGTGATTTCGCCCGGTGTGACCGAGTCTGAGTTGGCCGAGAGCATTTCCGATGAAGGCGGGCGGGCCGAGATGCGCGAGTTCCGCAAGATCGCCATCCCTGCAATGGCCGTTGCTCGCGCTATCGCTTACGCCATCGAGCAGCCTGCTGATGTGGATGTCAGTGAACTGATTGTCCGTCCAACGGCCAGCCCGTTCTGAATCGAGGACTTGAACATGACAGCTAAAAAATCCGCAGATCAGGACAAGTACGTCGGTATGTGGGTCACGGCTGACGGGCTCATTCGCCATGAGCTTTTGCCGGGTGGTCGATACGATGAGGCCCGGGGCCGGCAGGCGAGTGCCTATCAGGGTCGATATTGGCTGGAAGGTGACCACATCGAGTACGTCGATGACACCGGCTTCACGGCTGATGGGGAGTTCCGTGACGGGATTCTCTATCACGCCGGCATGATTCTTTTTCGCCAGATGTAGAAGCCGAGCGCTGTAGTGGCGGCTGCTCATTGAAACCAGAGCGAGCACAGCCGCCACCCGCCATCGACTATCGTTCTTGTGTGCGGTCAGCAGCTAGCCTTACCTGGTTCAACAGGTGATCGACATCCTCGGCGGTGGTCGCGAACGAGGTGACAAAGCGAACGACATTCGGTCCCCAGCGATCATGGTAGAACCCGAAACCGGCCTTCAGCAGCGCATCGATCATTGCCGAGTCCAGCCGGCAGAACAGGATATTCGCCTCGGTGCCGCCGAGCACCTCGACACCAGCCAGGCCATCAAGCCCTTGCGCCAGGCGCTGGGCGGCAGCGTTGGCCTTGCGTGCATTGCGCAGCCAGAGATCGTCGTTCAGGTACGCATCGATCTGCGCCGACAGAAAACGCATCTTGGAAGAGAGATGGCCTGCACGCTTGCGGCGGTAACTCATCTCGGTGGCGTGGGAGGTGTTGAACAGGACGATCGCTTCCGCCGCCAGCACGCCGTTCTTGGTGGCACCGAACGACAGGGCATCCACGCCGGCCTTCCACGTCATCTCGGCCGGGGAGCAGCCAAGCGACACCAGGGCGTTGGCAAAGCGCGATCCATCCATATGCAATCCCAGGGAAGAGGACTTGCAGACGTCACCAATGGCTGCGATTTCATCCAGGGTGTAGATGCTGCCGACTTCAGTGGCCTGAGTGATGCTGACGCAGGCGGGCTGGGTCGTGTGTACGTCGCCGACTTTTTCGCGAGTCCGCTCGCGCAATCGGACGATATCCAGCTTGGCCGCCGGGCCGTCGACGGTCATCAGCTTCGCGCCGTTGGAAAAGAACTCGGGCGCGCCGCATTCATCGTTGTTGATATGGCTGGCCGGGTGGCAGTAGATGTTGCCCCAGGGTGGTGTCATCGCACTCAGGCACAGGGCGTTGGCGGCGGTGCCGGTGGGCACGAGAAAGACCTCCACGTCGCGCTCGAAAATCTCGCAGAACTTGCGCTTGACCTGTGTCGTCAACTCGTCGGTGCCATAGGGACCCGCCTGGCCCGAACTGTGGTTGACGAGGGCTTGTGCCACCTCCGGCGATGCACCGGCGATGTTGTCACTTGAAAAACCCAGCGCGGGCGGTCTGCTTGTTTCACCGTTCATCATCCAGTTCTCGGCTGCGCAGGCGAAGGTGTTTCGCCCGGATTGGCGCATCCTATGGAGGGGGACGGTTGTTGCGCTTGTAAAAAATTGACGCTCGCCGATGGTCGACGGCCTAAGTCCTGTAGCGCGATGGCGCGACGCCGAATGCTTGCCGAAAGGCGCGGTTGAAATGGCTTTGATCGTAGAAGCCGACGGCGTGGGCGACATCGATGATCGGTTGCGCGCTGCCAGACAGCAGGCCACACGCCCGTTCGAGACGCAGGCGAAGCAGCCATGCGTGGGGCGTCATGCCGATGGTCCGCTTGAACTGCTTGAGAAACGGGAAACGCCCCAGCCCACATAGTCCGGCGAGATCATCGAGGGTGATTCGCTCATCGATGTGGCTGAAACAATAGTCCCTGACGCGAGACCATTGCAGGGGTGATAGCGAGCCGGTAATCGTTTCGGGCTTGATCGCCCGTGACTGGCTCAACAGGTGTTCAAGGAGGGTGAACCATTGCGTCTGCACCGCGAGGCTGCCGGGGCCAATGGCTTGCTGCATTGCATCGTGCAACCCGCGCAGCTTGCCGGCAAGCCCCGTGTCTTCGAGCAACACACCGGTCAATTCAAGCTCTTTCGGTTGACCGCTGATCTCCTCGGCCAGGCTCGCGACCAGCGCCTGGGATAGACGGAATGTCTTGAGCGTATAAGCGCCGCCGCCCTCGGATACACCGTCGTGTATTTCACCCGGCGGCATCAGGGCAACACTTCCCGGCCCCAAAAGAAACGACTCGCCTTTCGCACGATGACGCTGAATGCCTTCGGTGACAAAACCAATGTGGAAATCGAGGTGGTAATGGCGATCGAAGCCGACATCCGCAAAACGTGCGGACCCCAGCACCAGGCCTGGTACTTCGGACACGTGATGGTACTTGGCTTGCTCAGTCATGAAACCCGTTCAACAATCGGCGAGGAGGGCGAGAGGCTCAAAGTTTAAGTGCGCAAGAGGTATAGATCCATGGGTTGCCAGCAATTGGCCTGCGCATGTGCATCACACCCACCCCAGGCGCATACAGTGCTTATGCGCCGTAGCGCACGCAACTCAGCCTGTGAAATGGTCGCAGCAGGGAAGCCGGTGGGTACGACAGCTTGATCGATGCGCAGCAGTCCGCCGGCACTTGCGCATCTGATCGTTTACGCCTGAAGGTTCAGTATCACCCTCGTCTGATCGGCATCAGGGCGAACCCGCTCCTGCAGGGAGTGGGCTTAACCCAAGGCTGTGAAATCGCTGCTGTTCAGTTCCTGAACACCCACCAGTTGGATTTCGAACTCGGGGGTAGCGTCGGCGTTGACACTGCCCTGGAGAATGCCATTGGCAAAGCGCAGTTGACCGGTGGCGTCAGCAGGGTCGAAGGCATTGCTGCCGATGAAGGTGAAGGCGTCGACGGTTGCGGTCAGCGGGTTGGCGTCCAGGCCGGTGAAATCCAGAAGATCGCCCTCGGCGCTCTTGAAACCGTTGACCACATCGCGCAAAGCCCCGACGCCCATGTCCGACAGCGCACTGAACGCGAAGGTATCCGCGCCAGTGCCTCCGATGAGGTTATCGGTGCCTGTACCGCCGATCAGCCGGTCGTCGCCCGAACCGCCCACCAACGAATCGTTGCCGGCACCACCGTTCAGAACGTTCGCGGCGTTGTTGCCCGAGAGACTGTCGGCGTAGGCGCTTCCCGTCAGGTTTTCGCAGAATTTCAAGGTGTCGAGCCCGGAACCCGTGGTGTTTTGTTGCGCCGACGTCGAAAGGTTTACGGTAACGCCGGACAGGGCGCGCTCAAAAGACACCGTGTCATTGCCATCGCGTCCGTCCAGCACGTTGTTGCCGGTTCCGGCGAACAGCGTGTTGTCCAACGCGTTGCCCGTGCCATTGGCGGCGCCAGTGCTATCGACATACAGATGTTCAACGTTATTGCTGAGGGTAAAGGCCGCCAGGCTGCTGTGCACGCTGTCGACTCCTCCAGGCGCCGCATTGCTGTTGGTCTCGATCACGGTGTCATTGGCGTTGTCGACATAATAGGTGTCGTTGCCATCGCCGCCGCTCATGCTGTCGGCCCCTGCGGCACCGTCGAGCACGTTATTGGCGGCATTACCGGTAAGGAAGTTGTGCCACTCATTGCCGGTACCGTTGATGTCCGACACGCCGGTGAGCACCAGGTTCTCGAGATTGGCACCCAGGGTCCAACTGAGCGAGGTCTGCACCGTATCGATCTGCGAGGTCGAGGCGCTGGTCTCCACCACGCGGTCGAACGCGTTGTCGACCACATAGATATCGTTGCCATTGCCACCGGTCATGGTGTCGGCGCCCAGGTCGCCATCCAGTGTGTCGTTGCCCGAACTGCCTACCAGGGTATCCGCCTGGTCGGTACCGGAAATCATGTTCCGGGCGTTGTCGAAAATGTCCTGCACGCTGTTGTTGTCGTTGGGGTTGCCCTGATAGCCAAGGTCACCGGCAATGTAGTCGGCCAAACGCTGACCGACGATCTCCGCCGACTCCTCGTGCAGGTGCCAGACGTCGTCGGGATACGTCAGCGGATCGACTTCGTGGCGCAAGGGGAGGTCGGTGTAGTCCACCGCTAGCTTGACGTCGGCCCGCTCGGCGGCGATGGCTTCCTGGGCGGCGCGGACATAGCCAGCCCCCTCGACGATGGAGGCAATCTTCTCTTGCGAATAACCACGGGCACGCGCCGCGTCCTGCTCGTAGTGACCGGTTTCCAACATGTAAACGTTGAAGTTGCCCAACTGGGCATGCAGGTAATCAAACACCTTCAGGGTCGCGTCCTTGTACGCCGCTGATGCTGCAGCTTTGTCCGTGGCTCGGGCGATCTCCAGGGCAGCTTCCTCGCCCTGGCCCCAAATGATGCCCATGGTGACGTTATTGATCGATTGCAGCTCTGTGAGTTGGTCGCGCAGCAGCGTCTCGGCGCGCAACAGCGCAGCCCCGGGTTGGTTGGTGTCGGTCAGCCACCAGCACAACTCGAGTTCCGCGGCGCTGAGCGTCGACAGGCCGGTGACCGTGCTGCCGCCCACCGCGATGTCGATGCCGTTGCCATCGGCATCGGTGAACTGGCTGCGCACGTCATAGGGGGTGTAGCGGTTCAGGTCGTTGACCAGCATCGAGGTGCCGGACTGATTGTCGTCCTCCGTCATGCGCAACAGGCGCGCATTGGATTGGCCGAGGGTGGGTAGATAGAGGATGTCCTGCCGGGTGCTCTCGCCGAACACGAAGTCGCTGGCGGTCAGGGTGTTGAGGTAGTTGCCGATGAGCGCGATTTCAAAACGGTTGCCATCGGCATCCGCTTCCGCGGACTTGATGTAGGTCTTGTCGCCGGCCGCGTTAAGGGTGATGTACAACGTGCCATTGCTGCCATCGCCGAGGCCGAAATAGCCCAGGCCCGAAACATCGATCTTGTCGACGCCGACGGTGAAGTCATAAATCGTGTCGGTGGCCGTAACACCGCCGGTGTCGTAGTCACGGTAGCTGTCGAGCACGTTGGTGTAGCGAAAGGTGTCGGCACCATCGCCGCCGTACAGTGAGTCGCGTCCGGCGCCGCCGTCGACAATGTCCGCGCCGGTGCCGGCCTTGATCGTGTCGTTGCCACCGAGGCCGAGGATCAGGTCGGGACCCGCCGTGCCGTTGAGGGTTTCGGCATTGTTGGTGCCGGTGACGGTGTTGGCGGGCGCATCGGCCACTACCAGGACGAAGCTATCGCTGACCGATGCACCGGCCGGGTCAGTGGCCTTGACCAGCAGGTTGTAATTGCCGGACGCGGTGCTGGTCGGCGTGCCGGTGAAGGTCAAGTTGGTGTCGTTGAAGCTCAGCCACGCGGGCAGGGCGCTGCCGTCGGCCAGGGTGGCGGTGTAACTCAGGCTGTCATTGTCCGGATCGGTGAAGCTGGTGGCCGGCACCACGTAGCTGAACAGGGTGTTTTCGGTGGCGTTCTGATCCAGCAGCGGCGTGGTCAGCACCGGCGCCTGGTTGGTCGGTGACGATGTGGCGAAGACGAAGTTGGCGCTGGTCAGCTTGTCGAGGTAGTTGCCGTCCAGTGCCACCTCGAAGCGGTTGCCATTGGCGTCGGCAGTCAGGGACTTGATGTAAGTCTTGGTGCCGGCACTGTTGAGCACCACGTACACGGTGTTGTTCTTGCCATCCCCCAGGCCGGTGAAACCCATGGCCGAGAGGTCGATCTTGTCGGTGGTGAAATCGAAATCGGTGATCAGATCGCCAAAGTTGACACCGCCGGTGTTGTAGTTGCGGTAACTGTCCAGGCGATTGGAAAACACGAACGTGTCTGCCCCGGCACCGCCGGTGAGGGTGTCCATGCCGGCACCGCCGTCGAGCTTGTCGTCGCCCGCGCCGCCACTGAGGCTGTCGTTGCCCGCCAGGCCGAGGACGGTGTCGGCCGAATCGCTGCCCAACAGCGAGTCGCTGCCGCTGGTGCCGGTGATTACCCGATTAAAGATGAAGTTATTGGCCGTCAGGGTGCTGGCGAGGTTGCCCGAGAGGATCAACTCGAAACGATTGCCGCTGGCGTCTGCATCGTAGTCCTTGATGTAGGTGCGGTCGTTGCTGGCGCTGTAGCTGACCTGCAGGGTGCCGTCACGGCCATTGCCTATGCCTGTGAAGCCGAGGCCGGCGAGGTCGATCTTGTCCTGGGTGACGTCGAAGTCGGTGATGGTGTCATCAAAGCTTGTGGTTGCGTTGCGGTAGCTGTCGGACTGAGCGGCGAAACGGAACGTATCGGCGCCGGTACCGCCGGTAAGTTTGTCGATGCCTGCACCACCCACCAGAATGTCGCCACCGGCCCCGCCATTGATGGTGTCGTTGCCGGCAACGCCGTAGAAAATCTCGCTGGCGGCGCTGCCCAGCAAGGTGTCATTGCCAGCTGTGCCTTGCACGGTGGTCATCGGCACCGTGGCGCTGACGTAGCTGCCGTCGCCATAGACCAGCGTGGCACCGTTGCTGGTGTGACTGATGGTGTTGCCAATAATGGCGTTACGATCAGTGCCGTCTTCATTGCGCTCTGCAACGCCATAGGTCGACAGGTCGCTGCCGGTGATGAGGTTGCCCTGGATGGTGTTATCGCTGCCGTTGAAGTACCTGCCGGACACGCCCAGGGTGTCGTCGTAGGACTGGATGATGATCTCCGGTACGGGGCTGCCCAGGGAATTGTTGTTGAGCGTGTTGTCGATGATCTCGACGTGGTTGCTGCCGTAGATGCGGATCCCGGCGCTGGCGTTGTCGTGAATGTCGACGCTGCTGACGATCACCTCGCTGGACAGTTTGATCAGCACCCCTTCGGCGCCGTTGCCGTACACCTCGCCACCGGTGATGGTGATGTTGCTGGGGGAGGGGATGTCCTCGCTGCCGCGCTGCACGACGATGCCAGTGCCGCCGTTGTTGTAGGCAACGTTATTGGTGAGCGTGAAGTCGTGGGTGCTGGTAACGATGTTGAAACCGTGCCGGTCGTTGTCGTAGGCAACGTTGTTTTCGAAGGTGCTGTCGCTGAGAAAGTCGGCAACGAAACCGTCCAGGCCGTTGCCGTGGGACACGCTGTTCCTGATGACCATGTTCACGGTCTGCTCGTGGGGGTCGAAACCGTACCCGGAGCAATCCTTGATCTCGACGCTGTCGAGGGTGACGTTGGAGTCGTAGCCCGTTTCACCTGGAATGTAGCCGTTGAACCAACCGTCGATCTTGCCCGTGGTGTTGTCACGGTTGCCGTCGATGGTGAGGTTGCTGACACCGAAGTCGTGGGTTTGCTCGCCATAGGCGGAGCGGATGACTCCGGTAATCTTGGTGTCGGAGCCGTCAGCCACCTTGACGGTGGTTGCGCCCATGCCGTCGCCGTACAAGTAGACATTGCTCTTGAGCATCAGGCAGCCGTCGGAGGGTTCCTCACCTCCCGAAACGATGTAAGTTCCGGTCGGCATGTACACCTGCCCCCCGCCTGCAGCGGCCGCCGCATCAATTGCATTTTGTATCGCCGCCGTATCGTCGGTGACGCCATCTCCTTTGGCGCCAAAATTTTGTACATTGAAAATCATGAGTTTATCTCCGTATCAGGCGAAAACCTTGGTAGATGCCAACATTCAATCGACAGCTACCGTTCTATGACCCAACGGAGCGAAAAAGTTGTGACCGCGTATCGGGGAAGCGTCAAAAAACAGATAAAGCTGATTAACGGTTATGAGAAGTTTCGGAGAAATAACGGTTTGTTGACGATCACTCAGGTGGCGAGTCCGCAGTGAACCGGGTGGCTCGCGCAGCGGATGGCGCTGTAAAAACACTAAAAATCGGGGATCCGCCTGGCAGCCGAGGGGGGCCGCCAGGTAAACGCTTTGAAGTGTCGAGTGCAGTTAAGCGCGAAGCCTTACATCGTCAGTTGCTGAAGGCTGCAGCAACGAGAACAGGTTCTTGGGATCTTGCAGCTCTGGTACCAGCTGAATGTCGCTGCCAATGTTGAGCGTTCTTGCTACATCCAGCACATAGCGCAAGGCGGAGTAGTCCTCGATGGCGAAACCGACCGAGTCGAACAAGGTGACTTCCTCGGCATGCTGGCGACCTTGGGTCTGACCATTGATGACTTTCCAGAACTCGATAACCGGTGAGTCGGCGGGCATCTGCTGAATTTCGCCTTCAATGCGGCTTTGTGGTTCGTACTCAACCATGACTCGCGCACGCTCGACGATGTCCCGGTGCAGTTCGGTCTTGCCGGGGCAGTCGCCGCCCACTGCATTGAGGTGCATCCCGGGCTCGATCATCTCAGGCGTCAAAATCGTTGCGTAGGCCTTGTCAGCCGTGACCGTGGTCACTATATCGGCGCCACGTACCGCTTCTGCGACAGTTTTTGCAACGCTCACCTGTATGGCGGGGTAGGCCCGCAGGTTGGCTACCAGCTTCGCCGTCGCGGCAGGATCAATGTCGTAGAGGCTGATTTCAGTAATGCCAAGCAGTGTATGAAATGCCAGGGCCTGGAATTCGCTCTGTGAACCGTTGCCGATAAGTGCCATTCGGCGACTGTCCGGTCGGGCGAGGTAGCGGGCGGCGAGTGCAGAAGTGGCCGCGGTGCGAATGGCGGTAGTCAGCGTCATTTCACTCAGTAAAACAGGCTTGCCGGTATCGACGTCTCCCAGTGCACCAAACGCCATGACCGTCAGCATGCCATTGTGCGTGTTCTTCGGATGCCCGTTGACATACTTGAAGGCATAGAGCGAGGCATCAGACACAGGCATAAGCTCAATGACGCCCTCGGGTGAGTGGTTCGCCAGGCGCGCGCACTTTTCGAAATCCGGCCAGCGTACGTAGTCTTGACGGATGTACTCGGCCATTTCGATCAGGCAACGAGGCAAGCCTTTTTCCTGGACGAGACGGCTCAGATCATTGACGTCAATGTAACGGGTCATATTGGGTTCCTTTGGGCGTTTTATTGTGTGCCGGTCTGGACTGCCTTTCGCTTTGGTGGCTGAGACTCAGGAGGCGGTCCATGTGTTTGCAACGGACTTATTGTCGAGGCAATGAAGAGAAGATTTCGGCCAATACTGACCCTGGACACAGCGAGAGAAGTCGAAAAACACAGAGCGCACAGCGGAATCGGCTGGGTGACCGTGACCACTCGCATCTCGCTCGCACGGCTCAAGCGCGATGTGCTTTACGAAGCATCGTCATGCAGGTAATGAAGGCCTCAAAGACAAGCACATGTCTTGTGCCGCTCCCTTTTATGTGGGGACACAGTGGGCGACAGAATCGGCTGTGAAAGCCCTTCGTTCAGCACAGGCACGCTGTTTGAACGTGGGGTTACGACACCAGCACCCTCCCGGCAATTGGCATTCTGACGGTCCATTTCAAGCGTTTGTTGATCGCTGTCTGAGATGGAGTGCAACTCCGACGACTGGCACCTTCCAGTCGAAAACAACAACAAAAACGGCTGCGGTGAAGACCGCATCGACTCTCTGCCCCTGTCAATAACGTGCGGACCGACGCAAGCGCCGGATCGCTATAAATCCAAATAATCCGGGACTCTAGAACATGAACATCAAATGGCTGACTTTGCCGGCACTCGCGTTGCTTTGCTGCACCACGGGCGCCAGTGCCAAGGAATGGAAGGAGCTGCGATTTGGCGTCAACCCAAGCTACCCACCCTTTGAATCCACCACGGCCGATGGCGGGGTTCAGGGCTTCGGCGTGGACCTGGGCAATGCGATATGTGCCGAGCTGAAGCTGACCTGCGTGTGGGTCAGCAATGATTTCGACGGGCTGATTCCGGGGCTCAAGGCCGGTAAGTTCGATGCCATCGAATCTTCGATGACCGTTACCGACGCGCGCAAAAAACAGATCGACTTTACCGATCGCCTGTACGCAGGTCCGACCGCCATCGTCACCCGCAAAGACTCCGGACTGCTGCCTACCGCCGAATCGCTGCGTGGAAAAACCATCGGTTACATGCAGGGCACGATTCAGGAAACCTACGCCAAGGCCAAACTGGGGCCAGGCGGGGTGAAGCTGCGGGCCTATCAGAATCAGGATCAGGTCTATGCCGACCTGGTATTTGGCCGTCTCGACGCGTCGATCCAGGACAAGCTGCAAGCACAGATGAGTTTCCTGATCTCGCCACAAGGGGCGGACTTCCACAACAGTGAAGGCATCAGCGACCCGTTGGTGCCGTCGGAAATCGCCATTGGTGTGCGCAAGGACAACGAAGAACTCAAAGGCATGCTCAACGCCGCCATCAAGGCCCTGCACGACAAGGGCATCTACGCGCAGATCCAGCAGAAACACTTCGGTGATCTGGACCTCTACAACAACTGATCCTCGTGCCCCAGTCGTTGTATCGCAGCAACCGGGGCGCATCAAGACAGGTGACTGGCGTGAACTCCTTCCTGAATATTCTGGGGCTCGATCTTTCGGCCCTGCAAGGCTATGGCCCTTTGTTGCTGCACGGCACCTGGGTCACCCTCAAATTGTCGGCACTCGCGCTTTTGGTGAGCATGGCGCTGGGGCTGCTCGGCGCGGCGGCCAAACTGTCGCCGCTGAAGCTGTTGAATCTCCCGGCGACCTTTTACACGACACTGATCCGTGGCGTGCCCGACCTGGTGTTGATGCTGCTGATTTTCTACAGCTTGCAAGGCTGGCTCAGCGCCCTGACCGAGGCCATGGGCTGGCCCTACATGGAAATCGACCCATTCGTGGCCGGCATCATCACCCTTGGTTTTATCTATGGGGCGTATTTCACCGAGACCTTTCGCGGGGCGATTCTGAGTGTGCCGCGCGGTCAACAGGAAGCCGCGGCGTGCTTTGGCCTGAGCCGTTGGCAGCGCTTTCGTTTCGTGGTGTTCCCGCAAATGATGCGTTTTGCCTTGCCGAGTCTTGGCAACAACTGGCTGGTGCTGCTCAAGGCCACGGCGCTGGTATCGATCATCGGTTTGTCGGACCTGGTCAAAGTCGCGCAGGAGGCCGGCAAAAGCACGTTCAATATGCTTGATTTCCTGCTGCTGGCCGCCGCGCTTTACCTGCTGATCACCAGTGCTTCGAACTACGTTTTGCGTGTGCTGGAACGGCGCTACAACCAAGGTGTACGGGGGATGGCGCGATGATCGAGTTGATTGCCGAATACTGGAAACCCTTTCTGTTCAGCGACGGTGAGACCCTCACCGGGTTGGCGATGACCCTGTGGCTGCTGGTGGCGAGTATTGCCATGGGTTTTTGCCTGTCATTGCCCCTGGCGATCTTGCGCGTCTCGCGCTGGGGCGTCTTGCGTTGGCCGGTTCAGCTGTTCACCTACATCTTTCGCGGCACGCCGTTGTATATCCAGTTGCTGATTTGCTACAGCGGGATCTACGGCATTGCGGTGGTTCGTTCGCAGCCATTGCTCGAAGCGTTTTTCCGCGACGCCATGAATTGCACCTTGCTGGCGTTCACGCTCAACACCTGTGCCTACACCGTGGAAATTTTCGCCGGCGCGATCCGCAGCATTCCCTACGGTGAAATCGAAGCGGCTCATGCCTATGGCCTGAGTGGCTGGCGCCTGTATCTGCAACTGATCCTGCCCTCGGCGCTGCGCCGCGCGCTGCCGTACTACAGCAACGAAGTGATCCTGATGTTGCACGCGACTTCGGTGGCGTTCACCGCAACCATCCCGGACATCCTGAAAATCGCCCGGGATGCCAACGCCGCGACTTTCATGACGTTTCAGGCTTTCGGTATCGCGGGCCTGCTGTACCTCGTGCTGTCGTTCGGGCTGGTCGGTGCGTTCCGCCTGGCTGAGAAACGCTGGCTGAGCTTTCTGGGCCCGGCCCACTGACTTCCATTCTTTATCCAGAGTGGCGCCGATAAGTGTGCCGCTTCAGGAGTATTCGCATGTACAAACTCACCGTTGAAAATCTGTATAAACGTTTTGGTGACAACGAAGTACTCAAGGGCGTCTCGTTAAACGCGAGGGCAGGGGACGTCGTGAGCATGATCGGCGCCAGCGGATCGGGCAAAAGCACCATGCTGCGCTGCATCAACTTTCTGGAACGGGCGGACGAAGGCGCCATTGCTCTGGATGGCGAGCGAGTCCTCACCCGTCAGGGCGTTGGCGGCATGCGTGTTGCCAATCCGAAGCAGTTGCAGCGTTTGCGCACGCGACTGGCGATGGTCTTCCAGCATTTCAACCTGTGGAGCCACCTGACCGTACTGGAGAACATCGTGCTGGCGCCGTGTCGAGTCCTGGGCATGAGTCGCAAGGCCGCCGAAGAGAGCGCTCGGGCCTATCTGGACAAAGTCGGCCTGCCGCAACGGGTGGCCGATCAGTACCCGGCGTTTCTGTCCGGCGGGCAGCAACAGCGGGTGGCGATTGCCCGGGCCCTGGCGGTGGAACCCGAAATCCTGTTGTTCGACGAGCCCACCTCGGCGCTCGACCCAGAACTGGTCGGTGAAGTCCTGAAGGTGATTCAGGCGCTGGCGGAAGAAGGCCGGACCATGTTGATGGTGACCCACGAAATGGGCTTTGCCCGGCAGGTCTCCAGCCAGGTGTTGTTCCTGCATCAGGGGCGTGTGGAGGAGCAGGGGGATGCTACGATACTCGACCGGCCAAACAGTGAACGTTTGCAGCAATTTCTATCGGGTCGTTTGAAGTGAGGCAAGGCGTACATGGCGGATATCCGCGATCTGTCGATCGTGCTTGATCGTATCGATCAGGCAATCATTGAAGTGTTGCGCCACGAAGGGCGCATCACCTATCAAAAGCTGTCCGAGCGCGTACACCTGACCCCCAGGCCGTGCCTGGAGCGGGTGCGCAAGCTGGAACAGCTTGGGGTCATTCGCGGTTATGGAGCGATTCTCGACGAGAAGAAACTGACGCCGGGATTGTCATTGCTCGTGTTGGTGGCGTTGTCGAACCAGAGCGGACGCGCGGCGCAAAAGGCCTTCGAGGCCAAAGTCCGCGCCTGCCCGCAGGTGCTGGAATGTCGTCTGATCAGCGGTGCGTTCGACTACAGCCTGCGCATGCGCTGCCGTGATATGGAACATTACCGGGTGTTGACCGAAGTCTGGTTTGACGACCCGGATTTGCACATCGACAAACTGGTCAGCCACCCGGAACTGGCGATGGTCAAGACCACGATGGAGTAAGCATCAAACGGATAAAAACCGTGGGAGCGGGCTTGCTTTGTGTTGTTCACCGAATCGGCTGAAGGGGTCAGAATCTTCAGCCGTTTTCATCAGCGCAACAGCTGTTATCAACCGGGTTTTTCCCACCTCGAAACAGACAATGAGCCTCTCTCGACCCTCATTGAGTCTGTGCCCATGCAAACCACCAATACGGTTTTAATGATTCGCCCGACACGTTTCTCCTTCAATCAGGACACGGCGGCGAACAACCGCTTCCAGCGTCCGGCAACCGTTGCTGAAGACGTTCAACTCAAGGCCCTTGCCGAGTTCGATGGCTATGTCGCCGCGTTGCGTCGGCACGGCGTTGAAGTCCTGGTGCATAACGATCGGGAAGCGCCCCATACCCCGGACTCGATCTTCCCCAACAACTGGTGGAGCAGCCACCCGGATGGCACTCTGGTGCTGTATCCGATGCAGGGCCACAACCGGCGACTGGAGCGGGACAAAGGTGTACTCGACGGGCTGCTGGGCGAATACCGGGTCGAGCAGTTGCTAGACCTGTCCAGCCTCGAAGAGCAGGAGGTTTTCCTGGAGGGCACCGGCAGCATGGTCCTGGATCGGCAACAGCGGATTTGCTACGCCGGGTATTCCACACGCACCCACACCCAGGCCCTGGATCAGTTGGTCACCCATTTGGGCTATGAACTCTGTGCGTTCAACGCGGTGGATCGCCAGGGCGTGGCGATTTATCACACCAATGTGATGATGAGTGTTGGCACCCGCCTGGCGGTGGCTTGCCTGGCGTCCTTGCCCCATTCGGGTGAACGTACGGCGCTGCGTGAACGGCTCGAAACCAGCGGCAAACAGGTCATCGCCTTGAACTGGGAGCAGTTGGAGTCCTTTGCCGGCAACATGCTGGAAGTGCACAGCGCAGCGGGCGAGCCGCTGCTGGTGATGTCGCGCACAGCCTGGCAATCACTGGACGCCAATCAGCGTCGCTTGATCGAAGCTCACACTACGCCGTTGCCGGTGAACATCGACACCATCGAGCGTATCGGTGGCGGCAGCGCGCGCTGCATGCTGGCCGAGGTGTTCCTGCCCAGGCAGGGTGGCAGCGCTTGCCTTGCAACCATCGGCGGCTTGGATCGCTGACCGAAAAAGATCGCAGCTGGCGGCAGCCCCTGTATGTCCGCATTCATCTCCTTTGTAGAGATGAGCACGGCAAAAACAGCTGCCGCCGGCTGCGGTTTCGCAGCCGAGGCGCTAATCAAACCAGCAACCGCAGCGTTTCAAACAGTTGCCGATCTTCCTTCTTCGCCGAACGTGCATGGCGCCGAATCACCTGCAACAGGCAATCGGTGAAGCACAGCGCAGGGTTGCTCAGCGCTCCATTGCGGCGTGTCACGATGCTCAGATGTCTGGGCTCGAACTGCTCGGCCAGGTCCAGGGACACCACTCGACCGAGGAAGGGTGGGGCAATACTGACGATGGACGGCCCCCAGGTGCACATGTCGGCCTGCTCGACCATCATCTGCAGAATCGCCAGTGAGTGGGCGCGAACGATACGGTTTTCATTGATTTGTGCGCCATGTTGCCAGAACAGCTCCTGCATCAGCCCGTCGTGTCCGTCGGGTGCGTAGTTCAGCGTCCAGTTTTCCTCCAGCAGTTCATGGATCGATCGAGCGCTCTGCCGGGCATGGCCCTGGCGCACCAACACCGAGGTCTGGTAATCGAGCAGCGTTTCGCAGGCGAACTCCTGCGTTGATTGCGCAGGGTGAAGTTGGCCGATCGCAAAATCCATGCTGCCGTCGCGCAATAGCGGCTGGGCCACGGCCATCAGGCTTTCGAACAACTCCAGGCGGATTTGCGGCATGCGCTCACGAAAGGCCAGGACCACTTCAGGCAGGAAGGTCAGGGCTATCCAGGGCGTGATCCCTACACAGAGCCGTCCCTGAGCCTTGCCGCGCATGTGATCGAGTTCGGTTTGCGCATGTTCGAGTTGCTTGATCACGAGGCGGGCGTGTGTCAGCAATACCTTTCCGTATTCGGTGAAATTCAGCCCGCTGGGCGTTCGGGTGAACAGCGGTAACTGCTGAGCGGTTTCCAATTCTCGCAGCGCTTTGGTCACGGCCGCCTGGGAAATCTCCAGCGAACGCGCCGCCGCCCGGATACTGCCGGTTTCAGCGCTGGCAATCAGTGCTTGTAGTTGATGCAGTTTCATCTGCTCACCTTGGTGACAACTTATGGTTGTCATCATAACCAAACTGGGCCTCCCCAGCCCAGACTCCGTTCCCTAAGATCCTGCTCAGCGACCGCTCAGGTCATTTCGAGGGAATACAATAATGAACACCGGCCATGTCTTGCCTGGTATTGCAGCGATGCAGGATGAAATGATCGCGTTGCGTCACAGCCTTCACGCACATCCCGAACTGGGTTTTGAAGAGTTCGCTACCAGCGAGCGGGTGGCCGCATGTTTGAGCCAGTGGGGTTTCCAGGTCAGCACCGGTGTCGGCAAGACAGGCGTCGTCGGCACCTTGAAAAATGGTGAGGGCCGGTCCATCGGTCTGCGCGCCGACATGGACGCACTGCCGATTCAGGAGACCACCGGTTTACCCTACGCCAGCCGGATCGACGGCGTCATGCATGCTTGCGGCCATGACGGTCATACGGCCACCCTGTTGACGGCCGCCAGGCACCTGGCGCAGACCCGGGCGTTCAAGGGTACTTTGCAACTGATTTTCCAACCGGCCGAAGAAGGGCTGGGCGGCGCCAGGAAAATGCTGGAAGAAGGCCTGCTCGAACGGTTCCCCTGTGACGCGATCTTCGCCATGCATAACGTGCCGGGCTACCCCGCCGGGCACCTGGGTTTTTACAGCGGACCGTTCATGGCGTCTGCCGACACCGTGACGATCAACATCATCGGTAACGGCGGCCATGGGGCGGTGCCGCACAAAGCGGTCGATCCGGTGGTGGTTTGCTCGTCGATCGTCATTGCATTGCAAAGCATCGTCTCGCGCAACGTCAACCCGCAGGACGTGGCGATCATCACGGTGGGTTCCATTCATGCTGGAAGTGCCTCGAATGTCATCCCGTCCAGCGCACAGATGAGCCTGAGCGTTCGCGCATTGACCCCCGAGATTCGCCAGTTGCTCGAAGTCAGAATCACCGAGTTGGTCAACGGTCAGGCCGCCAGTTTCGGTGCCCGGGCCGAAATCGATTATCAGCATTGTCATTCCGTGTTGATCAACCATCCCGAGTCCACCGCATTCGCCCGGGAGGTCGCACGGGAGTGGCTGGGGGAAGGGCAACTGATCGATAACCTGCGGCCCTTTACTGCCAGTGAAGACTTCGCCTTCATCCTGGAGAAATGCCCCGGCAGCTATCTGGTGATCGGCAACGGCGACGGGGAGAGCGGGTGCCTGCTGCACAACCCCGGTTATGACTTCAATGATGCCTGCCTGCCGATCGGGGCGAGTTACTGGGTCAAGCTGGTCGAACGTTTTCTGAGTTGAGACGCCGTATTGCCGAGCGTCAGTCTGTACAAAGAACGTCTGCGGTCTGAAGAGGAAAATAACAATGAACAAGATGATTGCTGCTGTTTCACTGGTTTGCTTGACGGCATCCGGTCTGGTTGGCGCGGCCGACTGGTCTGGCAAAGTTTTGAAGCTGGGGGTCGACCCTACGTACCCGCCGCTGGAATACAAAAATCAGGACGGCACCCTGACCGGCTTCGGGGTCGACATCGCCGAAGCACTGTGCGCAGAACTGAAAGCCCGTTGTGTCTGGGTTGAAAGCAGCTGGGACGGGATGATCCCGGCACTGCTGGCGCGCAAGTTCGACGCAGTGGCGTCGTCGATGACCGTGACGCCCAAGCGTCTTGAGCAGATTGCGTTTACCGACAAGGTCTCCAATGCGCCGGCACGGCTGGTGGTCAAGCGTGGGTCGGGTCTATTGCCGACCTTTGAATCGCTCAAGGGCAAACGCATTGGTGTGGAGCAGGGCTCGACCCAGGAAGCGTATGCCAAAGCCGTCTGGGGGAAGAAAGGAGTGGAGGTGTTGTCCTATCAGAATCAGGACCAGGTGTACGCCGACCTGGTGGTGGGCCGACTTGATGCCTCGTTGCAGGGTGCTATTCAAGCCAGTTACGGCTTCCTGGGCACAGTGCCGGGCAAGGATTTTGAGTTTGCCGGCGCGACCCTGGATGACCCGCGCTTTTTCGGCGTCGGTGATGGCATCGGCTTGCGCAAGAGCGATGTCGAGTTGCGCGACGACTTGAACAAGGCACTGGCGACCATTCTGGCCAACGGCACTTACGCGCGAATCAACAAAAAGTACTTCGATTTCGACGTCTACGGCGCGAAATAACGCCCCCTCACAACGTTGGGCAGGGTGGTCGACCAGACCGCTCTGTTTGAGCCACCCCTTCACCTCAACCTAATAAGAACAAGGAGAGTGAAATGCTTCTGGAAGGCTTTGGCCCGCAAATCCTGCTGGGCACTCTGGCCACAATCAAACTGGCGCTGTGGTCATTGTTGATCGCGGTCCTGGCGGGCCTGGTTGGCGCCAGTTCCAAATTGTCCTCCAACCGTTTACTGCGGGCTCTGGCCACGGGTTACACCACGGTGATCCGCAGCATGCCGGACCTTGTGATCATGTTGCTGCTGTTCTTCAGTCTGCAGATGCTGCTCAACCGAATGACCGATTGGCTGGGGTTCAGTCAGATCGACATCGACCCGTTTCTGGCCGGTGTCGTGACCTTGTCCTTCATTTACGGGGCGTACTTTACCGAGACGTTTCGCGGTGCCTTCCAGGCCGTTCCGGCTGGCCAGCTGGAAGCGGCACGGGCCTACGGCATGAGCCGGGGGAAAACCTTTCGCAAGGTGTTGTTCCCGCAAATGCTGCGACATGCCTTGCCGGGTATAGGCAATAACTGGCAGGTGTTGATCAAGTCCACGGCGCTGGTCTCGATTATCGGCCTGACCGACGTGGTCAAGGCCACCCAGGATGCGGGCAAGGGTTCGATGCAGTTCTTTTATTTCACGCTGGTGGGCGGCCTGATCTACTTGGCTATCACCACGGTGTCCAACGGGGTGTTGCTGTGGCTTGAACACCGTTATTCGGTGGGTGTCAGGAAGGTTGCGCCATGACCAGCATTTTCGAAGACTACTGGCAGGCCTACCTGTGGAGTGATGGACCGCATTTTTCCGGGTTGGCAGTGACCTTGTGGCTGTTGATTCTGTCGGTGGTGATCGGCTTCCTGCTCGCGGTGCCGTTGTCGATTGCCCGCGTCAGCCGCAATCCGCTGCTCCGTTTACCGGTCTGGTGTTACACCTATGTGTTTCGCGGAACCCCGTTGTACATCCAGCTGCTGTTCTTCTACACCGGGGTGTACAGCCTGCACGTGGTTCGGTCCCAGGACTTTCTCAATGCATTTTTCCGCGACGGCTTCAACTGCACGGTGCTTGCGTTCGGTCTCAATACCTGTGCCTACATGACCGAGATTTTTGCCGGCTCGATCAGGGCGACACCCTACGGCGAAATCGAGGCTGCCCGCGCCTATGGGATGAGTCGGTTTACGCTCTATCGCCGAATTGTCTTACCGTCGGCGTTGCGCCGGGCACTGCCGTTTTTCAGCAATGAAGTGATTCTGATGTTGCACTCAACCTCGGTGGCGTTTACCGCCACGGTGCCCGATTTATTGAAAATTGCCCGCGACGTGAACTCGGCGACCTACGCCTCGTTCAGCGCATTCGGCATTGCCGGGGTGCTGTATGCCGTCAGCGCATTTTTCCTGATCTGGCTGTTTCGGCGCGGTGAACTGCGTTGGCTGGCCTACCTTAATCCTCGCACGCACTGAACCACACCCTGAATCATCGGACTTGCACGCATGTATAAATTGATCGTTGAAGATGTCCATAAAAACTACGGCAGCCACGAAGTGCTCAAGGGTGTTTCGCTCAAGGCCAGAGCGGGTGATGTGATCAGCATCATCGGCTCTTCCGGGTCCGGGAAAAGTACCTTTCTGCGCTGTATCAACCATCTGGAACAACCGTCGGCGGGGCGGATCATCATCAATTCGCAGGAGCTACTGACCCGCAAGAACAAAAGTGGCGACTTGTGTGCGGTCGATCCCCGGCAGTTGCAGGTTGTGCGCAGCCAGTTATCGATGGTGTTTCAGCACTTCAATCTGTGGAGCCACATGACGGTGTTGGAAAACCTCATTGAGTGCCCGATGAGTGTGCTGGGCATCAGTCGACGGGAAGCCCTGGAGCGTGCGCGCCATTACCTCGCCAAGGTAGGTCTGCCAGCCAAGGTTGAAAGCCAGTATCCGGTCCATCTTTCCGGCGGCCAGCAGCAGCGCGTTGCTATCGCCCGCGCGCTGGCCATGGAACCCCAGGTGATGCTGTTCGATGAGCCGACTTCCGCGCTGGATCCCGAACTGGTGGGGGAGGTGCTCAAAGTCATGCAGCAGCTTGCCGAAGAGGGCCGGACAATGGTGGTGGTCACCCATGAAATGGCGTTTGCCAGGCAGGTATCGAACCACGTGATGTTCCTGCATCAGGGCCGGATGGAGGAGCAGGGGGCGCCGAGCACTGTGCTGGAACAGCCCCGTAGCGAGCGGTTGAAACAGTTTTTGTCGGGTAGTCTGAAGTAACCTGTCGCGCCCAGTGTGCGGGAAGTGGTTTTTCGGGGATGTCGGGGCCGCGGTCCGACGAAGAAACCGCGGCGGCCGATCAATCAGGCTGCGGGGAGCAGGCCTTTCTGTTTGGCGACATGAGTCGCCAGTGCATCCATCAAGTCCGGGGACAGGCAGTCATAGGGCTCCAGGCCGATCGAGCGCAGGCGCTCACGGATGGCCTTCATTTGTGCTGGCGGTGTGCCAGTTTCGATGATGGAAGACACGAACGCTGCAAAGCTCGGCGCAGCCCATCCACTTTGGGGAGAGAGCTCGGTGTGGACAAAATCCAGACCATAAAACGCATGGTCTTTGTTCTCGATGCGCCCGAAGAGATGGGCGTGGCACTGCTTGCAGGCGTGCCGCTGAATGGTGGCGGTTTCGTCGACAATTGCCAGTTTTTCACCGTGGGCAGTGATGCTGACCTTATCCCGAGGTACTACGGCAATGACAGCGAATATCGCGTTTTGCGGTTTCCAGCATTTGCTGCAGCCGCATGCGTGGTTATGCAGGGTTTGCGCGTCGATCTTGACCTCGACCTTGTCGGTCGCACACAGGCATTGCAGGGTGCCTCCTGTGAAATTCGCAGCGGCAGGCTGGATACCATTGTCCAGTGCAGGGTGAAGTTTCAAGGTGTTCACGTTGGCTTCTCCGTTTCAGGGTGTCAGACGAAAGTGCCTTGGGCCGTGCACCTCATCGCATCCTGAACCATCTTCGGCAACTGGGTGCGACCCTCGACGCCTTTGGATGTATCGACCCGAAGATCGCCTGGGCCAAGCGACCACGGGGAGAAAGAGTGGCTGTCGCCTCCGGTATCCCAGAGAAAATCATAGTTCAAAGACACCCTGAAAACCGGGTAGCAAGCGGTTTCTTATTGCTCGCGGATTCCCACTCTGCGCTGCGGACCTGAACCCACAGCCGATTGCTGCCCGTCGCAAAGGGCTGCCATCGACCAAAACCAGTTTTGCACGCTAACCAGCGATTAGCTGCGCTCAGGTTTTCCTGCATTTTTAATCCAGGTATCAAGCTCCGTAACCATTTTACTGACCTCGCTATCTTCCCGTTCCGAGGGACGAACGATTGCGTTCCAGGCGATATCCAAGCCGTCATTCAGGGCCGCCCATGCAAGCTCCCCGCGCTCAAGACTCGGGGTTACCAAATCCCGTTGCAATATGCTGATTCCGTATCCTGAGCGGACCAGTTCAACGATGGCTTCAATCAACTCCACCGTGATCATGCGGCGCGGCAAGATGCTGGCGGGGGCGAAGAAACGGTCATACTCCCAGCCACTGGCGCGATCGGTCGAATACGTCACCAGGTTGTAAGTCTTGAAGTCTTGCGCATAGATATTTTTCCTTCCCGCAAGGGGATGATCGGTTGCCATGATTGCAATCAAGTCGTCCCGAAAAAGCGGCAACCTGGCGACACCGCTAGGCACCATGCCGTCATCGATAATGGACACATCCAGTCTGCCTTGCATCAGACTCGCGTAAACGTCGTTACGGGGCACGGTCACCAGTGTGATTTCGATGTCCGGCCGAAGACTTGAGTAGTGCTTGATGAATTTTGGAATCCAGCGAAATGGACCGTAGGAGGTGACACCCATACGGACAAACGCTGTGACGCCACCGGCCATGGACCGGGCCTCGGACTCAGCTTCATTGAGTATGGCGATGATGTCTTTGGCGGCCCGCTCCAGGCGCACGCCGGCAGGGCTGAGTCTGAGCTTTCCTCCTGATCTTTCTGTCAGGCTCACACCTAGCCGCCGCTCCGCTTCGCGTATGCGGTGACTGACTGCCGAAGGTGTCAGCCATAAACGTTCGGCCACCGCGGTGATCGAATCGACTTCCGACAAGGTTTGCAACATCACCAAGTGATCCAGCGTCAGTCTCATGGGTATACGACCTGAAAATAATTCACAAAATTGCGTAAAATTATGAGCGTGACTTGTTTTTGGTGCCGATGCAATCTGAATCCAGCAGAGCCAACGGAGACCAACAACAATGACTACCCTGCCTTTCACACCTGCGCTAACCCTGGGCGATCTCGTCGATCTCGAGCGTTACCCAATCACCGATCGCACCAGCCCCGCTTATCTCGCACTGGTCACTCACAGTCAGTCGTTGCTGGCACAAGAGGGCGTTGCGATCTTTCCGGGTTTTGTTCGCAATCCATCGGTTGTCGCGATGGCGCAGCAGACACTTGCACTGCACTCGCGCATGTTTCATTTTCGGGAAAGCCACACGGTTTATTTCAAACCTCAGGACGAAAGCGTTGATCCGGAACACCCGCTACGACGCTTGATGAACACGGCAAAAGACACTGTTGCCTATGCCGATATTCCTGCCGACCATTTGATCCGGCAGATCTATGGATCGGACGAAGTCCTTGCTTTCATCAAAGATGTTTTGGCTCTGGACACGCTCTATCGTCATGCCGATCCATTAGCCGCCCTTAACTTGCAGGGCTTCACGGCAGGGCAGGAGTTGGGGTGGCACTTTGATCGTTCAGACTTCAGCGTCACGCTGTCCCTTCAGGCTGCAAGCGCCGGTGGGGATTTCGAGTATGTGCGGATGCTGCGCAATGAAAGCGACGATTGCTATGACGCGGTCAGGCAATTCCTCGATGACTCGCAAACACAGCAGGTAGAGGTTCTGCCTCAAGTGCCAGGCACCCTGACATTGTTCCGCGGCCGCTATTCATTGCACCGGGTCACGCCGGTGGAAGGGGACAGGTTGAGGCTCAACGCGGTGTTTGCGTACGTGGACCAGCCCGATGTCGAGTTCAGTGCCTATGCGCGTCAGTTGTTCTACGGGCGTACTTCTGTTGATCCATTAGCTTGAGCTTCGCCAATAACAATAAATGCAATTGATTCACGCCTTTGTTTCACGTGTTTGCGCACGCACTTGTCCATGCTAAATCTTATGGACTCGTTTGCTCCTGTGTCGCACACAACAGTTCGCTGCCCCCAATAATAATGATTCGGAGCGTCTGATCATGAAAAACAGGAAGAGTTTGTTGGCCTCTTTGCTCACCCTTGGCTTGCTTGTCGGTAGTGCTTCAAGCCAGGCCTCAGGGTGGTGTGAATCGGGCAAGTCGGTGAAATTTGCCGGGTTGAACTGGGAGAGCGGGATGCTCCTCACCGACATCATGATGATCGTGCTCAAGGATGGTTATGGCTGTGCAACGGATCAATTGGTGGGTAACACCATCATTCTCGAGACCGCACTGGCCAGCAACGACATTCAGGTGTTTGGCGAAGAGTGGATGGAGCGCAGCGAAGTCTGGAAAAAGGCGGCGGCGGCTGGAAAAGTTGTCGGGGTTGGCGCTCCGATTATTGGTGCGACTCAGGGCTGGTATGTGCCGCGTTACGTCGTTGAAGGGGACGCTAAACGTAACCGGCCAGCGCAGGCGCCCGACCTCAGGACAGTCGCTGACCTGAGCAGGTACGCGAGTGTTTTTCACGATGCGGAAGAACCGTCCAAAGGCCGTTTCTACAACTGTCCTGCGGGTTGGATCTGTGAGCAGGACAATACCGAGATGTTGAAAGAGTATGGTCTTGAAAACACCTTCACGAATTTCCGTCCAGGCACTGGCGCCGCATTGGATGCGGCTGTCTTGTCCAGCTATAAGCGCGGTGAACCGGTACTGTTCTACTACTGGTCACCGACGCCGCTGATGGGGCAGATCGATGCGATAAGGCTGGAGGAAAAGACCGGCGTCAACAAAGACGTCATCACCATGGTGGGACTCTCCAAGGCATTTCATGAACAGGCTCCCGAACTGGTCGCAGTACTTGAAAAGGTCAACATCCCCATCGATCTGTTGAATCAGAACCTGGCGAGAATGACCCGGGAGCGCATCGAATCACCGAAGCTGGCCAGAATGTTCCTCAAGGAACACCCGGAAATCTGGCACGCCTGGGTCGATGAAGGCGCAGCAAAAAAGATCGAGGCATCGCTCTAATCGGCCTCAAGGGTAAGGACGCCCGCCCTCTGTAACGCCCCTCTGAACACAATCTCTTGACTGTTTCTACAAAGGAACGGCGCCTCTTTGCGTCCGGGAAATCACGAACATGATCAAATCACGAGCGGCCGTCGCCTTCGCGGCGAACCAGCCTCTGCAAATTGTCGAAGTCGATGTCGCGCCGCCGCAAGCCGGTGAGGTGCTGGTACGCATTGTTGCGACAGGTGTCTGCCATACCGATGCGTTTACGTTATCCGGCGCCGATCCCGAAGGGATCTTCCCCGTTATTCTTGGCCACGAAGGTGGCGGTATCGTCGAAGCGGTTGGCGAGGGGGTAACTTCACTGGCGGTGGGCGACCATGTGATACCGCTCTACACCCCGGAATGTGGCGAGTGCAAATTCTGCACCTCCGGCAAGACCAATCTTTGTCAGAAGATCCGTGCCACTCAAGGCAAGGGTTTGATGCCCGATGGCACCAGCCGATTCTCTTACGAAGGGCAGCCTGTCTTTCACTACATGGGCACCTCGACGTTCTCCGAATACACCGTGCTTCCCGAAATTTCCCTGGCCAAAATCCCCGAGGATGCGCCACTGGAGAAGGTCTGCCTGCTCGGTTGCGGTGTGACCACCGGCATTGGCGCGGTGCTCAACACCGCGAAAGTGGAGGAGGGAGCCAGTGTGGCGATCTTCGGTCTTGGCGGCATCGGCCTGGCAGCTATTATCGGTGCGACCATGGCCAAGGCCGGTCGAATCATCGCGATCGATATCAACCCGGCCAAGTTCGAGATAGCCAGGCAACTGGGGGCCACCGATTTCATCAACCCCAAGGATTACGACAGGCCGATCCAGGACGTAATCATCGAGATGACCGAGGGCGGTGTGGATTATTCCTTCGAATGCATTGGCAACGTCCATCTGATGCGCGCCGCCCTGGAGTGCTGCCACAAGGGCTGGGGTGAGTCGGTGATCATTGGCGTCGCCGCAGCAGGACAGGAAATCAGTACCCGTCCTTTCCAACTGGTGACCGGGCGCATCTGGCGCGGCTCGGCATTTGGCGGTGTGAAAGGACGTAGCGAGCTACCCAACTATGTCGAGAACGCGCAAAAGGGCGACATTCCGCTGGACAGTTTCATTACCCACACCATGGGGTTGGAGGAGATCAACAGAGCCTTCGACCTGATGCACAAAGGCGAAAGCATCCGCACCGTTATCCATTTCGATCGCTGACTCAACAGGTTTGGCGAAACCCGTCAGGGCCAGTCAAAGGCGCGAAAACCTGCAACATCAACCCACCGCTTCTACACCAAAGAGAGCACAAAGATGACCATTTTCACTCATGTGACTGTTGGTACCAACGACCTGCAAAAAGCGCGCAGCTTCTATGACAATGTCCTGGGTACCCTGGGCCAAAAACGCATCGCTGATCTGGACGAGAATGGTTCGATCTGGGGTGAGAGCGCTCCATCCTTCTTCGTGCTGAAACCGGCGAACGGCGCCCCGGCCAGCGTGGGTAACGGTGTCACCATCAGCTTCGAAGCGCCGAATCGTGCCGCCATTGACGCTTTCCACGCCGCGGCGCTGGCCAGTGGCGGCACCGACGAAGGTGCACCGGGTCCGCGAGGCTGGGCACCTGACGCCTATGCGGCTTACGCGCGGGATCTCGATGGGAACAAGCTGGCTGCGTACTGTTTCAAGCCAGCCTAAGCTTCA
This sequence comes from Pseudomonas sp. EU05-FHT14B02, assembly GCF_058791055.1. Lineage (NCBI taxonomy): Bacteria > Pseudomonadati > Pseudomonadota > Gammaproteobacteria > Pseudomonadales > Pseudomonadaceae > Pseudomonas > Pseudomonas sp. EU05-FHT14B02. The sequence continues at coordinate 51,420 of NZ_JBYTDD010000014.1, read as the reverse complement.
AGACGAAGCATCATTAGATGCTTCGTCATTAGCCCTTACTCACAACGATTAGTAACTGTAAGGTTGCAACGGTGGCTTGAACAAGCCCGTTTAACCTTGGTGTTCGAACGTTGCTCTTTTACAGCGTTAAGTTGACCACATCCTGAAGATGTATGGCTCGCACTTCAGTTATTTGGTCTGGCCGTAAGGTTAACCAAATTTCTCTTCCCGTGATGAGAGAGTTGGTATGCGATGGCCAGCCAGATAAACCATGCAGGCATTACGCAAAGCGCAAGCCGGGTATCGGGCCGAAGGGCAAGCAACGACAGCACAAAGGCAAGGAAGGCCAAGGAAATCCAAGCCATCGGTAGGCCTCCCGGCATCTTGTAAGCAGATTTCGCATGCAGTTCAGGGCGCTTTTTGCGATAGGCGATATAGGACGCCAGGATGGTCGACCAAGTGAAAATCACCAGAATCGCCGACACGGTAGAGACGATGGTGAACGCTGTCATGACTTCCGGAACGATAAACAGTACCAGTACTCCCACCAACATCAACAGCGTGGTGAATGCCAGGCTCAACAGCGGCACGCTATTACTCGACAGTCGTCGAAAAATCCCCGGCGCGTTGTCCTGACTGGCCAGTCCAAACAGCATGCGACTGGATGAAAATACGCCACTGTTGGCCGAAGAAGCGGCGGATGTCAGTACTACAAAATTGACGATGCCGGCGGCTGCGGGAAAACCTGCCACCAGAAAAAGTTCGACAAAAGGGCTTTTGACGGGCGAAACCTGTTGCCAGGACGTCACGGCAATAATGCAAATCAATGCCAGTACGTAAAACAGGATGATTCTCAGCGGAATCGAGTTGATGGCTTTAGGCAGGGTCTTTTCGGGGGATCGAGTTTCGGCGGCTGCGGTGCCGATCAGCTCGGTGCCGGCAAACGAGAAAATGGCCATCTGAAACCCGGCGAAGAAGCCGAATAGGCCATTAGGGAAGGCTGCCTGTTTATCCAGCACGTGGCTGAGGGAGGCGGTGACGCCATTGGGCGATACAAATGAGCTGGCAATCAGCATCATGCTGACGCCAATCAAAGTGACGACCGCAATGATCTTGATGATCGCGAACCAGAATTCCACCTCACCGAAAAGCCTGACGGTCAGCACGTTTAAGGCGAATAGCGTCAGTAGCATGCCGATGGCCGGAATCCAGGCAGGTACATGGGGGAACCAGTACTGAAAAAATCCGCCGACCACGACTGCATCGCCTACCACTGCGACACTCCAGCTCAGCCAGTACGACCAGCCGAGAAAAAAAGCTGCACGCGGGCCAAGGTAGGCACCGGCAAAATCCGCGAAGCTTTTGAAGTTCAGGTTGGAGAGCAACAGTTCGCCCATGGCGCGCATGACGAAGTAGACGAACAGGCCGATGATCATATAGATGAGAATGATCGATGTGCCGGAGAGGGCGATGATCTTCCCAGAGCCCATGAACAGACCCGTTCCGATGGCTCCTCCCATGGCCATTAACTGAATGTGACGATTGCTGAGGGTGCGCTGCAGCGCAGGCTGTTCAGGCAGCCCGGACGGAGTCGTTTTCATTACAAAACCTCTTAATTTTATGTTTTTGAGTTTTGGCAGAAAGTGGGTGTGTAGTTTCTTGTTAGAGACGTCACGGTTAATGACGGTACGGGTTTGCGGGTGGCAGGGTTCTCGCCTGCGATCAAGGGGCGGGGCCCCTTGAATCCTTGCTCCGGGGCATCACCTGTGGACTATCAGCTGACTGTGCGCAGGCGCGAGGGAGCGACGGCCCAAGGCTGTTCGAGCAGTTGATAGAGGTTTTTTATGTTGGCCGGCGTCGGCACCAGGTGGATGCGCTCACCGATGGCATGCTCGCGTGCCAAGTCGTGCACGTAGCGCAATGAAGAAAAGTCTTCGAGAGCAAAACCCACCGAGTCGAAAACAGTGACCTGTGCGTCGTTCTCACGGCCCGCCACCTCACCTTGAACAATCCGGAAGAACTCTACGACGGGGAAGTCGGCCTCCAGTTGCTGGATATCGCCTTCAATCCGGGTCTGAGGTTCAAACTCAACAATGACCCGGGCATTGCGCAGGATCTGCGCGTGCAGTTCGGTTTTCCCCGGGCAGTCACCGCCGACGGCATTGATATGCATGCCGGGCTCGATCATTTCGGGCGTCAGAATCGTTGCATAGGCTTTGTCTGCGGTGACAGTGGTGATGATGTGCGCGCCCTTCACCGCTTCGTGTACCGAACTGGCCAGGATCACTTCAATATCCGGGAATGCGGACAGGTTGTGCTTTAACTTGAGCGAGGCATCGCGATCGATATCAAAAATGCGCAGTTTCTTTATGGAAAGCATTTCATGGAAGGCAAGGGCCTGAAATTCGCTCTGCGCGCCATTGCCGATGATTGCCATGATGCTTGCATCCGGGCGCGCCAGGGATTTCGCGACCAAGGCAGAGGTCGCGGCGGTGCGCACGGCGGTGGTCAGCGTCAGTTCACTGAGCAGCGTTGGATAGCCGCTGTGGACATCGGCCAGAACACCGAAAGCCATGACGGTGAGCAAGTCCCTTTGACCATTGTCCGGATGGCCATTCACGTATTTGAAGGAATACTGTTGGCCATCGTCGGTGGGCATCAACTCGATCACACCGTCGGCGGAATGATTGGCGGTGCGCGGCGACTTATCAAACTGCGCCCAGCGTGAATAGTCAGTTTCGATGTAAGCCGCCATTTGGCGGATGGCCCGGCGGATTCCCACCTTGGCGAACAGGCGTGCGGCATGATCGACGTCTATAAAAAGAGTCATGATTTTATTCTCCGATTCAATAGTTCAAGCACTGCGATTCACGGGGGGCTCAGGCGCGTTTGCTCTCGAATCCATGCAGCACGTTGACCGCATTGATTCCGATTTCATCGACCATGTAGCCGCCTTCCATCACGAACAGGGTGGGGCAGGCCACACCCGCGATCAGCTCGCCGATGCCGATGAAATCGTCGCTTTCCAGCAGGAAGTGGCTGATGGGGTCGTCCTTGAACGTGTCGACGCCGAGTGAAATAACCAGCACTTCAGGGGCGAATTGCTGGAGTTTCCGGCAGGCGTGGAGCAGGGCGTTGCGGTAACTTTCCCATGTCGTGTTTTTCGGCAGCGGGTAGTTGAGGTTGTACCCTTCGCCGTAGCCGGCGCCGACTTCGTGGCTGAAGCCTGAGTAGTACGGATAGGACACTGCCGGTTCGCCGTGCAGCGAAACAAACATGACGTCACTGCGCTCGTAGAATATGTTTTGGGTGCCATTGCCATGATGGAAGTCGACGTCCAGTACCGCGACCCGTTTGGCGCCTCGGGTAATAGCCTGTTGAGCGGCAATGGCGGCGTTATTGAGATAGCAATAGCCGCCCATGTATTCGCGAGCTGCGTGATGGCCGGGTGGTCGGCACAAGGCAAAGGCACTGTCGTGGCCTTCATCGATCAGCGCCAGGCCGGTGAGGGCAATATCGGCGCTGGTTTTTACGGCTTGCCATGTGGTCGCGGTAATCGGGGAGCCGGCGTCCATGGCGAAGAAACCGAGCTTGCCATCAATGAAAGTCGGTACTTGCTCGTTGGCCAGATCACGCACCGGCCATACCAGCGGCAAGGCATCGTGGGTGCGTCCGGTTGCGCACCATTCAGACCAGGCGTTTTCCAGAAAGGCTACATAGCGCTCGCTGTGTGCGTTGACATAGCACGCCCTGTCAAATACTCGCGGTTCGATGACCTGGCCTAGCCCTACCTGTTTGACCCGATGATGGACGGTATCGGCCCGGCTGGGTTGTTCGAACGACGGCTTGAGCACGCCATCTTTCAATTCGGTGCCGTGGTGAAAACGGTGGGAATCACTGAAAACTGTAAACATTGTGCGCATCCGTTGATGTGAGCCAGTACAAATATTCTCTTCCGGCTGCGGTGCGCTTTCTTTGCTTTTTATTCGTTGTTTAGTAGATTTATCGGGAATTTCTACTCAGGAATGGCGTAATGCAGAAAAAATCATCCAAGCGCATCAGTCTCGACGACACCGACCTGGCGATTCTCGCGTTGCTGCAGGAGGACGCGAGCATTTCGAATGCCGAGCTCAGTGAACGCCTGTCGTTAAGCCTGACGCCTTGCTGGCGACGGCGTAAGAGGATGGAGGAGGCGGGCGTGATCAAGGGCTATCAGGCAAACCTGGATCGACGAATGCTGGGGCTGGACATCATGGCGTTCGTGCACATCCGTTTTTCCACCCATGCCGATCACGCTCCGGACGCCTTCGAGGCCGTGATTGCTCAATTACCTGAAGTGTTATCCTGCCACAAGATCACCGGGGATGCCGATTACGTACTGCAAGTGTTGGCAGAGGACCTTGATAGCTACAGTGACTTTATAGAGCAGGTGCTCAGGCGTCAGGTGGGTATTGCCTCCATTCAGTCCAGTCTGGCTTTGCGCGAGGTCAAGACCAGTAGCCGTATTGCGATACCCAAATCGATCAAGGACTGAGTGAGTGGAACTATTTATCAAACCCCTAGTTCCATCCTGACACTGAATTTAACAAGTGGGCGATGTCATATGTTCATGGACGTTTAACCCTGCGACAGACGAGCGTTTTTTTATCATCAAGATTAATCAATGTTCACTTAAAACAGTTCATGAGCATCTGCGTTGCATCTTCGTCTGGACATCGAGGCCTGCGCGCGGACCGCCTAAATACAACAGGAAGGTCTCGACAGCAAACAGAAAATAAGTTGTTGCCACTCCTTAGGCCGGCTGTTCTAAGTGGCAGGTGCATCCTTGAAGTCTTCTTCCAATTCCATATGCCATGCCAGCATTCGGGATGGATCCAGCAAAGCCTTGGCCAGCACCTGGCAAGCTGACAGCGATGGGGCAGATTAAAAGCCAATTCGAAGGCGTGTTAGACGAGCGTATTCAGCAAACCCTCAACGTCTCCAGGCGGGAGCTTGAGAGCCTGAGCTATGGTGAAAGTAAGTTAGCACTAATTTGCCCGTGAATCGTTAAAAGTCTGGCAGACTTCCATAGCTTGCTCATCATGTTCTTTTTTCGTAATTTTTGCTAGATAGGCTCGTGCTGAATTTAGTATTTTCTCATTTTCAGGGTGTGAGATCTGATATTTTGCTAATGCACGTCCAGCCGACACGAAGATCCAATGAGCTTCATCCGTAAGCAGAAAATCTGTAATGCTGTCGTTTTCCTTTTGAAATACCTCAAATGCATGATCAAGTTTATTTTTTTGAGTTAGCTGGTTAGGCGTATCTTCCTCATAAGTTCTAGGGTATTTGCTACTCTTCAGTCTCTCACCAATACCTCCATAGGCCGGATCTCGTTGTAGGTAGATGACACGATCAACTTGAGTCATTGCGAGCATCCCCGCACACATGGCACATGGTTCTAGTGTTGTATAGACGCTATATCCTTTGACGTGCTTTCCCACACCCGGGCATTTTAAGAAGCCCTGCATCAGACGAACCTCTCCATGCTGCGTGGCGTCGTCGTCCTTTCTTATGGTGTTTCTTGCCCAAAATACTGGCTTGTTTGAGTTGTCAACGAGAATCGAACCTATATTGTGGCCCCGTCCGTTAACGCCTGTTTGCCAGTCTCTTTCGACCATGGTCATTGCCAGAAGGGAAAAGATTTCATCTTTCTCCATATTGGCTGTAACACTGCCCCTCCTTAATAAATCACATGACGGGATGTCGGCTCTGGTTTTTTTTTCGCCAATATATTCTGCTCGCTCCGCGTAAGCGTATTGATGAGGCCGTCCAGATACATGAAAGAAAGATTTGCATGTTAGCGATGCTTCGGCTGTTTCGTAGGAAATTGATAGTAGGGATATCAAGAGTGCGAGGAGGCTTTTCAATTTAGTTGTCTTAATGATGAATATTGGGACGAATTGACATTGAGAGCACCTAAACTCGATATGCTCGGCACGGCAAGCGCGCACGGTAGATCGAACAGATAACTAATACGGGTGTCGCGGTACGACATCGACGAATGTTTTCAGTAAAAGATAAAAAATGCCCCCAGGGCCGGGGGCATAAAGGTGCTTAACGTGGTGCAACCTGGCCAGTTTTAATCACGGTGTTTTTTTTGTCTGCAAGAAATTTCTTAAAATGTCTCACGGGGCAAGCTGAGCAGAAAAAATTAGATTGCTGGAGATTAAGAAAATTCTTGCATTTCAAGGCGGTTCGAGTAGGTGATAATCGCACTCTTGGAGATAACAGCGGCCCGAACCTAGCTATATTTAGTGCTAAGTATAAGCCGTGGCGTATTCCCCCGGCGCGGGTAACTTTCGCTGAGCGAATAAGTTGGCCTTGAATAAAACCACTTAAATTATAGAGGTGTTGCGTTGCGCTCACTTAATGTGCTGGTTCTTGAAGATAACGCTTTCCAGTTGATGGCCTTGCACAAGATGCTAAATGCCATTCAGGTCTTCAATGTGCTGACGGCGGACAGTGTGGAGGTCGCCCAGCAAGCACTAGCCAATCGAGGAGGGGTCGATATTGCCATTTGCGATTTGCAGATGGACGGCCAGGATGGCCTCGACATGATACGGTTTTTGGCCAAATACCGCTTAGCTCGTGCGCTAATCATCCTGAGTTGCAATGACCAAAGCATACTTGATGGTGCGGCCCATTGCGCCCGATCACAGGGGATTTTTGTGCTTGGTAGTTTGTGCAAACCCATGTCGCTTGAAACGTTGTGCCAGTTGCTGGAGACTTATCAGAATCTTGTTGCTCAAGACGCTCAATCACTGCCACTGAAGCAGATATCACAGCGGTTTTCATTGGAAGAGTTACATCAGCTTGCTCCCGGTCAGCGCATCAGTCGCTCGGGTATGTTTGAGCAATGGGTTGCCTATTACCAGCCCAAAGTCAGTCTTGAGGGGCAGCTGGCAGGTGTGGAAGCGTTGGTCCGTTGGCAACATCCTAGCCATGGGTTGATGTCACCCGGTCAATTCATGGGCGCAGTGGAGAGTGCCGGACTGATTGAACCGTTAACCTGGCGGATGCTGGAACTGGCATTGACGTTGTCCTCGCGAGTGCTGCGCGAGCGCGGTGAACGCCTGCCAGTATCGGTCAATATCCCACCGTCGATGATCGAGCGGGATGATTTTGCTCGGCAAGTATTGGCGTTGTTGGGGCGCTTCGGGCTACCTGCCAACGTGCTCACGCTGGAGATTGTCGAAAACCCGTCGTTGCAGACTACGGCTGCACACCTGGAAGGTCTATTGCGCTTACGCATGCAGGGCTGCCATCTGTCGATTGATGACTTTGGCACCGGCGCGTCGAACATTCAGCGTTTACTGCAACTACCATTTTCCGAGTTGAAAATTCCCGCAGAGTTCGTGCGTGGCATTGGCGACGATGGACGCAAGGCCTCAGTGGTCGCCGGGGCTCTGTTTATGGCGCAAAAAATGGCCTTGAGCGTGGTGGTCGAAGGTGTGGAAACAGCGTGTGAATATCGAGCCTTGCAGGAATTGGGGGGGCTAACCGTACAGGGGTATTTCATTGCGCGCCCCATGAGTGAGGTCGACCTGTTGTGTTGGATTGAAGAGCGCACCAATCTCGGTGGCCTAGTTAAGGCAGTGTAAGCATGCGTAGGGCATCAAACACTAGTCCAAACGCTCGTCCGTGCAGGTTAGGATTTTTCTTGCAGACACAAACACCGCGTGCGTGGAAACTGAGTATGTAATTTTCCTCTCTTGGGGTTAACCATATTCTCAAGTATTCAGCGGTTCAACTTTCATTATGAGAAACAAAGTAATGGCATTGCTTTTGCGCAATTGGCCATGGGGTAATTGAATGCTTCTGGTCGCTGAGAGCAATTTAGCCCCCATCATCTGAGGCCTTTCAAGATGAGTGCGCGATGTTACTACTCATCAGCGGTTAGTCTTTCAAGAGTGTTTAAGTTTATGAAGCTGTCGATGTTTTTTATGTCCTGATCGGGCTGCTATTTTTCAAGAGCCCTTTGATATTGGCTCAAGGGAGCTCCCAATACAGGTTGTCTTCAGGTGATGTTATACGTATCGATGTAGTGGGTGAGCAGGACCTGAGCTTTAATGATCTTCGATTAACTGACGCGGGCAGTTTTACTTATCCCTTTATTGGGGATCTCAATGCGCAGGGCAAGACTGCAGCGCAGATCGAGCAGCTGATTGCCGACAAATTGCGTGGTGACTACCTGGTCGACCCAAGGGTGTCGGTTAGTGTGCCGCGCTACCAGCAGTTTTTTATCAGCGGCGAAGTGCGCAGCCCGGGCGTTTACCCCTATCAGGCTGGGCTGACACTGAGGCGTGCTGTCGCCCTCGCGGGCGGCCTGACCAAGCGTGGCTCTGAAAGCCGAATGACCATCGGTCGAGATCAGGGCTCGGTCACGCAAACGCATAAAGGCTCGTTCGACTCACCACTTTTGCCGGGAGACGCCGTCACCATTGCTTGGGGGGTCTTTTAGTAATCACGGTAACAGCGCGTGTTTTCGTCTTCAGTATTAAGCAAGTTTCAAGGTGAGATTTATATGCAAAGTAACCTTCTTTCACGCAAGCCGAATCCCCCGGGTCTTGAAATGTCTGATGAGATTGATCTACTCAAGCTCTGGAAAGCTCTCTGGCGGCGTAAGTGGGCCATTATTGGTTTTTCGATGCTGCCCAGCCTTTTGGTCGGACTTTCCCTATTGACGGTTACACCGACCTATAGGGCTGAGACAACCGTTCTGATCGAGGGTAAGCCTTCATCGGTTGGCTCGATCGAACATGTTTACGGCAGGGATACCGTAAGTAGCGAATACCTGCCCACCCAGCTTGAACTCTTCAAGTCCCGGGCTTTGGCCGAACGCGTGGTTCGTCAGCTGAACCTGGTCGCCCATCCCGAGTTTTTCGCGAAGGAACAGGAGGGGACATTTGCCTTGCTGAAGAAACTGCTCAGTGCGCTCGACATTCGCAAACTTGTTCCGAGCGGAGCAGCGCTTGAGCCACCTACACCTGAAGAGCTTGAGGTACTTCGGTTTGATGAAGTGACGCGGGCATTCATGACTCGCATCAAGGTTATACGCCAAGGCAACAGCACGCTGGTGAAGGTGCAGGTCGAAATGAGCGACCCGCAAATGGCGGCAAAAGCTGCCAACGCCTTGGCCAAGGAATTGATCGAGAGCCAAATGGAGGCGGCTGTGGAAGTCTCTGCCGGGGCCAGCGCCTGGATGAATGGCCGGTTGGTGAGCCTACGCGAGCAACTTAAAGTCTCGGAAGAACGTCTGCAGCGTTATCGGGAGGCGGAGAATTTGGTCGATGTAGGTGGTGTGTCGACGATCAGCGCGACGGAACTGGCGCGCACCGGTGACCGGTTGATCGATGCCCGGCTCAAGTATGCGGAAGCCGAAAGCCAATATCGCCAGGTTCAGGCCAATCGTGGCAACTGGGAAAAGCTGGCAGCTGTTCCGGCAGTGCTCGGTCATCCACTGATTCAGCAACTAAAGGCAGATGAGACCAAGGCGCGGGCCAAGGTTGAGGAGCGTTCCAAGCGCTACGGAGCGCAACATCCGCAGATGGAAGCTGTGCGCGCCGAATTGAATGCGGCCTCCGCCAGCCTGCACGGGCAGATCGTGCAAGTGGTAGCAGGTATCGAGCGTAACTACCAGCTTGCGGTTGCCAATCAAAAGACCCTGCAAGCGTCATTCAACCGCGTTCAGTCACAGCAACAGAGCGTCTCTCGCAAGGAATTCAAATTGCGTGAGCTAAAGAGTGAGGTGGACGCCAATCTCTCGCTGTATAACGCCTTCGCCAATCGTTTGAAAGAAACTGCGGCCACTTCCGACCTGGATATCGTCAGCGTGCGTATCGTGGACCCAGCGATCGTACCGACGATGCCAGTGGGGCAACGTAAAGTCCTGGTCGTGACCCTCACCGCAATGTTGTGCCTCATCCTGGCGGCCGCATTGACACTATTGTTCGAGGCATTGAACAACACCTTCAAAAGTGCGGATCAGGTCGAAGAGCAGTTGAACATTCCGGTACTCGGCGTTGCTCCGCGGGTGTCCACAAAGCTTGGCTGCGAGTTGTGGCAACTTTACAGTCGAGAGCTGGATCGGCGCTTCAGCGAGTCTATTCGGACAATGCGTACCGGCATCGTGCTTGGCGATCTCAAGCAACCACACAAGGTTCTACTGGTCACGTCATCCATACCTGGCGAAGGCAAGAGCACTGTGTCTACTAACCTTGCATGCGCCCTGGGGCAGATGGAGAAAGTATTGCTGATTGATGCAGACTTGCGCCGTCCCATGCTAGCGAAGCATTTTCAGTTGCCCATTGGTTCGCCGGGGCTGGCTAACTTGCTCGCCGGCACTGCTTCTCTGGACGATTGCATTCAGCAGGCTGACGGGGTGGATGTATTGGCAGCGGGCACCGTACCACCTAACCCGCAGGAGCTGCTGGCGTCTCCCTTGTTTTCCCAGCTACTGGAACAACTGAGTGAACGCTATCAACGCATTGTTATTGATACTCCGCCATGCCTCGCCGTCAGCGATGCGCTGTTGATGTCCACACTGGCGGACTTTGTACTTTATGTCGTCAAGTCCTATGCGACCGCGGTACCTCTCGTCCACAAAGGAATTGGCCAGTTGTTACAAGGCAGTGCACCGGTCAAAGGCATTGTGCTCAACCAGGTCGATGTTACGGCAGCGGGTTCCAGGGGTGGCCGTTACGACGGTTACTACGACTACTACAGCTATAGCGACAGCCCCACCTGATGATCGACCTACATAATCACATGCTCCCGGGTCTGGATGATGGCTCGATTGACCTTGAAGCCGCGCTGGATCTGGCGCGCATGGCGGTGGCAGACGGTATAAAAACAATCGTATGCACACCTCATATGCACCCCGGGCGCCACGACAACAGCGTCTCAGGAATTCAAGTCGCGTGTGCTCGAATGAAAGTTGCACTGTTTGAAGCCGACATTGCCTTGCGCATTGCCGCTGCCGCAGAAGTACGATTCGGCGACCACCTGCCGGCAGCAATTGAGTCGCAATCATTGTCCTTTATGGGAGAGTGGGAAGGTAGGAGGGTGGTCCTGCTTGAGTTTCCCCATGGACAAATCCCGTATGCCGCAGAGCATCTGATCGATTGGCTGTTGGCTCATGGCATCGTTGCGATGATCGCGCACCCTGAGCGCAACAAGGCTGTGATGCGAAATCCGGCGAAGCTCAGGCCGTTTGTTGCACGAGGGTGTTTGTTGCAGGTGACCGGAGCCTCCCTGACAGGGTATTTTGGTCAGCAGGTTCAGTCAGTTGCCCGTGACTTGCTGGAGCAAGGAGTCGTGCACGTACTGGCAAGTGATGGTCACAACGTGCGGCACCGTCCTGCAGTTCTCGCTCAAGCACATCAATGCGCTGCACAGCTTATTGGAGACCGCAAGGCCTATGCCCTGGTGCATGATACTCCGTGGGAAATAGCGCAGGGGCTTTTTGCATAGTCGTGCGATATGCAGGCACTCAGGGTCTTCTCGCGGGGCATGCCCACTTCTACTGATCTTTGGTTGACACCTTCCCCTCTTGCAACCAAACCAACAGGCTTTGCATGCAGCTGGAGACTACGCCTGCCGTGACCGTCAGCGTCTCGGTATCCACGTTGTCTCGGCAGGCTATTTCCATACTGGTGCAACTGATATTGAGCGCTTCATATTTCAGTATCAGTGCACTGCCCTTGATCTGATGGGCGAGGCTGGCCATTCCTTTGGTGTCACGCTGATCGAGTAACTTTTGCAGTTCAAGCAGGTTGTTCGCGGTACTGCGCTCCAGCTCTGACCAGAGGGCTTGCATCGCCGTCTCGTCTGCAACAGCCAAGCGCATCAGGTGGGCGTGAAGTTGATCACCTGACAATTCGCCATCATTGAACCCATCGTTATACTCGTTGCAGAGCGCCAGCAATCTGTTGCTCAGGGTGCTCAGGCTGATGGGTTTGAACAGGCAGTCATCCATCCCGGCATCCAGGCAATTTTGCCGTTCCTCAGGCACTGCGTTGGCAGTGAAGCCCAGCAGCAGGCAGCCAGGTTCGTTTCTTTGCTGTTCCTGCTGACGTATGTTTCGTGCCAGTTCATACCCGTCCATGTTGGGCATATTGCAGTCGGTGATGATCACATCGAAGGGAGCTTCGTGCCATAGCTTCAGTGCTTCGACACCATCGCTGGCTTCGCTGACATGATGGCCCAGGTAACTCAGTTGGCGGATAAGCAGGATACGATTGGCCATGTAGTCATCGACAATCAGGATGTTCAGCGGGCAATCGGCAGCCAGTGCTTCTGGCGTCTGCTGTTGCGAGGCCAAAGCTTCGATATGGAGAGCGTTCTGAAGCGGCAGATCGATCCTGACTGTGATCAGGGTGCCCACACCTTCCTGGCTGATCAGCTCGAGTGCTCCCCCCATCATTTCTACTAATGCCCGGCTGATGACCAGGCCAAGACCCGAACCGCTGTCAGACAGCTGTTGAGCGTTCTTAACCTGGGAGAAAGGCCTGAACAGGCGTTGTTGGTCGGCGACAGAAATACCAATGCCGCTGTCCTCGACCTTGACTTCCAGGCTCAAGGTTCGTTCTGTGGGATGAAGGGTCGCGCTTGCCGAAAGGTTGACCGAGCCTTGGGGGGTGAACTTGATTGCGTTGCTTAGCAGGTTGGCCAACACTTGCTTGAAGCTCGCGGGGTCGATGAGTACAAGCTGGTCGACCGAAGGGTCGATATGAGTGACCAGCTGTAGTGATTTCTGTGTTGCCGGGCCATCGAAAATACGCACGATCGACATCAACAGGTCGCGCAGGTTTGCCTGCTGGGGGGTCAGGCTGAGTTGTCCCGCCTCAATGCGCGCGATATCAAGTATGTCGCCGATCAGATCGAGCAGTCCTTGTGCGGCTTCCGAGGCGATATCGATGGCTGCCCGGTCAAAAACGCCTTGCTCGGCGGTTTTTGACGCCATTTCCAGCATCCCAATCACCGCATTCAGAGGTGTGCGGATTTCATGGCTCATGGTGGCAAGGAAGGTCGTTTTCGCCCGGCTGGCGTTATCGGCGTCATTCTTGGCGGCGTGCAGTTGTTGGATAAGGTCCTGACGTTCACTCACATCGAGCCACCCACCAATCAGTCCTTTGACGGTGCCGTCGCTTGCCCGATAGGGCAGCATCCAGTGATAGATAGTGAGTGTTTCACCAGAGGGAAGACTGAGCAGGCGATCTTCGAATTTGGGCTCGCCAGAGGCCATCACCTCAAACAAACTTTGATGGTATTGCGCTGCTTGGGCTGAATCGAGTAGCTGGCTTTGTTCGACGGTCGTGCCCTCCAGGGGAGCACCGTCGCTGACGCCGAAGGTATCGAGGTAGGCTTTATTGCACAGTAACAAACGCGCATCGCGGTCCCTGGCATAGATAGGGTGCGGGGTGCCGTTGAGTAACACGCGCTCGAACTCCAGTTTGTCGTTGAGTGCGCGCTCGGCGAGTTTGCGCTTGGACACTTCGCGTTTCAACGAAGTGATCCACACGAAGATGCCAAGCAGTAGCAGTGCGGCTGCAACCAGGCCCTGAATGATGGTTTCACGGTGTCTGGTCCAATAGCTGTCTTCGACGACAACCGCACGGCGCCACCGATTGGTGATCTCATCCATTTCCTCGGGTGAGATACTCAGCAATGATTTATTGAGTATCGACAACAGCTCGGGGGCTTCTTTGCTGACCGCGAAGGCGACCTGGCCTGCTTTGGTACCGGTGGTCGAGGCTATCTTGAGTGCGTCCGGGTAGGTCCTGGCGATGATGTAACGCGCACTGATCAACGAACTGAGGGTTGCATCCGCTTTTCCTTGAACGACCATGGCGAATGCTTCATTTAGATTGTTGGCCGGCACAAGCTGTACGTGCGGATATTTACGTGCAAGCAGCGACAAGTTGACGTTGCCATAGACCACGGCCAGTTTCTTGCCTGCCAGGTCTTCAAGGTTATGAGGCGCGTCGGATCTGGTGCGTGTCACGAGCACCAGCGGTGTTGCCAGATACGGGCGACTGAAGTTGACCAGCTTTTCCCGGTCTGGGCTTCGTGTCAGCGAAGCGACAATATCGAACCTGCCGGCGTTGAGCTCGGCAATCATTTGGTTGACCGAGGATCCGCGGCCAGTTTCAAAGCGCAGGCCGGTTCTCTGGCTGATCTTCTTCAGTACATCAACCGTCAATCCCCTGGACTGACCATTTTCATCGACGAAGGAGAAGGGCAAGTAGTCTTCGTTGAACAAGACTTTCAACTGGCCATGCTGGGTCAGCCATTCTTGTTCTTCAACACTGAACTTGATCGTGTTGCGCCCCGAAATACTGACACCGCCTGCTTGCCAGCGCTGGACAATGGCGATGCGTTCGCTGGAGGGAATGGCTTCAAGCGCCTGGTCGACCACGCGTTTAAGTTGCGCGTTTGAGCGCAGCAGCGCAAAAGAGAAGTTGTTGGCTTCCAGCCTTGAGAAGTCAGTCATCTGAACAGTGCTCAGGTAACTTTTATTGATCAGGTAATTGGCAGTAACCGTATCGCCCAAATATACGTCAGCATCGCCGAACGCGACCGCACCGATGGCATTGAGTATGGAGGGGTAGAGCACGATCTGCGCTTGGGGATAAAAACCCTGCACGGTCGCTAAAGGCAGGTAATGGTAAAGCATCGCAATTTTTTTGCCGGCCAGGCTCTCGTCAGTTGCGACATCATCTTCAATACGCGTGATAATAGTGGGTTGGTCGAGCATGTAAGGCGCCGAGAGCATAAGCTGCGGATCCACTGCTTCATAGGCGTTGGCCGATCCGATCATGTCAATGTCGCGGCGCTTGAGCGCCTCAATCAGCGTGGTGCGGTCTGGAAAGCTGACTATCTCGACCCGGACTTTGAGAAGCTGCCCAAGTAGTGCGGAATAGTCGGCGGTAATGCCCTCGAATTCTTTTGTATGGGTCGTGATATCGAGAGGAGGGTAGTCAGGGTCGGATATGCCAATGCGTAAGGTGGCTTTCTTTGCCAGCCACTGGGTATCGCTTTGGTTGAGAGAGAACTGATCAGATTCAATAATCGAGCGACCAACAACGTTCAGTACCACCGGGTTATTGTTGGCTGAGGCATAATTAAATACAACGCAGGAAAGAACTAATATCCAAACATACTTCATGCTTTTTCCTTGCCGCTGCCCGCTGCCCGCTGCCCGCTGCCAGACTCTTGCATTTATAGACACTGATAAGAACCCGGGTTAAAGCGGCTGATATCTCAATGCCTCCATGGTACACTCGCTATCACCTTATAGAAAGCAAGGGTTAGCGGCGTGGCGTACAAAATTCTTGTGGTAGATGACCATCCGCTCATTAGGTTGGCGTTGCGTGCAGTGCTGATTCAGGCGGGGCATGACGTGGTGGCCGAGGCGGAAAACGGTGTAGAGGCCATCAGTCTTGTTCGCCAGCACAATCCACATATTGTCGTCCTTGATGTGACGATGCCCAAGCTCGATGGAATTGCGGTCATCGACCGGATCAAAAGGCTCGAGTTGCCAGCGAGAATTATTATCCTTACCTCGTTGGCGTCGGAATACTACGCGCAGCGCTGTATCAAGGCGGGGGCGTCAGGATTTATAACCAAGACGGATGACTTGGGCGCTGTTTCCGACGCCATCAAGTCGGTCATGAAAGGGGAAATTTATTACCCCGACGAAGTCAACGTTTCTACCCGTAAAGGCGACATGCTGATGGGTGAAATGGAAATGATCAGCTCTCTCTCTGATCGCGAGCTTTCGGTGTTGCAGCAGCTTTCAAGAGGCATGAGTAACAAGGCGATTGCTGAAAACCTCATGCTCAGCAGCAAGACGGTCAGCTGCTATAAAGCCCGCTTGATTGACAAGCTGGGTGTCAAGTCTGTGGTCGATCTTGCCGACTTCGCCCGGCGCAACAAGTTGATCTGAATCGGGCGCCAATCTTCACGGGTGGCAGGCCGTTCGTGCTTTGGCCATTCGATCAGGTCTAAGCGCTGCCCTTCAGGTGGCGCGCGCTCTACCGTGCAGCTTAAGACTTTTCTTGCAGACGCCAGCACTGCTCTCCTAGAAACTGAATCTGTCGCTTCCAAGCAGAAACCACTATGCACCGCCTCTGAGGGGTGGAAATTCCGATGCTTCAACTCGCCGTAACGTTGCGGTGAGTTGTTCGGTGATTCACTGATGAGTGCTCAGGTGCGCGTTTAAAGTATGTTCAGGTTCTTTGTTTTTGGGGGGATGTTCAGATTGTGTAAAAACAAGTCTGTCAATTCAACTTATATATGGTATATCCATGAAATTAAAAGCGCGGCTAGCTACTGCTGTTACTACTGTTTTGGGTGCTGTAATTATTTTGCCGGCCCAAGCTGCTGATGGCAACATCACCTTCAACGGCTCAATTACTGCTACTACCTGTACCATCAATATCAACGGTGGCGGTCTTAATCCTACTGTGATCTTGCCAGCCGCCCGATTGGATCAGCTGACCGCTAACGGCAATACAACTGGCGACACCAGTTTTAACGTCGTGCTGAGCGGCTGCGGAGGCGCTACCAATGGTGCGGCGGTACATTTCGAATCGGGCGCTCTCGTCACTACTCAGGGGGCCTTGAGCACCACTGGCAGTGGATCTGGTGTAGAGCTACTGATCCACCAAGGGACCAGCACCACCCCGCTTGTGATTGGTCAAGCTCCCGCCCTCGCTATCGCAAGCATAGCTGGCGGCGGCCTTACGCTGCCTTACACCGTCAAATACCGCCGAATCGCCCAACCTGTCGCGGGTACTGTGAGTTCCAGCGTAGCCTACTCCATCGTCTATTTTTAAGCCATTTGCCGGTGGGTCGCTATGGCCCCCCAGCTGCCAGCAACCATTTATAAGCGCTAGGAGATAAGCGATGCGACCCTTTAAGTTTCCTCGGTTGTTGCTGTCTGGATTGATCCTTCTAAGCAGCCTTTTTATTGCTCAAGCCCATGCGGCCATCGTGATCAACGGTACCCGGGTGATCTATCCCTCCGACCAGAAGGAAGTCAGCGTCAAGCTCGATAATACCGGGAAGGTTCCTCTTCTGGTGCAGTCCTGGATTGATGGCAGTGATAAGCACAGCGGACCGGATACTTCCACGGCGCCGTTTGTCCTGACCCCTCCCATTGCCCGGGTCAATGCCGGCCAGGGGCAGACCCTGCGGGTACGCCTGACTGGTCAGCAAATGCTGCCACAGGATAAGGAATCATTATTCTGGCTGAATGTACTGGAAGTTCCACCGTCTGCCGAGGATGGGCAAAACAAGCTCAGCATTGCTTTTCGCAGCCGGATCAAGCTCTTCTATCGTCCGGCTGGCTTGAAAGAAGATGTGGCGCAGGCTGCCCATAAAATCCAATGGCGGCTGAAGAGTAGCGCTGGCGGTTGGGCCCTTGAAGGGGTTAATACAACACCCTATTTTCTAACATTGAACTCGCTCAAAGTGGGCGATGCCAGTGCTGAATTGAACTTGGCAAACAGTATGTTCGCGCCGGGCGAGCGCAAGACCTTGCCACTCAAGGGCAGCTATTCCCCATCGGGCAGCAGCCGGATTGAAGGGGGCGTGATAAATGATTTTGGTGGTACCAGTAAATTTGAGCTCCCTATTTCATTATAGAGAGATTTCTCAATAGTTGCGTGCGGTAGTCGAGCGACATGCTCTTGTCGTTAGCTGTTTGTTGTGTGTAAGGCTGTCCAAGCCTGAAGAACTCTCTTGTGTATTCAAGTAATCATTGAGGCTTTTGTCTTCGTGACGTTTCCTCGTTGGTGCAAGAAAGAGCCTTGGGGCTGTGGTGGTTTGAATGACGTTGCAAGTCAAAAACTGGGAAGGGTGTCACCTCAATAGGCGTGGAAACAATTTCAGTGTTACTCGCTGCTTTAATCTTTTTTGTTTAAAGTCACTTGCAGTTGCGACCCTGATTGACAGCTTTGGCCTGACCTCCACTGTCCGGGCGAAAGAGTTCGACGGCCCCTCAAGCGAATTCGCCAACTTTGATAGCGGCATGTTGATGGGCGCGAGCGCCGGTTCGCTTGATGTCGAGCGCTACAGTCGAGGAAACCCTGTCGAAACAGGTACCTACAGTGTTGACCTCAGTATCAATGGTGTATCAGCAGGACGCTTCGATGTTGTGTTTATTCCTGGTGTGACACCGCACCAGGCTAAGCCTGAACTGCCATTGGAGCTGCTGGATCAACTCGGTGTTGATACCGACAAATTACAAGCGAGCGCAGGTGCTGAAGCGACCTCCAAGGATCTGTTCGGCCTCATCGCCGATGCGACCTATCGCTACGACAGTGCCGATCAACGGCTTGAGTTAAGCGTACCGCAAGTCGCAATGCTCATCCGTCCACGCGGCTATGTCAGCCCACAGCGCTGGGAAAGGGGGGTTAACGCCGCGTTCGTCAACTACAGTGTCAACGCTTACCAAAGCAGTGGTCAGGGCGGTCAGAGCAATACCGCATATGCCGATTTCAATGCCGGCATCAATCTGGGCATTTGGCGTTTGCGCCAACGTTCGGCGCTGAACTGGAACAACGAAACTGGCAAGGCCTACCAGGTTGTTACCCGCTACGCGCAGCGGGATATCGATTCCCTCAGCTCGGAATTGACGGTGGGTGATGTGTTCACCGATGGCGAGATGTTCGATTCGGTTGCGACACGTGGAGTGCAGCTGGCCACTGACGATCGTATGCTGCCCGACTCGCTACGTGGCTATGCCCCCGTTGTTCGTGGCGTGGCCGCCACCAATGCGCGGGTCACAGTGCGTCATAATGGTTTCATCATCCAGCAGACCTCAGTCGCCCCCGGTGCCTTTGAAATCACTGATTTGAACCCTGCCAGCCAAAGCGGTGATCTGGAAGTCACAGTAACTGAAGCCGATGGGCAGGAAAAGCAGTTTATCGTGCCGTTCTCGTCGGTCAGTCGTTCCCTGCGCGAAGGTACTTCACGCTACACGGCAACTGTTGGCCAGGCGCGCAACCTGTCGTACGGTAGCTCGCCCACCGTCGCCCAGGCCACCTACCAGCGAGGCCTTAGCAATCTGGTGACCGGCTATGCCGGCATGTCCGCCTCCGAGGGCTATGGTGCTGCTCTGCTAGGTGGTGTGTTGAACAGCGAATACGGTGCGCTAGGCGCAGACATTACCGCCTCGAAAACCGACTTGGCGGGCAAAGCCTTCACCGGTCAATCGGCGCGTGTCACTTACAATAAAATACTGCAAAACACAGGCACCAATTTCACCTTGGCCGCGTATCGGTATTCCACTGAAGGCTATTTCGGTATGCGCGATGCACTTGTTGCCCGCGACCAATTTCAACAAAGTGGCGACAGCAACCCGGACACCTTCCGTCATGCTCGCAGCAGAGCGCAACTGAACGTCAGCCAGCGCATCAACAATAGCTCGCACCTGTATCTCAATGCCTCGGTGCAGAATTATTGGAACAGTCCGGGAAGCGACAAGCAGTTTCAGTCAGGTTACAACCAGACTTTCAGCTGGGGCACTGCGGGTGTCAGCGCCTCGCGCACTCAGGATATGTATGGAGAGAACTCCACCCAATACATGGTCAGTTTTAGCATGCCCCTGGGATCGGCCAGAAGCACAAATCGTGCCCATCTGAGTGCCAGTGCCAGCTCCAACAGCGACGGCAGTGCCGACGTGCAAAGTACTTTGAGTGGAACCAGCGGCGAAGACCACAGCCTGAGCTATGGCATTTCGGCCAGCAACAATCGTCCAAGCAGCGGTAAGAATTCAAGTAGCACCAGCGCTAACGTCCAGCTCCGAACGTCGGCGGCTGATCTGAGTGCTTCGCTCAGTAAGGGTAGCGACTTCCAGCAGGTCTCACTGGGGGGGAGTGGCTCGGTGGTCGTCCATCCGGCTGGTATTACCTTCGGTCAACCGTTGGGTGACACCATTGCCATCGTTCATGCCCCTGATGCGGCTGGTGCGACGTTGGGCAATGCTGCGGGCGTGAAACTCGACCGCAATGGCCAGGCAATCGTATCGTATTTGACGCCTTACCGGGTAAACAGCCTGGGAATCGATCCCAAGGGTCTTTCCGATGACGTTGAATTGCAAAGCACCAGTCAGGAAGTGGTACCGCGCAGTGGCTCAGTGGTCATGGCCCGCTTCAAGACCGTCACGGGTCGCGCGTTACTGATCAATGCCCGGCAGCCCGATGGCAAGCCTTTGCCTTTCGGGGCCAATGTCTACGATTCGGACGGTCGCACAGTGGGTGTGGTCGGGCAGGGCGGGCAGATATTCGCCCGCCTCGGCAGCGACCAGGGCAGGTTATGGGTCAGCACCCATGGCAAGGAGTCAAGTCGGTGCAGTATGACTTATCACCTCAAGCCGAGGGAGAAGGAACATGCGAATGCGGAACTGGCGCGGATCGATTTGCCGTGTCGTGCATAGGGCCTAGTTTTGGGGGATTTTCCTGAAGAGCGGAGCGATCGGATTGTATTGGTGGCAAAAAACAACTTAATGAGTGAATGCGTAGAGGTAGGTCCATTATGCCAGCCTGCAATCAGAGAAGCATCAATAGGTGTGTTGTGATGAAAATATTAAAGATAAAATCGATCAATTCAATAGTGCTTGTTTTTTTGATAGAGCTGACAATTGAAATTAGCGCTCAAAGTTCGGTGTTAGCATGCGGATTTTTCGAACGCGGGAATTCACTTTTTGTTCCGTGGATGACTGTAAGGTCTGGGGTGACAGATAGAGGATCAATATTAGGTCAATGGTCTAACGTGATCGACCAGGGATATAGCGGTAGGGCGTGCCCCGCCAATACTGTAGTTTTGAGAAGGGCGAGCCTATTTCGGGTGCCATCGGGATTGATCATAAATGATGGGGGGGAAAACTACGATGTGTATCCAACCGGTATCAATAATATTGGATATTACATGCGCTTATTAGGTCCAAACAACATTGGCATTACCTTTGAGCAGGATGTTTTTCGGAACGCGCATGATGCTAATTTTGTCCGCGTTCAGATCAAGTATGTTGCTACGGGGCCGTTAAACCCTGGCGTTTATACGCTTCCCGGACGGCACGTTGTAAGTGTGCAATGGCGCGTAATTTCCAATGGTGCAGAAGTATTCTTTATAAATCGCGCCTCAACCTATAGCGCAACCAGGGTGACCGTCACCGGTGGAACCTGCTCGGTGCTTGCTAACGATCAGAATCAGCAGGTAGTGCTGCCCACTGTTTCCGCGAGCAGTTTGCAAGGCGTAGGTTCCACCGCCGGCTCACAAGGTTTTACGATTGGCGTAAACTGCCCTGCTGGCGTTGCCCTGCATGCAACCATGACAGATGCCAACTCCCCGGCTAACACGAGCAATATTTTGACGCTTGCTCAAGGCTCAACAGCTACGGGGGTTGGCCTTCAAATCAGCGCAACAGACAGGGCGCACGTGGTCTCATATGGAGCGGACTCGCGGGTGGCAGGCAACAATAACCAATGGTTTGTCGGTGGCAATGCCACTTCGCCTCCGACCAACCATATTATTCCGTTTACAGTGAGATATGTGCAAACAGCAGCAGCCGTGCAACCTGGAACGGTTCGCGCGCGTTCGACAATAACGTTTTCATATCAATAACTACGGGCTTATCTTGCAGCGTCGTCAGGATTCACCGTGCCCGAAAACCAGGAATTTACCATATGAAAGTAGTAATCGCTGGAAGGCTGGGTAAAACTTTATGTGTCTACACTCTATTGCTGGTCGTTGGTTGCTCACATCATTCGGATATAGGACTTGATCGCAATCATACTAATGGTTTTACGGCCAAAGGCACTCAAGCTTACATCGCCTGCATAAAGCACGAACTCACCTGCGGCACAAAAACGTTTACCGTGGAGGATAACGGTAGCATCAATCTATTGATTGGCAGTATTGACCGCACTACGGCAGTAGGACTTGTTCAGCTGTCACGCGCCAGCGGCCAAACCACCTACACCGTTTACCAGAGGAATGCGTGGGTTGACAAAGGCAGGTTGATCAATGCGGCACAAGGGTGTGCAAAGGACTAAAGCGTGCGGCAGATGGTGCCTGGTGGTAGGCAGATTGCCGCCTTGATGACGCATTAAGATGGGGGAACGCAAAAAATCCCCCGGTGGCGTATTACTGTTTTCTTAAGTTAAGCGTGGCGCCTGTTGGGGCTACAGTGCGGTCACGAAATCTCAAGTCGCAGTATTACAGCCAGCAGCGGGGGCAAAGTTCTCGATGCGGAGCAACCCGTTTAGTTTCACTCAGGGCAGTGCTTGTGTCTGCAAGAAATTTCTTAAGTTGCACAAGCGCGTTCGAATGCGCTTAGATGCCCTGCGCAACATCTCAAGTGAACTATTAAATTTTAATTAAAACCTTTCAATCCAGTCTGCGATTATCAACTCACAGTTATTGACGCAGAATTCGACCGTGCCTCCATGTTCCCTTGATCATGTAAAGAGCGGTTTATGTCAGCGAATTCTGCAACATGCTACTCCCAGGTTTTATCGCGAGCTCCGGTATGACGACGCGAGCGCTTCCTCTTTCTGCTACAGCGACCGAAGTCCATGCAGCGCTTGTCAGTTGCAGGCTGCTGTTGCAAGTGTGCCAGGGGCGGGTTCCGGAACCCGAACAGGAAGTGACCGGCCCGGACGTACGCCGCGCGGTCAAGCAATACGGGCAGTGCGCAGGAGTCAATCTACGGCTCGAGCGCTTGTCGTTGCGCAAGCTGACGCCGAAGTTGTTGCCTTTGGTCTGGCGCACCCGGGCGGGCGACTTCGTGCTACTCGCACGCCTGTCTGATGCCCAGGCATTGATTCAATCGCCTTCGGCCAGCACGCCCGATGTGATCGAGCGAGCGCAATTGACCGAACAGTGGAGCGGGGAGGTGATCCGTCTTCGCCAGGGAGGCCTGCGTTTCGATCTGTCCTGGTTCGCTCCAGAGCTGCTGTGCCATCGTCGGGTGTTGACTGAGGTGGTGCTGTGTTCGTTGCTATTGCAGGTACTGGCCCTGGCGACACCGTTGTTTTTCCAGGCGGTGATGGACAAGGTTATGGTGCACCGGGCCCTGGCGACCCTGGATGTTCTGGTAATGACGCTGGTCGTGGTGGGGATCTTCGAGGTTTTGCTCAAAGGCTTGCGCGAATACCTTTCGGCGCATACCGCCAATCGCATTGACATTGGTCTTGGCATCAAACTGTTCCGTCATCTGCTGGGGTTGCCGCTGCTGTATTTCAAGCAGCGCCAGGTGGGCGCGATCATCACCCGGGTTCAGGAGCTGGATAGCATTCGTGAGTTCCTCACGGGCTCACTGCTGACGTTGTGCATCGATGTCGTCTTCACCCTGGTGTTTTTTGCGGTCATGGCCTGGATTTCATGGCCCTTGACTCTGTTGGTGATGGCCACGCTTCCACTGTATGTCCTGCTGGCCTGGATCAGCACCGGACCGCTGGAGAAGCGCATCGAGCGCCAGTTTCAGAGTTCTGCCCGCAATACTGCCTTTCTCAACGAAACCGTAAGCAGCGCCGAGACCATCAAGAGTCTGGCGGTAGAGCCGCGGATGCAACGGCGCTGGGAATCCCAGACCGCCGAGATGGTCGAGGCCGGTTTCGCCAGTCAGACTTTGGGCTGCTCGATTAGCCAGGCAGTTACCCTGCTGCAGAAATGCACCGCAGTTGCAGTGATTTGCTGGGGCGCAAGCAAAGTGATTGGCCTGGAGATGAGCATCGGCCAATTGATCGCCTTCAACATGATGCTGGCTCACATCAGTCAGCCGCTGGCCAAGTTGATCGAAGTCTGGCAGCAATTTGTTCAGGTGCGAGTCTCGGTGGACAAGCTGGGCGATATGCTCAACCTGCCGGTCGAGCAGATGCAGGGCGAACTGCGTCCGCTACAACCGTTGCGAGGCGAGGTGCGCATCGAGCAGTTGGTGTTCCGCTATCGTCCCGACCTGGAACCTGTGATCAAGGGGCTGGACCTGCACATCGTCGCGGGCCAGACCCTGGGAGTCGTCGGGCCGTCTGGCTCTGGCAAAAGCACGCTGACCGGCTTGCTGCAAAAACTCTATACCCCTGATGCCGGACGCATTCTGATTGACGGCTTGCCTCTTCAGCAGCTGGAGCCGGCCTGGCTGCGTAGCCAGATTGGTGTGGTGCTGCAGGAAAACTATTTGTTCAACCGCAGCGTGCGACAGAACATTGCCCTGCGTCATCCCACTGCCTCCCTGGAAGCAGTCATCGCCGCAGCCCGCCTGGCGGGCGCCCATGACTTTATTCTGCAACTGCCGTTGGGCTACGACACGGTGCTGGCTGAAGCTGGCAGATCGCTGTCTGGTGGCCAACGTCAGCGCATGGCTATTGCCCGCGCACTGATGGGCGACCCAAGGATCCTGATTTTTGATGAGGCCACCAGTGCACTGGACGACGAATCCCAAGCATTGATCCAGGGCAACATGGCGCGGATCGCTGAGGGGCGCACGGTGATCATCATCGCTCACCGATTGTCGGCCGTGCGCCAATGCCAACGCATTGTTGCCGTTGAGCAGGGGCGGGTCAGTGAATCGGGCACCCATCTTGAGTTACTCGCCAACGGTGGTTGTTATGCACGCCTATGGGCGTTGCAACGTGCGTTACGCAAGGAGCAGGCATGATGCGTTGGTCATTGTTGAGCATTCCCCGGCAGGCTTGGCGCGCGTTGTGCCAGGCGCCTGCCGCACTCAAACGCAGTCGCGACGAGTACGAGTTCCAGCCCGGTTATCTGGAGATTGTCGAGCGACCACCAGCGCCTTGGGCGCGTGGCACGGCGATGCTGTTGATGTTGTCGATCGTACTGGCGCTGGCCTGGGCGATTCTCGGCTTTCTCGACATTCACGCCAGTGCTTCCGGCCGGTTGATAGTGCCTAGCCACACCAAAATCATTCAGGCCCATGATGCGGGTGAGGTCGGTGCAATCCACGTGCGTGACGGGCAACGGGTCAAGGCCGGTGATGTGTTGGTGGCATTGAACCCGATTGGTGTCGATGCCGAGCTGAGCGAGCTGCGGGCTCAACTGGCGTTCAAACGCCTGGAGCTGGCCAGGGCCCAGGCGCTGCTGAGCAATGACCCGATTGGCAGCTATCTGCCACCACCCGATCTGAGCCCGGAGCAATCAATGGAAGCCCGTGCGCAATTGGCAAGCACCTGGAAAGAAATCAACGCCAACCTGGACAGCCTGAATGCTGAGATGGCCATCAATCAGGCCGGCCAGCGGGCTCGCAGTTTGGAGATTGCCGCCTTGGGCAAGCTGGCTAGCAACGTCCGGCGGCGCCTCGATGCACGCCGGGCGATGGCGGCCCAGCAACTGATGCCCCAGGTTGAACTACTGGAGCAGGAAAAGGAGCAGTTGGAGGTCGAGCGCGCGCTGGCCCAACAGCATGCCGATCTGCAGGTGCTAAAGGCCGAGGCGCGCAACCGGCAGAATCAGCGCGACAGTTTTCTGGCCAGGACCCAGCGCGAGCAGCACGACGTGCGCCATCGTACCCAGCAGGACATTGCCATTCTCGAGCAGCAACTGATCCGCGGGCGCGACAAGCAGCGCCTGCAAACGTTGTTGGCACCGGTGGATGGCGTGGTTCAGCAACTGGCGGTGCATACCCTGGGTGGTGCGGTACAGCCAGCGCAACAACTGCTGGTGATTGTGCCAGAGGGCGCAGAGCTGGACGCCGAAGTCATGGTGTTGAACAAGGATGTGGGCTTCGTCAGGGCGGGTCAGCCAGTGGAGATCAAGGTTGATGCGTTCCCCTATACCCGTTACGGCACCCTGCGCGGGACCGTTATGCATGTGTCTGGTGATGCCATCAAGGATGAGCAGCAGGGCTTGGTGTTCCCAACGCGTATCCGCCTGGAAAAGGCCGCTATTGCCGTGGACCAGGGCTGGGTACCTTTGCAGGCAGGGATGACCGTGACCGGCGAGATACGCACGGGTGATCGACGGGTGATTGATTATCTGTTGAGCCCGATCCAGCAGTACCAGTCCGAAGCCTTGCGGGAGCGTTGATATGACCTCTGCATTTAGCCACGCTGGCGACGATACACCGAACACCCTGGATACCGGCCTGGAGGCTTTGGTTTGGGCGGCACGGCATTTTGACCTGACCCTCACGGCGGCACAGCTGAGTCACCGTTTGGGCCGCGTCGACGGTATGGCCGACAGACTCGACCTGCGCCGTTGTGCCGGTTGGGTCGGGCTGCGGGCGAGGGCCGTGCGTAGCACCGTACAGCGCCTGGAACACTTGCCATTACCCGCCTTGCTGGATACCGCGCGCGGTTGGGCGGTGCTCAATGTAGTGGAACCAGGCCAGGTCACCCTGTTCTGGCCGCTGGAGGGTCATTGCCAGACTCTGCCCCGCGAAGAACTGGCTGAACTGTGGCAGGGCGAGGTGCTGTTGCTGGCTGAACAGCACACTGGGCTGAAAGCGCCGGGTTTCGGCGTGGCCTGGTTTTGGCCATCGATCCTCAAACATGTGCGGCAGTTTCGTAGCGTGTTGCTGGTTTCGCTGATGCTGCAGTTGGTAGCCCTGGTCACGCCCCTGTTGTTCGAGAACATCATCGACCGGGTGCTGGTCAGTCGGGGTATGTCCAGCCTGCAAGTATTGGGCATTGCCCTGCTGGCGTTGGCGCTGTTTGAACCGCTGTT
Organism: Pseudomonas sp. EU05-FHT14B02; assembly: GCF_058791055.1. Lineage (NCBI taxonomy): Bacteria > Pseudomonadati > Pseudomonadota > Gammaproteobacteria > Pseudomonadales > Pseudomonadaceae > Pseudomonas > Pseudomonas sp. EU05-FHT14B02. The sequence goes on along the minus strand of NZ_JBYTDD010000014.1, from coordinate 24,708 downwards.
TGGCCTTTTGCGTTCCTGGCTGTTTTCCAACCTGGCCAGCAAGATCAACGCTGAATTGTCCGCGCGCTTGTACCAGCATCTGGTGCAGCTACCGCTGAGCTACTTCCAGCGTCGTCAAACCGGCGAGATCATCGCCCGGGTCGGAGAGATGCAGCAGATCCGCCAGTTTCTCACCGGTTCGGCGCTGACCCTGGTGCTGGATCTGGCCTTCTGTAGCCTGTTCATCGCGGTGATGTACAACTATGCACCGCTCTTGACATGGGTGGTGGTCGGCTCCCTGCTCCTGTACTTCCTGTTTTGGCTGTGCGTGGGCCCCTTGTTGCGCAGTCGGGCGCTGCGCGAGTACGAACTGAGTGCGGCAAACACCGCCTTTCTCACAGAGACTGTGACGGGCATCGAAACCATCAAGACCGGCGCCACCGAAGGCGGTTTCCAGCACCAGTGGCAACGTCAGCTGGCGGCTTATGTGAGGGCTGCGTTTCACACGCGCATCGTCGGTATCTGGGCCGGGCAGGGCATTGGTCTGATTCAGAAGCTGAGCGCCGCGCTGCTGCTGTGGTGGGGCGTGATGCTGGTTATGGATGGGCAGTTGACGCCCGGCCAACTGGTGGCTTTCAACATGCTGGCCGGTCATGTGGTGGAGCCGATTCTGCGGCTGGCCCAGGTTTGGCAGGATTTCCAGCACACCCTGATCTCGTTGCGACGGTTGGGCGATATTCTCGACACCGAGTGTGAAAGCGGTAGCGGCGGTCTGGCCTCAGTGCCGGCGCTGCAGGGCGCGGTGAGTTTCCAGGGCGTGCGTTTCCGCTATGACGAAGATGGCCAGGAAATCCTGCGCAACCTCAACCTGGATGTACAAGTAGGGGAGTTCATCGGTATTACCGGGCCCTCCGGCTCAGGCAAGTCGACCCTGACCCGATTGCTGCAACGCCTTTATGTGCCGCAGCACGGCCGGGTGTTGGTGGACGGCATCGACCTGGCCATTGCCGACCCGGTGGCACTGCGTCGCAACATGAGTGTGGTGCTGCAGGAAAGCGTGCTGTTCGCTGGCAGCATTGCCGAGAACATTCGCCTGTGCCGCCCCCAGGCCAGCGATGCCGACGTACACGAGGCGGCTACCCTCGCCGGTGCTGCGACCTTTATAGAGGCGCTAAGCCAGGGTTACGACACCCAGGTCGGTGAGCGCGGCGGCCAGCTTTCAGGCGGCCAGCGTCAGCGCATAGCCCTGGCGCGGGCGCTGCTGACTAACCCTGGGATCCTGTTGCTGGACGAGGCCACCAGTGCCCTGGACTACGAGTCCGAGGCGGCGGTGATGGCCAACCTGAAGCGAATCGCCCAGGGCCGCACGGTCATCAGTGTCGCACATCGCCTCAACACGCTGCGTCATGCCGACCGAATTCTAGTCATCGATCAAGGCCAGGTCCTTGAGCAAGGTAGCCACGAACAGCTACTCGCTCTGGACGGATTGTATGCCCGGCAATGGGCCTTGCAGATGAAGGGTTGAGTCTCCGACCCACTGGCAGCAGGAGGACGCACGAACCCCCCACCCCTGATACCCGTATCGCTAGACAGCCCTTCGCAGCTTGAAGGGCTTCGCTTAACAACAGACAAAGGATCACTACGCAAATGGCTTTTATGTCCAAGGACTTCTTACGCCTCCTCAACACCCTTATCGATCGTCAAATCAAGGCCTCGGGTCGTCAGACCGAATGGTTCAACATGAGCGCCGAGGAGCGTGCCGCCTTTATCCAAGAGGTAGGCGAACGGTTGCTGGATATGCAAAAGAGCACCCTGAGCGTGCTGGCGGCACAGCATTTTCAGATGCAGGAAAACCCCGTGTCGGTCGGCGACCATCTGCAGGTGCTGCAGCAACGACGGCTTCAGATGAAAGGCTTGCCCAAGACACCGGCGACCAACGCTTACACACGGCAACTGGACCGCGAATTACAGCTGTACAGCCGCCAGCAGACAGCTATTACGCATTATGACAGTACCTGGGGCAAGGCCCAGGCGATTCTCAATCCTGGCAGCTCGGAGCCCCTGAGTGCGCTGACTTTGAGGAAGAGCGCGCAGATGAAGCTGGCCAAGCTGGATATCCGCATCAAGCGACTGGAGCAGCAACTGAGCAAACAGATTGCCGATTCCACCTTCAGCCAAACCTATGTAACGCTGTTCTCGGAGCTGCAGGCTTACAAGGACGTCAGTGCCCGCTACAGCGCCTTGCTCAACGCACCCGCAACACAGGAAGCCGCAGCTCTCGGTGCGCTGACTAACACACCCCGAGCCTCTGATGATCAGCCAGTGAGTATTTCTTTGCTGATGATGGAGGAACGTCCCGGCTATATCCGTATGAACGTCGCCTTAGTCAATACCAGTACCGATGGCCGTTTCAAGGACATGTTCCTGGAAGACGGCAGGTTGGTAGTAGCTTCCGACAACGTTCTCAACTTCTCTTTTGGTACCGCCGCCCGCTCCCTGGCTTGGCAGCAACAATACCGCCTCAAGAATGAGTTTCCATCAGCTCGCTCGGCGACCTATGCGCCGATACGCTCGGTCTTGGTTAAAACAGAGTTTGTTGAGAAATACTTCTCCAACCACCTGGTGTCGGAGACCTGTTTGCGTGAAGGCTTCAAAGCACAGCTGCTGAGTAATGGCCGCAAGTTGCTGCTGATCAGCGTTGACCGCAGGGTACCAAACCAGATTGGTATCCAGGTGTCTGGCCAGGCCTTGAACACCATCGCCACTCGTGAAGTGCCGTTGCCGAGCGCCTTGAGCGATCTGATCAATCAGTACGCGGATATCAGCAGCTTTCAGACAATAGGGTTAGAGGACTATCGCCGTAGCAGTTACAACCCGGACCGTGACGGTCAGTTTATAAACATTCACGAACTGGAACGCTCGGTTGGTTTTGCCGACACGCAATACTTGCTAGAAATGCCTCAAGACGGTCGGTACCTGTCCGCGACGCCCTTTGGTGTGATGAGCATTGATCGCGACAAGGTCACTAGCAGTCACTTGAACAAGGCACAGACTGACGCACTTTATAAGTACAACGCCGACTTTTTCGAGAAGTTGGAACAACTGCGTAACGACGGAACCACGGCCAGTCGCTTGTTTGAAGGCAGCAGTGAGCGTGTGGCATTCGAGCAACAACTGATGCGGTTACTCGAACGCAACCACATTACACCGGCGGGGGTGTTATCGCCGCAGTACACGCGTAGCAGCATGCGCGACATCAAAGGCAATAACCTGAACAAGGTGCTGTGGGAGCAGGCGTTCGCCGCGTCGGTGTGGCAGAGCACCGACAATGACCCGCTATTGTTCAGGTTGGCATCGAATCTGGTCAAGGATAAGAAGAGCGTGGCCAGAATCCTTAAAGGGGGTTACCTGCAGAGTGATATTGCTCAGGCAAAGTTGCTGCTGGCACCGCTGTACGAAGAATGGCGAATTCGAGCAATCGACGCAGAAAACCAGCGATTCGCCACTGCCAATGCTGCACCGCATCCAAACAATTTGAAAAGAGAAGTCTTTGATCGGGGTGCTGTCGAGCAATCGCTAGACAGCAAGTTACTCACCCTGCTGTTGAACGGTCCACAAAGTCTTGAGAGCGCCGATGTACACCTGCGCCCGGAAGTTGAGGCGGCGCTGTCGAGCACTGAGGGCAGGGGCCTGCGCAGGCAAACCTTATTCCATGCCTTGCGACCTGTTGCCGATAGTTTTTCCAAGGCGATGGTCCCGGTCAACGCTCATGCTGCGCTGACGCCAGAGGGCCGTGCCGACAAAGTCATCATCAACAACCGACTTGATCAGCCCGACCCGTATCTGATCCTCAATACCCGCGCTGAAGGTGCGTCAAACGACGACGGTTCGTACCAGATCAAAGACGACAAGTACCGCAGCTACAATCAGTTTCGCCCAGACCCCAAGAGTCCGGCCACGCGTTACATGAATGACCTTGATACCCCGTTCGTCGGCGGCATTTCTGGGACCACTCAGGCGGTCAGCAATGTCTTGCCGGAATTGTTCGGAGGGGCCTTGAGCGTCAAGCAATACTGGCAGTTCCAGATGGCCAATGCGGCCTTCATGATCCGCAACGGTTATCACTCCTTCTTCGAAACCCTCTACGTCGCTGCGCGTTATGAACCGCAGGAGGAGGGAAGTATTGGCAAGGACCTGCTGCAGATGTTCGACCAGTACCGCGCTAAAGGTAGCCATAGGGCATTGCGGGGTGAACTGTATGAAGGGGTGATGGGGCGTGTTTTACCGATCATTAATCAGGGTTTACCAGTCGCTGACCAGTACTACCCACCGCGCTTTACCAATATTGGTCCAAGGCCAGCGCTGGTGGGACAGGCAGTGAGGGATTTGCAATTCAAGACAGGGATGGCATTTGAGGGGGATGGATATGTACCCCGCCAAGGCAGCGCCGACATCCAACAGTTCGCTGCCGATCCTGAACGGTTCGCTAAAATGCACCTCCTCAGTGGCGAGACACTGATCAAGTCGGGGCGCCTTCCGGCACACGGCTTTGCCAAGTTAGTGAAGGTTGCACCGGACCTTTATGAGATCGAATATGCCGAGCCTATTGCCGAAGGCAAATCGGCTAGCCATTCCGACAGTGTGGCGGCGTACTTTCTCGGCTACAACGGTCCGAATCAGGCCAATACATCTCCCGCTTATGTGGATATTCCCAAGCACGCGGCACCCGGTAGCTTTCTCTTCACCGCCACGCTGTTAGGGTGTTCGCTGATAGTAACCAGCCTGGACGCAAACACCTATCGGGTGTATCACGACGGCCGGGTCAACAGCTCGCTACTCTACGACAACGTGGTGATGGCGATCGACTTCAAGGATTATCAGTACCCCGGTACTGCTGAGGGATTGGCTACGGCGTATATGCAATACGTTGATGGCGAATGGCAGTTGGCATGCCAGCGTCAGGAGTACCAGCGAATCGGGAAAAGACTCTGGCCGAAACTACGTGATGGCGAGCCCGCGCTTTCGATCCAGGTCGCCGAAAGTCAGGTGGGGAAACGCAACCAGAATGAATTCAACGCTTACCGCGAAAAGATTCACCAACAGTTGAGGAAAGTAGCAGGCCTGTTCGGGGTGTCTGCCGAAGGGGTGGTAGATGCTGTCTATACCGACGGCGAGTTTTCCTCCAAGCATCCGGCAATTGCTGCTTGGAATCGGCTGCGTGAAGCGGTCCAAGTCAAGGTCAACGCCGACATTGAGCAGTTGACGGATAAGCGCAACCAACTTCACAACGCCAGACGCAGCTCAGATAACAAGGCTCTGATTGATCAGCAGCTCAAGCAACTCGACCTTACTGAGGACTTCTACCGGGCACAGTACGATTCGGTATTGCGTGAAGCGGCCTCCGTTGACAAAACCTGGCTCTGGCAGCAGATCAAGGCTAAACAAGGCACTGATGCCGTAGTGAGGATTGACGATACCTCAATCCAGGATGGGGGAGCGGAGCACACCAGCAGTGTGGGCGAACGTTATGCGATCGCTGAGGCATTTCAGCATGGCGCGCAGGTCCCTGGGTTTTCCGAGGGCTTGCGTAATTTCCGTGATATCGCCATTCCCGGTTTGGGCGACAAGATGTCAGTCCTGGGGATGAAGCGTCTGTTTCTCGACGGCCAACTAACCCCTGAGCAACGGGGTGCCTTGAGTGGCCGTATCAGTAAAGCGAGCCAGGCCGAGTACATCGATAAAGTGCTGAGCCGCACGATGCTGTTCAGCGAGGACTTTCATCGTGCTGGAAGCACCTTCAACCTGCTGGCACCGCAGGATTTTTATCTTTCGCTGGTTGGCGACAAATCCGGCGGACGTTGTTATCCCTTGGTCAGGGCCATGGCGGTTGCGTTGGCCAGTGGCGGTGAGGATGGCGCAAACAGCCTGGTGGAAAAAATATTCGTGGCCGCCGCCGACCCGCAAGCAGGCAGCTCTACGTTACTCAAAAACAGCTTGAGCAGGCTTCACAGCAATGTCGATGCCGTTGAGGCGTCAACCGAACTGGGCAAATCCACATTGTCCGAGGTGGTTTCCCGACTGGCCGATACGAACAGAACCTCGATGTTCGCGCTCAACACCCAGGGGCACTCGATGCTGGTGGGGAGCACCTTTGGAGCCGAAGGACGTCGCTACTTTTTCTACGATCCAAATGTCGGAATCTTTGCCTTCGACAATACGGCTAGCCTGTCCGTGGCGATGGAGCAATATCTGGTCGGGCGCGAACAGGCTACTCTCTATGGTTCGTTTGGCACCCAGTCGGCTCCTGTTTTTAACTTGGTGCAGATCGATGTCGCCAAAATGGCCGAGGTACCCGTGGGCAACGGCCTGAACGTTGCTGACCTGTCACGACCTGATGAGCTGGTGAGCTCCATTGAGCAACGGCGACAGGTCGAACGTACGCTGAGTACACAAGCACAGGCTATCGAGGACACCCGATTGCGCACGGCGCTGGTGACGCTCGATGCCGAGCAGTGGGGCGCCAGATTTGAAGAGTCATGCACCCTGCTTGCGCGGGAAGCGGGTCTCGACCATCGATGGATGCCGGTGATTGCCAATACCGAAGCGCAGGACGACGGCCGGTACCGGGTTCAGTTCATCAACCGTGATCAGCCCGAGCAAACCCGCTGGCTGACTACCGAAAGTACCACCTTTATCGAGTTTCGGCGTTTCGTCGACGAAAATCTGCATGTGCTGAGTCAGCACTTTACCCTCGAGCATGGCCAGATGCGGCCTAAGGGCGAGGTCGGTGAGGCCGCACCGGTGGACGGTTTGAACGCAGGCTTTGCGGTGCACGCGCTGATCCAGTGGTTTGCCGATAGGAGCCGCAAAGACGCTGCGAGCGGGGGGGCGGCGCCTGATCTTGCTACTGCGCTCAAAGTACACAGCTACATCAACTTTATCCAGATGGGGCACGGCACCATCCAGGACGTGGCCAAGATCACCGAGCTGGTCCGCACGGCACTGCGCGGCGAAGCGGTAGCCGCTGAAACCACTCTCCAGGACTTTGCCTCAACTCTGGGACGCACCGCCAATGAAGGCGCTGGCGTCCTGTTGGGGGCAGCGATGGTTGGCTTTGATTCGTTTGAGCTGGCTCACGCCGAAAACGATATGCAAAAGGCTGTGTTCGGCACTCAGCTCGCCTTCGACTCGGCAAGCTTCGTGACCAGTGTTGCGGGGGTGAGCGTCGGCCTGATCGGTGCCTCCACCGCCGCAGCAATGCTCGGTGGGTGTGCAGTGGTCCTGGGTGGGCTTGCGGTCGGCTTTACCGCACTGGCACAGGCGTATGGTGCTGTGACTGTGGACGCCCAGGCGGTGGGCCGCTACTTTGATGCGCTCGACAGCGCATACAAAGGCCACGGTTATCGTTATGACGAGCAGAAACAGGTGCTGGTCCCTCTTGCCGGGGCGGTAGTGAAGACCGTCGACCTGCGCAACGGGCAAATCGACTTCGACAGTCAGTACATCTACCGCACGCATCACGGTGCTACCGGTTCTGGAGCAATCAACTACTTCTTTTGGAGTGGCGACATGCCGGTGATGGTCCGCGATCGCAGTCAGGCGGTCGAGGTGCGCAGTGGCATCGGCTATGGGAGCCACCATCCGCTCGCTCACAGCGATACCAAGGTGGTTATCCTGCCTGGTACGCCCAAGTCCTATATCAGTTACGAATACGAGACACTTCCCGGCACAACCAACCGCCATGACGGCGGCTTTGATGTGATTCGTCGGCTTGAGCAAGACAATCGCTTTGACTACGACTTCTACCTCTTTCCGGCCGAGTACACGATCCGCAAGATTCATCAGGAGTACGTCGATACTCCGGTCGAAGTGCTGCTCGATCAGCGTAACCGGCAACTGGTAGTACCCGAGCTGCCCAATGAACTGCTCGGCTACCTGCGCTACGAGATCAAGGGCGCAGGGGGCGAATACCTGATCGGTTTGAACGAGGGCGTCCGGGTCAAGCTCACCAGCGAAACAGGCAGTGTGCCCTCGCGCTGGATCATCGATAGCAGCCAGCTTGCCAGCGATAGCATCAGCGTGTCGAACAAACAGTTGGTGGTCGGTGGTGTTGTGGTCGAACTCGATCCGGCCCAGAACGGCCGCATACTGGTGGTCAATGCCAAAGGCGAGGTGCGGGAAGTCGATTTTGCCGGCATGACTACCCGGGTGCTGGAGGAGGACGCAAGTAAATGGCAGGTACCTGGTCATCGTATCGAGCAGCACTTGAGCGACTTGGCCAAGGCTCATCAGATGCAAGGTCAGTACGTTGTGGTGGAGAATTACAGCCACGAGGGACGAAATGTCGGCCGGGCGTTCTATGACGTCGCCAAGGATCGCATGCTGTTCACCAACACCGATATCGAGCAGGCCAGGCACGCTCAGCTGGGGGCAGTTATCGGCGAACATGCTTACTTTTTTGACGCCGAGAACGCCGCGGCGTGGCGGGTTGACATCGCCAATGGCAAGATCGATGCGCAGTTCGATCCATGGTTCAACCAGAGCGCGGGCAACATCAGCCGGTTATGGCAAGAGAGGGATGCGGTCTACCTGACGCGCCGCCATTTGCTCAAAGATGGCAGTGAGGCCGAGCTGAGCTACCGGATCCAGGGCGATCGCATGGAGCTGGTGAGTGCGCTTGGTGATGAGGCGCTGTTACAGCTCTCGGCGTGTACTGGCCAATATGGCGACGCGGTAAAAACCATGCTCAATGGCTACGCGAGCAATGGCACGCCGCGCGACACCCCAGTGAATGGGTTGGGCGCGCGATTGATCGAGCCAACCCCTGCCGCGTTGATGACGGTATTTGGCACCGATGCTGCTGGCGTGGCACACCGCTATTGGATACGAACCAGCGATGGCGCCGTGATCAAACCGAATCTGGCGCCACCTGCGGACAAAACCCTGCGTTTCGAAGCGCACGAAAAAAATCGTAGCGCCTGGCCTATTCCCGCTGATCTGCTGTTGGCGGGCAGCATGCCTGGCCTCGAAGGCAAGGAGGTGTTCTTTTTCTACAGCAAGGCGCAAAAGGTCCTGTTCCGCCAGGAGGGGCCGGGCCAGGCGGTGCTCGACTCCACCCAACCGACAGCATTGCGGGTGACAACCCCAGCGTTGGCGAATGTAATCGACTTGAACGGAGTTCTCGTCCTCCTGACCGAGGATGGCCGCCTGGCCCGGGTCGATGCCAAGGGACAGCTCAGCTACGAGGCCGTCAACAAGCATTGGCTCAAAGGGCGTAAAGCCTGGTGGCAAGACCTATCCAGTGTCGCTGGCAGCAGTGCAACCCTGGCCGTGTTTGGCGTCAAGGGCAGTGACGGCAAGAGCGTGCTGCCCGTGTGGTACCACAACGGACAGGTGGTGGTGGCATCCGCCCCGCTGCAAGGCAAGCCATTGCAGTTTCTGGGATTTGACGAAGGCAGCAGCGCTGCGCGGATTTTCGATCCGGCAAGTGGCAAGCTCTATCGTCAGCCTTCTTTGTCCCCGGCGGCGCTTGCCACCGCGTTTGGCAGTGACGAGGTGCTTGAGGTGTCGGCGCAACTGCCCGCTGCCAGTGAGCTAGTGCCGAATCTGCACCTCAAGGCGGCAGAGATGAATGACGCCGGGTTACGCCTGACCACCGTCAAAGGCGAGATTTTGCTCCGGGACAACAAGGGTAAATTGCAGTTGGTGGCGGTCGACAAAGGCTGGCAGCAAGATAACCTTGCTCGTTTGCCGCAAGCGCTAAGCGAGCTCGCCAGCCAGTGGCGAGCTACAGGTGTGCTGACTTTGCTGGGGCAGGGCGCGCAAGGGTGGTTCGACGTCAGCAGTGGTCAAGTGTTCTCTGGCAAGGGCCTCCCGGTTGCGGAAGATTTGCGTTTCGTGGGAACCGCTGTTGGGCAGAGAGCAGCCTATGTATACAGCCAGACAGACCAGTGGTTGTACCATGTCTGGGCGGGTAATCCGAAGAGGCTCGGCCATTACACCTCTGTCGAGCGCTTTGGTTCGTCGTTGTTGCTGCGGGGCGACGGCTTGCGTGGTAGCCAGGGTGATCTGCAGCCGCCACTGATTGACGGTGTCGACAGTGTCGTGCTGCATGGGGGGGCCAACGGCGATACCTACCGCCTCAGTCAGGAAATGTGGTCGCACTACCGCACAGTTGTCATTGATAACGATGACCCGGACCAGGCCCTGGACCGATTGATCATACCGGCAGCCGATGGGGAAAAGCTCCTCGTCAGCCGCCATGATGACGATCTGATGCTGACTGACTGGGCGGGAGGCACTACCTTGCTCATACGCAAGGTATTTGGCAGCCAGGCGGCGACGTACCGGCACCTGCAAATCGAACTGAAAGGTTCCGGGGCGGTGATTAGTATCGATCATCTGGTCGCGGGCTTTACCCGGGTAGGGGCCGATAAAAATGCCCTGTTCGAGCTGGCTTGGGCCAACCAGCCGCCGGAGTCAGTGGAGAGCGCAACGAGCCCCAGCCTGACAAAGTTGAGCGGCGCGATGGCCGCGTTCGCCGACACCGGCGGTGCCCGGGAATATTTGCCGCAAAACCGCCAGGCCGCGCATGGGGCACTGGTGCCTTCGATGTCTTGAGGTAGTACGAGAAACAGCAGGAGGGGCGCAACGCGCCTCCTGCCTCCCACCTTCAGCTTGAATCATTCCTCTTGTAAAAGTTGCCCTGTACATGATCAAACCAATTATTTCGCGACAGCGGGCGTCTATCGTCTGGCTGCTCGCGCTCCTGTTGCAGATTGAACCGGCTGCGAGCGCTCCTCGGGACTATCCACCTGTGGCCATTCCCAGCGATCTCTGGCGTGTGTACCAAGATGCTCGACAGAACAATTCCGAGCTGGCAGCGGCCCGCGCTGACCAGGCGGCACGGGCTGAGGCCGTGCCTCAAGCCCGTGCCGGCTTGTTGCCCACGCTGTCGGCCAGTGCCGAACTCAAAGAGCGAACGACGACCTTGCAACAACCGCAACAAGACAACGGGCGCAGTGGCAGCAGCTACCAGGTGGTACTTAACCAGCCTGTGTTGCGTATCGATCGCTGGTTCAACCTCAAGGCTGCCGAGTCCCAACACCAGCAGGCGCTGTTAGAATTGGAGATAGCCGAACAGAAACTGATACTCGACAGCGCCCAGGTGTATTTCGGCCTGCTTAAAGCCCAGGACGGGCTCGCTGCAGGCAAGGCCGAGGAAGCCGCCTTCAAGCGTCAACTGGACCTGGCAGAAAAGGGCCTGCAACTGGGTTTGTCTGACCGCACCGATGTGCTGCAGGCTCAGGCCAGTCATGACACTGCCCGGGCCAATCGCATTGTTGCGCAGCAAGACGTGGACAATGCGTTTGAAGCCCTCGATACCTTGACTCATCAGCAGTACACCGCAGTCCAGGGGGTGCGACATGACATGCCAATCCTGTTACCCGTACCGAACGATGCGCGGCGCTGGGTCGAAAGCGCAATGCAGCAGAACATAGCGCTACGGGTCAGCCAGCGGGCCTTGCAGGTGGCGCAGCAAACGCTGAACGCACGCAAGGCCGGGCATGCGCCGACCGTAGATGCAGTAATGCGCTACCAGATAGGCGATAACGACAACCTTGGCTATAGCAACAGCGGAGTACGGGGCGGTGGCTATGGCGGCAACGCTGAGCAGCGCTCGATTGGTCTGCAACTCGACATTCCGTTATTCAACGGCGGGCAGACCAGCTCGCAGGTTCGCGAAGCCTATCAGCGCATGAGTCAGCGCGAGTCGCTCAACGACAACCTGCGTCGCCAAGTGGTGGAGAACACCCGCAACCTGTATCGAAGTCTCAACAGCAGCGTCGAGAAGATCCAGGCTCGACGCCAGTCGATCATCTCCAACCAGGGCGCGATGCTGGCGTCGCAGCTGGGATTCCAGGTCGGTACACGTAATATCGTTGATGTACTCGAAGCGCAGCGACAGCTCTACAACGCGGTTCGCGAGTACAATAACAGCCGTTACGACTACATTCTCGATACCCTGCGCCTCTATCAGTCGGTGGGCACCTTGTCGCCGCAGGACCTGCGGACTCTTTGTGATTTCCTCAAGCCGAACTACGACCCCGATCGCGATTTCCTGCCTCCAGAGTTTTCGCGTCGGCTGGCCACACGCTAGCGACTTCAGGGCCGCATTGCAGGCGCGTTGACAAGGCGAGAATGATTGACAAGGAGAGACAGTGGATGTTGTACCGGTTAGTGAAGTTCTTCGAAGGTAACAGGCTGTACTACAACGCCCTTGGCGTGCTGATCGCGGTCGGGGGGGGCGTGGCGGTTGGCAATTACTACCGCTTGCAGGTCGAAGATGTCTACTTGGCCGGGATCGAAGCCCAGACCCATGAGCATGCCGCGGAGTTGGAGCAGTGGAAGTCCGACGGATTTGCCATTGGCGCGTTGTCGATCCTGGGGCGACACAATCCGGTGCTTAAAAGAGTCATTGAGGAGCGCAGTCCTTCCCTGGAGCTCATGGAGCAGGCGGCGATACCCCTGAGTACGCTGTCGATCGTGGTGGGCGCCAGTCACGCGTTTGTCGCCAATCTGGACGGGGAGATCGTGGCGGTCCATGACTTGCTCAATCCGTCACAGTTGGGCCTGAGTGTAGCTTTCCGTCCCTATTTCAACACCGCCCTCAAGGGTGTTAGCAGCGTCTATGGCGCGATTAGTACGGTCACAGGAACGCGCATGTTCTACATGGCAGTACCGATCTACGCCTCTCGTACCCGTCAGGACAAGGTGATCGGCGTATTGGTGGCGCGCTTCGATGCCCTATTGCTGGACAGCAGGTTGAGTAAACACCACAACGGCGACGTTAAAATGATCCTGTCGTCCAGTGGCGTGGTGCTGGCCGCCAACGCACAGCCGGTGCTGCTCAAGGCCGACCGTGAGTGGTCGCCTGGCGCGTTTATCGGCGATATCCGCGAGCAATTCGCCGACTATCCATTTCCCGATGGCATACCTGAAAGGTTGCCGTTTGATGCCCATCAGCCTGTTGTCACGTTGGAGGGGCGACGTTATGGCCTGTCCCGGGCCGATTTTGACTGGAGCGACCCGGGAGGTCCCTGGTCGCTGATCACATTGGGCGATCTGGATTCGATCCTGCCTAATGAACAAATCCTGTTGATCGAAGGGGTGAGTGCCGGCCTGTTTTTTCTCCTGTGGTGGGGCGGTCTACGGCGCCTGGCGGACGCCCGGCGACACAAGCGCGATGTCGCATTGATCGAGCAAAGTGAACAACGTTTGGACCTGGCCCTGCAGAGCGGGGCACTCGGCCTGTGGGACTGGAACGTCAGTTTGGGCATCGTCATCAACAATTGTGTCTGGCTGCGTATTCTCGGCTATAGCCAATGCGAACTGGAGTGTACCTTTGGAAATGGCCTGGATCGCTGGGCTCGTCTGATTCATTCGGATGACCTTGAATCGGTCATGGCCAAGCTCAATGCGCACCTGGATAACCAGACTGACGAATACCGCGCTGAATACCGGGTGTGCAATAAAAACGGAGACTGGTTGTGGGTGCTGGATATCGGCAAAGTCATGCAGCGTGACGCCCAAGGTGTCGCGACGCGGGTGACTGGAGTGCTGCAGGACATCACCCAGACTGTCGAGGCTCAGCGGGCGATTGTCGATAACCAGAGCAAACTCCAGTCGATGATTTCCAATATCCCGGGAGTGGTTTTTCGCAGCCTGCCCAATGGCGGACGCGAGATGATCTTTGTCAGTAATGTCATTGAAGACTTGAGTGGCTATCCGGCGCAGCATTTTTTGTCCGGGCGGGCCTACCGGGAGCTTGTTCACCCTGACGACCTTGGGATTTTCGACCGTTGCCTGGATGATGGCAGTTATATGCTCGAGTACCGGATCATCACCGCGACGCAAGAAGTGCGTTGGGTCTACGACAAAGGGCAGACCATTGACGTGGACGGGCTGGCGCAGTACCTGGACGGGGTGATCTTCGACATCACTGAGCGCAAGGCCGGAGAAGCTCTGGTCAAGCAATCACGGCGCGATGCCGAGCTGGCTACCCAGGCCAAGTCGATGTTTCTCGACAACATGTCCCATGAGATTCGCACACCGTTGAACGCTATTGTCGGTATGTCCCATTTGCTCCTGGATATGCCTCTGGGCGAGGCGCAACGCAGGTACATCGAGAAGATGGACCGTGCGGCAAGAAATCTGGTCGGGATCATCAACGGAATATTGGATCTATCAAAGATCGAAGCTGGCAAACTGAGCATAGAACACGTGCATTTCGACCTTCTGGAACTGGTGGAAGAAGTACTCAACCTGGTACGCCAGCGGGCTGAAGAAAAGGGAATCAGCCTGTGTCTGGAGATCCCCTCGTTGATGCCTCGCAGATATGTGGGCGACCCGTTGCGTCTGAGTCAGGTCTTGACCAATCTGGTCGACAATTCGATCAAGTTCACTGAAGTCGGTCATGTCTGCATCAGCGTGCGTCAAGTGCGGCAGTGGAGCGACAAAGTGCTGTTGTGCTTCAGTGTGTCGGACACTGGTATCGGCATCAGTGAAGAGCAGCGCATCCGTCTATTCGATGCCTTTGTGCAGGCCGATCCGTCGATTACCCGGCGTTATGGCGGAACCGGTCTGGGGTTGACCATTTCAAAAAAAATCGTACAGATGATGCAGGGCAACATCTGGGTGGATAGCAGGGAAGGGAGGGGGGCAGAGTTCAAATTCACCGTAACGCTGGGCGTGCCACAGTGTCAGATGTTCGAGTTGCCCACCCTTGTAAAGCACGAGCTCGCTACGCAAGGTGCTGACAGATCGGCCAGCGTTGTCACGGCCCCCTATACGGTCAACGATTTTACGCGGTTGTTGGAGGGCACCCGGATTTTGGTGGTTGAGGATCACCCGATGAATCAGGAGGTTCTCGAGGGGCTACTGCAACGCGTCCAAGTACAGGTAGTAGTTGCCAACAACGGCGAAGACGCCTTGCAACTGTTGCTGCACAACAGTCACTTCGACGCTATTCTGATGGATTGCCAGATGCCGGTCATGGATGGCTACCGCGCCACAGTAGAAATTCGCCGCCATCTCCATCTGCTGTCCCTGCCAATTATCGCCGTCACCGCCAATACCCTGGTGGACGCCAAAGAGCGTATGTTGGCTGCCGGTATGAATGACCATATCGCCAAACCGTTGGAGGTCAACGAGCTCTACCGAACGCTGGCGCGTTGGATCAACCCCCCGGAAGTGCTGGCTGGCGAATATCAACCGCTTGCACCGAGCGTTGCATCAGAGTTGCATTACCATGGCATCGATACCGCATTCGGGTTATCGGTGGTCAATCATGATGTAGCGCTATACCAAAAACTGTTGTGCAGTTTTCGCGACAGTCATCACGAGTTCGTCGCGCACCTGTGGCGTTCGCATGCGATCAAAGACCTTCAGGCTGTCGGTTTTCTTGCTCATGGCTTGCGCAGCGCTGCTGGCCACATCGGAGCACGGGCTGTGCAGCGAGCGGCCGGGCGATTGGAGGATCATTGTGGCGGGGATGCTGATTTGGCTCCGTTAATACGACAGTTGGCGTACCAGTTGCAATCGGTGCTGGCGAGCCTGGCTGATCTGCAGCAGAGGCCAGTGTTGCGTTTGGCGGAGGAGGGCGAAGATGAATGCCGCCGTTTGATGGCAAAGCTGGAATGCCTGGCCGCTCTGCTATCCGATCAAAACGCGCAAGCGCTGAGACTGGTAGATGAACTTTGCGAGGGGGGTGGCTGCCGGGCTCTGCTGGCTATCCAGGAGAGGGTCTATCGTCTGGAATTTCAACAGGCCCATGACCTGCTGATAACTCTTCGAGCGTCAAAGGCATTGCCGGTGGATTAAACCGGGAAAAGTACTGAGACATTCGTTCGTTACACTGGTTGATAAGACTCAAATGCAAGGCCCGGAGCGATTCGGTGATTTGCGACCGGTGCGACACCACTAGGTTCAAGGGGGCTTGCTCGCCCTGCCAGCCGGGCAACAATGCGACCAATCGGCCGGCGAGTAAGTCGTCTATGACACTCAATAACGGCAAATAAGCCACGCCCTGACCGGCTACCGCCCAGCGCCGTACAGCGTTGCCGTCGTCGCAGCAAAAATGCCCTTGCACGTGAACATCTGCGACCTGCCCGGATGTATAGAAGCGCCAACGATTTTCCGCTCGACCACTGCGAATGCTGACGATGCACTCATGTTCACTCAGATGTTGTGGTGTTCTTGGCAGGGGATGCTCAGAGAGATAGATGGGGGCAGCACAGACAATGAAGTGGTGCTGTTTCAAAACGGGGAGCTCAACCAGATCCAGTGAGAGACTTTTGCCAAAACGCACGGCCGCGTCAAACTTTCCCGTGAGCAGATCCTCCTCGTTGTCGCCAAGCGCTAGCTTGATAAACAGACGCGGCCTAGCCCGTTTGAGTTGCGTAAATACATCAAGTAACAAGTTCCTGCCAAGGTCGGAGGGCACCGTGAGTTCCAGCATGCCGTCATCATGAGTCAGCGAGCGTTTGCCGTCGGCCAGAATTTTCAGGGCATGCCGCGCGCTCTCCAGGTAACGCACTCCCTCGGGGGTAAGTTTCATGGTGCGAGTAGAGCGGGTGAACAAACGTACACCCAAGCGGTTTTCCAGCCGTTTGAGTGCCAGGCTGGCAGCAGCGGGGGTGATGGACATCGCACGAGCGGCAGGCGACAGGCCTTGACGGTCGGCGATCAACACAAACAGTTCCAGATCTCCAAGGTTAGCCATACTTCAATGCTCGCTGTGCAGGCCGAGAAAAGTGTATGACGACCTCAGCAAGGTTGCGGACAGCGAGTCCTGGTCGCCAGGTCGGTATTGCAAAAAGCTTGGATGTTCGACCATTTGTTTAAATGCCTGCTCATGCCGGTGGTGAATATCCACCCCGGGTTGAAGCAGTTTCAGGTGGTAGGTCAGGGCCAGGGCAAAGAGGTGCGTCGACAGCGGCAGGTCAATCGTTTGACGGCTGAAGTCTCCCTTCAGCAGAGCCTCTGCGTGAGTGATCTTCCAGGCGAGGTTGAGGACTCGGTCCTCTGGGTCGGCAAATCTGAGAACTTCCTCGATCAATACTCTACTGTGGGCCAAGGCCTGAATTACAGGGGTATTAAGCTGGTTGAGGCCCATCAGCGCCAGGCAGGCGGCGCTGCGAAATGTGCTCGGGTCGCTCTCTGCCACACCGCTGTCCAATAGGATCGACAGGGTACCGAGCAGCGCGTCGATCTGGATGAGCGGGTTATGTGTCAGCTGCAGTGACAGCGCACTGATGAATCCGTCACGCATACCGTTGCCGGCTGAGGGGGCTCTGTCGGGTTGAAGGTTATGCAGGGGTTTGTTCCGGTAACTCAGTTGTGCCGATACCCGGGCTAGTACCACCGGAGGCGAAATAGGTTTGGTAATGTAATCAACGGCGCCTAATAACAGACCCAGGCGCTCGTCTTCGACGCTGCTGCGTGAGGTCAGGAAGATGACTGGAATGCTGGCCGTCGCCGGATGGCTCTTGAGTTCGCTGAGCACCTGGAAGCCGTCCATTCCCGGCATCAAGATGTCGAGAATGATCAGGTCCGGACGGGCACTACGGGCCAGGGCGATACCTTGCTCGCTATGCTTGGCCAGCAGCACTTCATACTCAGAGGTCAGAGTCTTCGAGAGCACGATCAGTGATTGCGGATCGTCGTCGATGGCCAGTAGCGTATAAGGCTTAGAGGCGTGCTCTGAGGGCATGAAGAAGCGTCTCTGCAAAGAAGGGCGAGGGCGACAGTTTATCTCAATTGACTAGTTGGTAACTAGGCAGGCAGTGATGTCGGCATCGTGACAAACGTCATCGACTGAATTGCACCGCCGGAGCCCGCACGCTGCCATGGTAGGCCCAATAAGAGATAGGCTGCTTGAGCCGCAACCGGGTTCGAGCATGCATAGGTACGGATGCTAACAAGCTCACTAGTCAGGCTTGGATCGTGAGCTTTATCCGCTCTCGCGGGCCGGCAATGTCGGGCACGTAGTTAAAATTGAATCGCCGCCGATTTCTTGCACACAGCTGACCGACTATTTTTGGCCGATGGCTGTCTGTCATGAAGGACTGAAAACGACCCAAGCGGCGAAACCGTCCGGCCAACTGGGCGGGCTGATGCCTCAGGCGCGCGACGGGCGAACCAAATGGCATAAATCAAGAGCACAGAGAGATTACGACCCTGCTGATGTTACCTTGCTCGACCTCCAGTCCCGGGTCACATGGGTTGGTGTAAACCGCACCCTCTTCGACCTTGAAACGGTAGTGACGGACTGAGCCCTTTGACTTCGGAACGTATGCTATCTCCATAAGCGGCTCCATTAACCATCTTTCTGTCCCGTTCATACCGGGCGGCGAGGCTAGGAGAATTGACTCAATTGCCACGCTCGATGGCCCCGGCCAAGCTCAGCTCCTCCAAAGTTAGGACGTCAGAAATCATGAGCATGTGACGCGAAGATGAATCGCCACCGCGTTTGAGGGCTGTGAGATAAAACCAAGGCAGTGGGATAATCTGCTCCACGCATGACCACAACTGGAGATCTGGCTCCAGCCGTGACGAGAGGGTCATTGCGTCTCGTCGATAGGTTCTGAACATAAAAGCCTCCCAATGAACACTATAGATTGTAGCCCTATAGTGTTCGAAAAGGCTTCATCTTTCCATTTGCGAGTAAAGCAAATGGAGTTGAAACAAGCCTTCGGATCAGCGCTTCGCGCCTTGCGTATCAGCAGAGGTCTAACCCAAGAGGATTTTGCTTTAGTCAGCAGCCGCACGTTCATGAGCTCACTGGAGAGAGGTATCAAAGGCGCGACCTTAGAGAAGATCGACGACCTAGCGGGTACAATTGGAGTGCATCCAGTATCCGTCATCGTCGCCTGTTACCTTAAGAAAGACACGGACATTAAGCTCGAAGATATCCTTGAGCAGGTCCGCAACGATCTCAGGTAGTACGCAACTCTCATGTAGGGATTTAACTTACTGATGTCGGTGCGGTGCGCCGCGGGCATCAACGTGACCAAGCTGCAGATCTGCTGGTTCGTGATACTAGGAAACGGCGGCACACCAAACGCTAGAAAGCAGCGAGTCCGAAATCGGAAAGTTTTGCCTCGGCTCAGGTTGTGCCCATAGCAGTCTGATACGTTCAAATACTCGGTCAAACTTGGATGAGCTGCTCAGCCAAGTCCGTGCAGACTGAGGTGAGTGATGAACCGCTCACTGCTTTCGCAACGGCTCCAGTACGCCTTCGACGTCCAACCCTTTCAATAGGCAGTTATGCGCAATTACGGACAGCGCTTCGTAGAGCCTATCGCGCTGTGTAATTAGGGCGGCATTCTCTGCCTGTAGATTAGCAATACGCTCTTCAAGGCTTCTTCGCCGGCGGGCACCGTCCGGATCTCTTCCGCTTTCCTTCAGTTGTGCGATACGGGCGGACTCGATCCGCCGACCACGATCTCCCACTAAGGTCGCGCGGCTCGTCAGGCCCAATCGACGCTGCACTTCGGGGCGTGAGATCGGCGCGAGCTCCAATCCCAAGCTAACCATTTGGGCGAGAAGGGCGTCGATTGCCTCGTCCAACGTGCCGCCCCTCAACGTCTGTCGTCGCGTCATGGTCGCCCCTAATCATCTGAAACCGAACTGTGTCGTTTGTCCGTGTCCGCAACCGTCATCGGACGCCCATTTGGAAACACGCGCTGCACACCTGCATTGGTATCGCGTGCTAGGACGTTTTTTAAATTTTTGAGCTTGTCCTCTTGGTCCGCCAGCCATACATCGCTGCCTGCCTCTCCGGCGCCGGCATCGCGCATGATGGTAATTGTGGTAGTCAAATTCTCGGCTTGTCTCTCAAGGTTGGCGCGCTCGGATGGAGTGCCCATCAGATGGAGATGCGAGCAGCCGTTCCAGCACTGAAGATGCTTAGGGCAGGGCGCTTGGGAGAAATCGTGAATGCAACCTCCGAAGGGTGTCACATGCAGCGCCGTGGCGTGTACGGCAAGGAATGCTTCTGCTGTGGTCGTGCCTTTATCTGACAGCAAAGCATGGTAACTGTCGGTCAAAGCGCCCTGAATGCGCTTATCTCTTATGCCCGTATGTAGAAAGTCGATACGCTCGTGATGGCTATTGAACGCCAAGAACTCTTGATGGGCTGCGGTGTTTTCTTCAATGCTTGTGTGCTGGTAATAGACATTCTGGTCGAGAAGTTTTCGCCCCAGGGCCAGCGCTTGCTGAGCATCGCTCATGCCGGTCAGATGGTAAATAGTGTTCCGCCAGTGTCGAGGTTGGTGGCTTGTTAGCCTAATCGGAGCTCCATCAGACTCGGTCAATGACCGACGCGAAAAAATGGACGGATACTTTTCATCATTACCCAGCGCGCGATTGATATCCACGAGGGTTACCCGACGCGGGATTGCCCGAAACACATTTGCTTCCCGCCCACCGAGGCGGAATTGACCATCAAACGCGATGGCTAATGTTTCGCTGGTTTTTAGGACAACACACAGCTTACCTCCAACATTTTCAGTAAGCGCTGCATGACCGCGAAGTTTGGGAACGAGAAAACGCTCAATATCACCGGCCAAGTATCTGCGTTTGATCGCCTTAGACTGATGCTTAGTCTCGACGTGGGGGTGAACTCCGTTTCGGGAAAGATACACAGAGAGATTCCTAAGGGTCTCTCGGTTCTCGCTAAACCCGAGCCAATCTAGAACCTCAATCTCCGACATTGCTGTTTGTGGTGTGTAGTTCCAGAGACGCCCTGGATGGGCTTCTTGCCACCTAGCAAGCTCTCGCTGCTCTTGGGTCAGCATCTTCAATCGTTCGACCGCACGCCTGGCTAAAGGAACGTCGCTTTCTGCGAACCAATGAACACGGGATTGAAATTGCTTTTCCGCAAAGTACCTGATCCCGCATTCGACTATGGGTTTACCATTGGCATCTACAACTACCTTTCCTACCGTCCCTTTGATCGGCCTTTCGACCCAACAGTCATAGGGAATTACTGTTACCTCATTACCCCGTTGCCCAGTCGCGATCAACAAATCGATCACACGCAGCAAAATTTCTTCGCCCTCACTAATCGGGTGGTTCGAGCAAAAGGCATAGGCTTCCATCGCCTCACGAGAAGGCAACCTGTCATCAGATTTACGCTGTCTTACCGCACGATCAGGATCGTGCAATGAAATATAATCGTGACGACGTTTTTCTGGTTTTGCATCATGCTCAAAGTGGATGGCGGTCTCGGTTAATTGCAGATTATCAATCGTATCCGCAACTACTTGAAGATGAGAGATCGCGTCGTAGAGATTCTTGTAGCCACTGTCGCGGAGAAACCCTACGGCGCGGTCGAAATCGCCTCGCGTCAACAGTGTGGGGTCGGATACACCGCGCTCAAATAACGGGTTGTACAACCGCCGTACGGCAATATTGTATGCAGCCGCCATCGAAAACTTCAGGTTCCGGGTGCGTTGCAGATACACAATCAAGGCCTTGCTAAAATATTGGAAAGTAAAGGGGAGTGGCCCCTTAGGCGGGGCGGGATAGCCTGTCTTCTCGAGGGCTTGCCGATGCGTTTCGAAGGTAAGAGCATGTTGGTTATCCCGTTGTGGTAACCAACTTCCGACGTCCCACACCGGTGACGCCCACGGTGTTGAAATTGGCAACGACTGAAAAAACGCTTGCTCCTGTGTAATAAAGCCCTCGAGGCTCTGCCTTGCCCTAGACAGCGTCATCTGCGGCATCCTCCGAGTGCTGCCGGCAGCGTTCGATAGTAGCGCTTACCGCCAGGATGGTTGTCTGATGCTGGGCGAGGGGCCGGTTGTGAATTAGGTCACCGGCTTGTTCTGCCATATCAATGAACCGTTGAGCCTCCCGTTGCAGCGCCTCCTTCACCTGCTCATGGCGGCCGTCAGCAAAGGGGTGAAACTTCTTGCAGGTGTAGCAGGCGTAGACGGGATTGTAGGGGCAGTGCGTATGAGCTGGCAGGGCACAGGCACCGATGTCCCCGATGTACTGCGTATCGATTACGCCGCGGATGGCTCTTTCTGCGACTGTATTTCGGCGCTGGACGATGTCCCCGGTTAATAAACTTCGCATAATGCGCTGATAGGAAGGACTTTTACCGAGGGCTTTCTCTTTAATCCTGGCAATGTTGGGGGTTGCCGTCACGTAAGCACGCGCCGCAACCGTGCTGTTGTGGCCGAGCAGCTCGGCAATCATGTCTGCCGGAGTACCCTGATCCGCCAAACCTTGCCCGAGGTGATGACGCAACAACATGGTTACCTGGTTCGGCTTGTCTATCCCAGCTTCACGTAGCTCGTGTTTGAGGCCCACAATGATTTCGGTTACAGACAGACGCCTTCCACGAGGACTGACAAATAATGGTTCACAGTCGTTACCAAATCGGCGTTGAATTTCTGAAATGTGCCGTGAGATTTTTTCACCCAGCCGCGTGGTTATTTTGCGGGGCCGTCGCTCAGGTCTGCGTTGACCGACCTTTTTGGCCATGGGTAGCCAGAGGGTGTAGTACCTTTCATGATCAGCGCTTTCGATGAACTCAAAATCCGCAATGTCAAGCGAATGGAATTGAATCGAACGCGGGCCTAATTCGAAACTTAAGTGGAGCATCATGTTGAGCTGAGCTTCCCTCCAGTTTTTGGTCTGGATATCGCGCTCAATTCGCTGCAGTAGCCGGATCTCTTCATCAAGAGCTAAACCAGACTGGGATAGAAATATACGTTCGTACGGATCAAGGCGGCTCGTCTTGATTTCTTTAAGTGCTAGATATGTTTCTTTGTCAAAGCCCAATACTCCTCGATTAAGGGCCCAGCGATAAAACGTTCTAAAAAAAATAGTGCTCTCGCGAAATTTCGCCCAAGTACTTATGGTCGTGACCACTTCTTGTCGCGTCCAAGGAAACTTGGCTGAGATATCGCTCTCAGCTAGTCGCCCGAACACCCCGGATGCTTTGAATGCCGTTACCGGTGCATACTTTTCCAGTGCATAGGCCACGAACGCTTTGGCGATTTGCATGAGGTTAGGATTCAGGTGGAGCGCAGCCCAATCTATTTTCATAGCCGTTCCGCCGTCGTACCACGTCCAAACGCTCAATCGAGTATCGACGTACCTTGGCTGGTCATTAGTGCGAGTTCGAATGGCAACCCGAGCCGGGCCCTCGAACACGTAGGCCGGAAAAGAGGAGGAGGGTGAAGCGTGTTCTTGATCGGCTGATTTGGTCACGGCGTACCTCCTTAACTGTCAAGTCGGCTCCAGGCTGCCGAGGCACGCTGGGCATTGTGGCGGTTGGCCGACTCGGCTAGATAACGACTTGCATAACGGCGTGGCATCGCCGAAGTATCAGACCAGCCGCAGACTCGTCGGAGTTCGTCCGTGGCGCGCTCCAGGTCATGCCCACGCGTCTCGACCAGGTAAGCTAAGAAACGGTCGGCAAAGGTGTGGCGAAAGTCATGCGCAGAAAGTGTAGGCAACAATCCCGGATGAGCCAGTTCAACGGTCAGAAACAGTCGATCAAGGACGTTGGACAACGCGCGGATCGACAATGGGCGACCTCGGTCAGAGATGAACAAATAGCGGTACAGCAATTTCATTGGTCTGCCGTTACGCATGGGGCGCCGATCGCCCTGGATATAGTGCTCGTAGACCTCATACAACTGTGCGGAGATACCTACTGTCCGTCCGTGGGTTTTCAGCGCAGGCTCTTCAGCGCGCGGGTCTCCTGGGTCATGTTCGCGGTCATTGATGCTGACATAGGCATGCTGAGAACCCTGATTGATATCCGTGGTGTAGAGCTTGAGAAGCTCTCCGCGACGGATACCGGTCTCCAGCAGTAATTCAATCATTAGCCAATTGCGCAACTGCAATCGTTCCGGAAATGGATTCTCTGCGGCGCCCGGGCGAATCAGTGTGCGAACGATCTGGAGTTGCGTATCTGTCAGACTGCGGTAACGAGTGCGGTCGGGACGAACATTGATGATATGGCTCTCAAAGCGTCGTTCAATGACGTCGGCGACATCTGCAAATACAACCTCGATGTTTGCCAAGGTGGTTGCGTTCTGACGGGCGCGCGGGATGTATCGGGTTACACACCAGGACAGGTACTGCTTCAACAGTCGCAGGTACTGGTCACGGGTGCGCGGATCGATCTGCGGAAAAGATGTCGTTTCAGCTTTGCCGATTCGGGCGACCAAATTATCGGCCTGACGGCCGCTTTGGAGCCAGATGGCGTAACCGTCCAATAACGCCAAAATCGCCTCAAAGTGACAGGCCAAGATGGCGTCATCGATATTGAGGTCTCGGCATTTGGCATAGGTGTAGAAAGCCTGGATCGCGCGCAGATGCGCCGCCGCCGTATTGTAAGCGCGGTGCCTGAGTTTGAGTTGGACGTATATGAACGGAACGAGTATGGGCAACGGCGCCGTATTACCAGCGTGCACGAGTAGCGGCACACGCTGACCTGAAGAGAAACAGCACTGAATCAGCTTCATCGGCAGCCACCTAATTGAATGACTCGCCATGAACACGGAGGACATGGCCCGTTGAGAGAGTGGATGCCAGAAGCGGATTTGTCGAATCAGTGCCTTACTGTGATGCCCGATCAAAAAAAAGAATATCATTTATCTCTAATAATCAATCACATACCTTGATTAACTTTTAAAAAAT
>NZ_JBYTDD010000013.1:0-156121 GCF_058791055.1 Pseudomonas sp. EU05-FHT14B02 | reverse complement strand
CGGTTGGTTAAGATCTTTCGTCTCAACCGAGGCGCGCATTCTACAGCAGCCTCATTTGCTGTCAAGTGATTATTTTCAGAAGCTTTCAAAGTTTCCTTTGTAACTTCAACCACTTGCGCTTCAGATCTCTCATCAGCGGGAGGCGAATTCTACAGCGTTACACGCTGCTGTCAACACCTCTCTTTCAACTCCCTTTCGGCTTCGATGAACTGAAGCAACCCGCTGTCGAAAACTGCGTAACTCTTTGTTTACCAAGGAGTTTTCCGTTTCGACTGCGCCGGAAGTGGGGCGAATTATAGACACCTGTAATCTGCCGTCAACAGCTATTTTCACAATTCTGTCATATAGGGCAAAAAAGCCCCGAAAACAAAAAGGCCGACCCAATGGGTCGGCCTTCTACGCCCTTCTACTTACAAGCTAGGGAAGGCGAACTGCGAAGCTTCATGGCTCGCACGCTGCGGCCAGCGCTGAGTGATGGCTTTACGGCGGGTATAGAAACGCACACCATCCGGGCCGTAGGCATGCAGGTCGCCGAACAGCGAACGCTTCCAGCCGCCAAAGCTGTGATAAGCCACCGGCACCGGCAGCGGTACGTTGACACCGACCATGCCGACTTCGATTTCGTCGCAGAACAACCGCGCGGCTTCGCCGTCACGGGTGAAGATGCAGGTGCCGTTGCCATATTCGTGATCGTTGATCAGTTGCATGGCTTCTTCCAGGCTGTTGACCCGAACAACGCACAGCACCGGCCCGAAGATCTCTTCTTTATAGATGCGCATTTCTGGCGTGACGTTGTCGAACAGGCAACCACCCAGGAAGAAGCCTTCCTCGTGACCAGCGACGGTCAGGCCTCGGCCGTCCACCACCAGTGTCGCGCCGGCAGCTACGCCGTCTTCTACATAACCGCTGACCTTGTCGCGCGCCTGGCCAGTCACCAGTGGGCCCATGTCCAGGCCGCAGTTGGTACCGGCACCGATTTTCAGCGCCTTGATTTGCGGAACCAGTTTGGCCACCAGTGCATCGGCCACCTGGTCACCCACGCACACCGCTACCGAGATTGCCATGCAACGCTCGCCGCAAGAACCGTAAGCCGCGCCCATCAGTGCGCTGACGGCGTTGTCCAGGTCTGCATCCGGCATCAGCACGGCGTGGTTCTTCGCACCGCCCAGGGCCTGGACGCGTTTGCCACGCTTGGTGCCTTCGGAATAGATGTACTCGGCAATCGGCGTCGAACCCACGAAGCTCAGCGCTTTGACTTCCGGCGCTTCGATCAACGCGTCCACCGCAGTCTTGTCACCGTGTACCACGCTCAGCACGCCTTTGGGCAAGCCAGCCTCCAGCAGAAGCTGTGCAATCAGCAGCGTCGAACTCGGGTCACGCTCGGACGGTTTGAGGATGAAGCAGTTGCCGCAGACGATCGCCAGCGGGTACATCCACAGTGGCACCATGGCCGGGAAGTTGAACGGAGTGATACCGGCCACCACGCCCAGCGGCTGGAAGTCAGACCAGGCGTCGATGTTCGGTCCGACGTTTCGGCTGTACTCGCCCTTGAGGATTTCCGGAGCCGCGCAAGCGAACTCGACGTTCTCGATGCCGCGCTTCAATTCACCGGCAGCATCTTCCAGGGTCTTGCCGTGCTCTTCGCTGATCAGTTGGGCGATACGCGCTTCGTTCTGCTCCAGCAGTTGCTTGAAGCGGAACATCACTTGGGCACGCTTGGCCGGCGGCGTGTTGCGCCAAGCAGGGAATGCAGCCTTGGCCGCGTCGATGGCGCTCTGGATGGTTTCGCGGGTCGCCAGCGGCAACTTGTGAATTGCCTGGCCGGTAGACGGGTTGAACACATCAACCGCGCGACCGTTCTCGGTCACCAGTTCGCCATTGATCAAATGCGGAATAACGCTCATGGAAGCTCCTGAAAAGTTGTCCACAGGCGTCCTTTTAAGAGCGCCTGCTATATAGATGTTTTTTGTAGGAGCGAGCTTGCTCGCGAAGATAGTGAGGGCGCCGCGTTCATCCAGGCAGCCCGCATTATCGTTTACGTCCATCGCGAGCAAGCTCGCTCCTATAGGTGTGTTGTCAAATCAGTCGATCTTGCTCAGCACTTCGCCGACCGCGTCGAACAGACGATCCAGGTCCTGCGGCTTGCTGTTGAAGGTTGGGCCGAACTGCAGGGTGTCGCCGCCGAAGCGTACATAGAACCCGGCTTTCCACAGCGCCATGCCGGCTTCGAACGGACGCACGATCGCGTCGCCGTCACGTGGAGCGATCTGGATCGCGCCGGCCAGGCCGTAGTTGCGGATGTCGATGATGTTCTTGGTGCCCTTGAGGCCGTGCAGCGCATTTTCGAAATGCGGTGCGACTTCGGCCACGCTCTGTATCAGGTTTTCCTTTTGCAGCAGGTCGAGTGCTGCCAGGCCAGCGGCGCAAGCCACAGGGTGCGCGGAATAGGTGTAGCCATGGGGGAATTCAACCGCGTATTCAGGCGTCGGCTGATTCATGAAAGTCTGGTAGATCTCGGAGCTGGCAATCACCGCGCCCATCGGGATCGCACCGTTGGTAACTTGCTTGGCGATGCACATCAGGTCCGGTGTCACGCCGAAGGTGGTAGCACCGAACATGGTGCCGGTACGGCCGAAACCGGTGATCACTTCATCAAACACCAGCAGGATGTTGTGCTGGTCGCAGATTTCACGCAGACGCTTGAGGTAACCCTGTGGTGGCACCAGCACGCCAGCGGAACCGGCCAGTGGCTCGACGAATACCGCCGCGATGTTCGATGCATCGTGCAGTTCGATCAGCTTCAACAGTTCGTCAGCCAGGGCGATACCGCCCTGCTCCGGCATGCCACGGGAGTAAGCGTTGCTTGCCAGCAAAGTGTGCGGCAGGTGATCGACGTCCATCATCGCCTGACCGAACAGCTTACGGTTACCGTTCACACCACCGAGGCTGGTGCCGGCGATGTTCACACCGTGGTAGCCACGGGCACGACCGATCATTTTGGTCTTGGTCGACTGGCCCTTCAGGCGCCAGTAAGCACGGACCATTTTTACAGCGGTGTCAGCGCACTCGGAACCCGAGTCGGTGAAGAACACGTGGTTGAGGTTGCCCGGGGTCAGGTCGGTGATTTTTTCAGCCAACTGAAAGGACAGCGGATGACCGTACTGGAAGCCTGGCGAGTAATCGAGGGTCCCCAGTTGCTTGGTGACCGCTTCCTGGATTTCCTTACGAGTGTGCCCGGCGCCACAGGTCCACAGACCGGACAGCGAGTCATATACCTTGCGGCCTTTGTCGTCGATCAGCCAACTGCCTTCGGCGCCAACGATCAGCCGTGGATCGCGCTGGAAGTTACGGTTGGCGGTGTAAGGCATCCAGTGAGCATCGAGCTTGAGCTGGCTGGCCAGGGAAGTCGGTGCGTTTTCAGGCTGGTTCATGGGCGTAACCTCGCAAGGCAATAAGCGGCGTAAGGATTGAAAACCGTTGTTGCAGCTAAATTGCCACGGGGATAAAGTCGGTGAAATCCAACTTTTCTAATGTTCAGTCAGCCAACTACTAAACTTTGAGTAACCCGCATGAGTACTCGCCGTCCCGATCCGCTGGCCCAGGTCAGCGACTTTGATATTCGCCTGCTGAGGATTTTCCGCAGCGTGGTGGAATGCGGCGGCTTCTCCGCGGCGGAGACCGTGCTGGGCATCGGTCGCTCGGCGATCAGCCAACAGATGAGCGATCTGGAGCAACGCCTCGGCCTGCGCCTGTGCCAACGGGGACGTGCCGGGTTTTCCCTGACCGAAGAGGGCCGCGAGGTCTATCAATCGGCATTGCAGCTGTTAAGTGCGCTGGAAAGCTTCCGCACCGAGGTCAATGGCCTGCACCAGCACTTGCGCGGCGAATTGATCATCGGTTTGACGGACAACCTGGTCACCCTGCCCCACATGCGCATCACCCATGCCCTCGCGCAATTGAAAGAACGCGGCCCGGACGTACAGATCCAGATCCGCATGATCGCGCCCAATGAAGTCGAACAAGGCGTGCTCGACGGTCGCCTGCACGTCGGCGTGGTACCGCAGGCCAGCGCATTGTCGGGGCTGGAGTATCAACCGCTGTATAGCGAGCGATCGCTGTTGTACTGCGCGGTCGGTCACCCGCTGTTTTATGTCGACGACAAACAACTGGACGACTCGCGTCTGAATAGCCAGGACGCCATCGCCCCGACCTTTCGTTTGCCGGCGGAAATCCAGGCCCATTATCAGGCGCTCAATTGCACCGCCAGCGCCTCGGACCGTGAAGGCATGGCCTTCCTGATCCTGACCGGACGCTATATCGGTTACCTGCCGGATCACTACGCGAGTCTTTGGGTGCAGCAAGGCCGGCTGCGAGCGCTGAAAGCAAAAACACGCTTCTATGACCTCAGCCTGGCGTCGGTCACACGCAAGGGGCGCCGACCACATCTGGTGCTGGAGAGTTTCCTGGAGAGCCTGGCCGCGACGCGTTAATGATCATTGCGCCACATAAGGACTTGTCTGAAACCGGTGGGTACGTTATCAACGCACTGGCCGTCCCACCCACTCGTTCGGAAGTGCTTATGACCTTTGAAGTCCCAGCCCACGGCGCAAAACCCGTCAGCCGCATTCGTCAGAAAAACGAAGAGACCATCATCAAGGCCGCCGAAGACGAGTTCGCCCGTCACGGGTACAAAGGCACGAGTATGAACACCATCGCCCAGAATGCCGGGTTGCCCAAGGCAAACCTGCATTACTACTTCACCAACAAGCTCGGCTTGTACGTGGCGGTGCTGAGCAACATCATCGAACTGTGGGACAGCACGTTCAACACCCTCACCGCCGAGGACGATCCGACCGAAGCCTTGACCCGCTACATCCGCGCCAAAATGGAGTTCTCCCGGCGCCAGCCCCAAGCCTCGCGGATTTTTGCCATGGAAGTCATCAGCGGCGGTGAATGCCTGACCGAGTATTTCAACCAGGATTATCGCGCCTGGTTCCAGGGTCGTGCGGGCGTGTTCCAGGCCTGGATCGACGCCGGTAAAATGGACCCGGTCGATCCGGTGCACCTGATCTTCCTGTTGTGGGGCAGCACCCAGCACTACGCCGACTTCGCCACGCAGATCTGCCGCGTCACCGGGCGTACCAAGTTGACCAAACAGGACATGGAAGACGCCGGGGATAACCTGATCCGCATCATTCTCAAGGGCTGCGGCCTGAAACCTGCCATCTAAGCACTTATGCCATTTACCCTCAGCGGTTTTTGCGAATACCGCGAAGAGATTCGCAAGAGCCGCTTCATTACCTTCGCCGCGCCGATCTCCAGCCCGGCCGAGGCCCAGGCGTTCATTGAACAGCACAGCGACTTGAACGCCTCGCACAACTGCTGGGCCTGGAAGCTCGGTGATCAGTACCGCAGCACCGATGATGGCGAGCCCGGCGGTACGGCCGGCCGGCCGATTCTGGCGGCGATCGAGGCACAGGATTGCGATCAGGTCGCGGTGCTGGTGATTCGCTGGTATGGCGGCATCCAACTGGGCACCGGTGGGCTGGTCCGGGCCTATGGCGGAGGTGCAAACAAATGCCTGCAAGCGGCGCCAAAGCTCGAGCTGATCAGCCGGGTGCCACTGCATTGCGCTTGCGGATTTGCCGAGTTGGCTCTGGTCAAGCTGCGGGTGGCGGAGGCAGGTGGATTGGTTGTGGATGAAAGCTTCACCGCCAATGGCGTCGAGTTGCAGTTGGCCGTAGGCGATGCGCAAATCGACACCTTGCAGTCACAACTGGCCGATTTGAGTCGCGGGCGAATTTTGTTACGGCGCTAAAAGGCTTCAGCACCGGCTGCAATTTTTTGGGGCACGTCGCTTTTTCACTTATTCCATATTTGCCCACATCTGCTGTGCACCCGCCTGTGGATAACCTGAGCACATACCGCTGTAACCCTTTTGTCATGCGGCTTTGCGGACTTTGCTCAATTTTCGTCCAATCTGCCATCAAGCACGTCAAATTCAAATAAAAACAAATAGTTACAACGGTTTATCGCCTTTAGAAGTAGCCACTCAGTACTTATGCCCGTGCTGTGAGCTTGCGCACAAATACTGTGGAGCAATCTGTGGATAACCCGTTCATGGCCGTCTCGGCGCCGTGTACGGTATGGCTTGTGGTCGATTGCTCATTTTTTGAGCAAAACCGCACGAGCAAAATCGGGGCTTGATTTGCGCCATTGCCCCCATGTGGTGCCGGGTTGTGCGTGGCACATTTGAAAGCTGCGTACTGAACGCCTCTGGTCGCAGGACTTCGAGATTTTCCTGACCTAGTGGCCAGAAAATTGCTTTATCCACAGGCACAAGTCCAACAGCACTGAGCCTGTCATGCCCAATCACGCTCCAATCCCTGATCCAGTTCCGCGCCTGCAACTGCGCAGAATCACAAAACGCTACCCCGGCTGCCTGGCCAACGATGCCATCGACCTGACCATTGCCCCTGGCGAGATCCATGCCCTGCTCGGCGAAAACGGTGCGGGTAAAAGCACGCTGATGAAGATCATCTACGGCGTTACCCACGCCGACTCCGGCGAGGTGATCTGGCAAGGTCAGCGGGTAAGCCTGCGTAACCCGGCCCAGGCCCGGGGTTTGGGAATCGGCATGGTATTCCAGCATTTTTCGCTGTTCGAAACCCTGAGCGTGGCACAGAACATCGCCCTGGCCATGGGCGCGGCGGCAGGCACACCCAAACAGCTTGAGCCGAAAATTCGCGAAGTGTCCCGGCGCTACGGCATGACGCTGGAACCGGAGCGACTTGTCCACAGCCTGTCGATCGGTGAACGGCAGCGGGTGGAAATCATTCGCTGCCTGATGCAGGACATCCGCCTGTTGATTCTCGATGAACCGACTTCGGTGCTGACGCCGCAAGAGGCCGATGACTTGTTCGTTACCCTGCGCCGACTCGCCGCCGAAGGCTGCAGCATTTTGTTCATCAGCCACAAGCTCGGGGAAGTGCGTACGTTGTGCCACAGCGCAACGGTTTTACGAGGCGGTCGGGTGGCCGGGCATTGCGTGCCGGCCGAGTGTTCGAACCAGCAACTGGCGCGCTTGATGGTCGGTGAAGCGGCGGAGTTGATCGCTGACTATCCGAAGGTTACCGGAGGTGATGCGTGCCTTGATGTCCGTGGATTGTCCTGGCACAACCCGGATCCATTCGGTTGCTCGCTTGCCAACATCGACCTTGAAGTGCGCCGCGGTGAAATTGTCGGCATCGCCGGTGTCGCCGGCAATGGCCAGGATGAGTTACTGGCCTTGCTCAGCGGCGAAGCACTGCTGCCCCGCAACGCCAGCGCGACGATCCGTTTTGACAAGGAGCCAGTCGCCCATTTGCGTCCCGATGCTCGCCGCCAACTCGGCTTGGCGTTCGTCCCCGCCGAACGCCTGGGTCATGGTGCGGTGCCGGAACTGAGCCTGGCGGACAACGCGCTGCTGACTGCTTTCCAGCACGGGTTGGTGAGTAACGGCCTGATCCAGCGTGGCAAAGTCGAAGCACTGGCCGAGGAAATCATCCGTCGTTTCGGGGTCAAGACACCCGATAGCCAGGCGCCGGCCCGCAGCCTGTCCGGCGGCAACTTGCAGAAATTCATCCTCGGCCGGGAAATCCTTCAGCAACCCAGACTGCTGGTCGCAGCACACCCGACCTGGGGCGTGGACGTCGGTGCCGCCGCCACCATTCACCGCGCCTTGATTGCCTTGCGCGATGCCGGCGCGGCGATCCTGGTGATCTCCGAAGACCTGGACGAACTGTTCCAGATCAGCGACCGGCTCGGCGCCTTGTGCGGCGGTCGGCTGTCGGCGCTCCACGCCACCGTCGACACCCGCCTGAGCGATGTCGGCAGCTGGATGGCCGGCCAGTTCGGCGCCCCCCAATCACTCGCATCCACCACGCGTTAACGGAGTGTCACATGCTGCTTTCTCTTGAACCTCGCGGCCAGCAATCGCGCCTGATGCTGTGGTGCTCGCCCTTGCTGGCGGCTGCACTGACCCTGGGCTGTGGATCGTTGTTGTTTATCGCGCTCGGGCATGACCCGTTGCTGACCTTGCACACCTTGCTGATCGCACCGGTCAGCGACTTGTACGGCGTCTCCGAATTGCTGGTCAAAGCCCTGCCGATTCTGCTCTGCGCATTGGGCCTGGCCGTCGCCTATCAGGCGCGCATCTGGAACATCGGTGCCGAAGGTCAACTGCTGCTCGGTGCGTTGGCCGGCAGTGCGCTGGCGGTGAACATCATCGATATGCAAAGCCGCTGGGCGCTGGTGTTGATCCTGCTTACCGGCACCCTGGCGGGCGCTGCGTGGGCCGGGCTGACGGCGTGGCTGCGCACGCGCTTCAACGCCAATGAGATCCTGACCAGTATCATGCTCAACTACATTGCACTGAATCTGCTGCTGTTCTGCGTTCACGGCCCTTTGAAAGATCCCGCCGGGTTCAACTTCCCCGAGTCGGCGATGTTCGGTGACGCCAGCCGCCTGCCGCTGCTGATGGACGATGGCCGGGTCCACGCCGGGGTTTACTTCGCCCTGCTCGCGTTGGTGGCGGTGTGGGTGCTGTTGCAGAAAAGCTTTGTCGGTTTCCAGATCAAAGTGCTCGGGCTGGACAAGCGTGCCGCCAGCTTCGTCGGCTTTCGCGAGAAGCGCCTGATCTGGCTCGCGCTCTCGATCAGCGGCGGCCTGGCGGGGCTTGCCGGTGTGTGCGAAGTCACCGGCCCCATCGGCCAGCTGGTGCCGCAGGTCTCGCCGGGCTACGGCTATGCGGCGATCACCGTGGCATTTCTCGGCCGTCTGAATCCTGTCGGCATCCTGTTTTCCAGCCTGTTGATGGCGCTGCTGTACATCGGTGGCGAAAGCGCACAAATGAGCCTGAACCTGCCGCAAGCGATCACCCAATTGTTCCAGGGCATGATGCTGTTTTTCCTGCTGGCCAGTGATGTGCTGATTCTCTACCGGCCGCGTTTGAACCTGCGCTGGGCCCGCCGTCCACAATCCACCGTCGTACAAACAGGAGCGATGTGATGGATATCGATCTGCTGAGCAATATTTTCTACGCCATGATCCGCTGCGGTACACCGTTGTTGCTGGTGGCGCTGGGGGAACTGATCTGCGAGAAAAGCGGCGTCCTCAACCTGGGCCAGGAAGGCATGATGCTATTTGGTGCGGTGATCGGTTTCATCGTCGCGTTCAATACCGGTCACCTATGGCTCGGCGTGTTGCTGGCAATGCTCGCCGGGATGCTGTTGTCGTCGCTGTTTGCCCTGGTGGCGCTGATGTTCAACGCCAATCAGGTGGCTACCGGTCTGGCCCTGACGATTTTCGGCGTAGGCCTGTCGACCTTCGTCGGTGCGGCGTGGGTCGGCAAGCCGCTGGCGGGATTCGAGCCGATGGCGATTCCCTATCTGAGTGAAATACCACTGATCGGGCGGATGCTGTTTGCCCAGGATCTGCTGGTGTATCTGTCGTTCGCATTGTTTGCATTAGTGGCCTGGGTGATTCTGAAAAGCCGCGTCGGGCTGATCATTCAGGCGGTCGGAGAAAACCCGGATGCGGCTAGCGCCATGGGCTTGCCGGTGTTGGCCGTGCGGACCTTGGCGGTTTTGTTCGGCGGTGCGATGGCCGGGTTGGCCGGGGCTTACCTGTCCCTGGCTTACACGCCGATGTGGGCGGAGAACATGAGCGCCGGGCGCGGCTGGATTGCCCTGGCGCTGGTGGTGTTCGCCAGTTGGCGGGTGTGGCGCCTGCTGCTAGGCGCGTACCTGTTCGGGCTCGCCAGCATCCTGCACCTGGTGGCGCAGGGACTGGGGCTGGCGATTCCGTCCAGTCTGCTGGCGATGTTGCCGTATGTCGCGACCATTGGGGTGCTGGTGCTGCTGTCCCGGGATGCGGTGCGCACACGGTTGTATGCGCCGGTTTCGCTGGGACAGCCTTGGCAGGCCGGGCATTAGTGGTTGTCTGGTATGGCCTCATCGCGAGCAAGCTCGCTCCCACATTGGATGGATGTGAACTCGGTCAAATGTGGGAGCGGGCTTACCCGCGAAGGGGCCCGAACAGGCAACACTTGAACAATGCCCCACGCCAATTCAAACACCAGAAAAACCACCAGCAGCGAACTCGCGCCATGGATCAGGGCATAAGCCTGCCAGACTGAGAACAGGAATCTGGCCACGGCGTCATACCGCCCATAAACCTGCTGCGGATCACGAATCCGCAACACCGCCCATACGCACACAATCGAGCCCAACAAATTCGCCATCAACATGTGCACCGGCTCGAACGGTGGCAGCTCACCTGGCAAACTCAACGCCTGACTCACCCACGTCAAAACACCATGCAACGCCGCAAAACTCCACGGTGTGACAAACGCGACCGTCACGATCAGGTCATACCAGGCACTGCCTTGCACCAGCCGGCGATATTGCGTTGCAGTCCACATCGACATTGCTCCATCAATTCAGGGAGCAACAAGGCTAAAGCCTGGAGTATGCTCCAGGGTCAAGCCCCCTCGAGACGTCATGATGCGCATCGGTGAATTAGCCCAGGCCAGCGCCGTCAGCCGCGACACGCTGCGCTTTTACGAGCAGCGCGGATTGATTGCGGCGCAACGCAGCGCCAACGGGTATCGCGACTATCCGCCAGACATGGTGCAATTGGTGCAGTACATCAAGACCGCTCAACGACTGGGCTTTACCCTCGGCGAGATCGGCAACAGCGTCGCTACAATCTGGCAATCGCCCGATCCGGACAGCGCCGTCACGCAACTGCTGCAAGACAAACTCAAACTGATCGAAGCCCGCATGACCGAACTCGGCGCACTGCGCGAAGAGTTGCAACAACGGCTCGGGCAACAGTGTCCATTGAATCCACGATTCTGAATTTTCAAGGAAGCCACTCATGTCCAAGGCAAAAACC
This sequence comes from Pseudomonas sp. EU05-FHT14B02, assembly GCF_058791055.1. Taxonomy (NCBI): domain Bacteria; kingdom Pseudomonadati; phylum Pseudomonadota; class Gammaproteobacteria; order Pseudomonadales; family Pseudomonadaceae; genus Pseudomonas; species Pseudomonas sp. EU05-FHT14B02. The sequence continues at coordinate 145,183 of NZ_JBYTDD010000013.1, read as the reverse complement.
GCACTCATCATCGGCGCCTCCCGGGGGCTTGGCCTCGGGCTGGTGAAAACCCTGCTGGCCGATGGCTGGCAAGTCACCGCCACCGTGCGCGATCCGCAAAAAGCCGAATCCTTGCAGGCCCTGGGCAAGGTGCGGATCGAAAAGCTCGACATGGACGATCAGCAAGCGGTGTCCTCCCTGAGCCAACAACTCAAGGGCGAAGTGTTTGACCTGTTGTTCGTCAATGCCGGGGTCAAGGGGCCGGATGTCCAGACGCCGAACGGTGGCGCGACAATGGCCGAAGTCGGTCAGCTGTTTTTCACCAACGCCGTGGCACCGATCAACCTGGCCCAGCGTTTTATCGAGCAACTGCGACCGGACACCGGCGTGCTGGCGTTCATGAGTTCGGTGCTGGGCAGCGTGACCATGCCGGATGCGCCGGAACTGGCCCTGTACAAGGCCAGCAAGGCGGCGTTGAACTCCATGACCAACAGCTTCGTCACTCAGTTGGGTGAAACCAGGCTCACCGTGCTGTTGCTGCACCCGGGCTGGGTGAAAACCGACATGGGTGGTGAAGGCGCGGACATCGACGTGGAAACCAGCACCCGTGGCCTGGTCGATCAGGTGAATGCGTATGTCGGCAAGGGTGGGCATCACTTCATCAATTACCGGGGCGAAACCATTCCCTGGTAATACCGCCGGGTTGCATCTGCCTGTCGGGTTGGGCTTGCCCGCCAGAGCATTTTGATCGACACTTCGCACCTCGCCTCCCCGGCGAACCTGGATCAGCAGACAGGGCAACACTGAGCTGGCAACCCTGAACCCAACTTTCAGAGGAGCCGGCCAACATGCCTGCGACCCGTACCTGGTTAAAAAATCCCCTCGCCATATTCACGTCCAATGGTCTCGATGCCCGTGGCGGCCTGGTGCTGCAAGACGGTTTGATCGTCGAAGTACTGGGCGCCGGTCAACAACCGTCCGCCCCGTGCAATGAAGTGTTCGATGCCCGCGAACATGTGATCCTGCCGGGCCTGATCAACACTCATCACCACTTCTATCAAACCCTGACCCGCGCCTGGGCGCCGGTGGTCAATCAGCCGCTGTTCCCGTGGCTGAAAACCCTGTACCCGGTCTGGGCACGACTGACCCCGGAAAAACTCGCCCTCGCCACCAAAGTCGCGTTGGCTGAATTGCTGTTGTCCGGTTGCACCACCGCCGCCGACCATCACTACCTGTTCCCGGAAGGTCTGGAAAACGCGATCGACGTGCAGGTCGAGAGTGTTCGTGAACTGGGCATGCGCGCCATGCTCACCCGCGGTTCCATGAGCCTCGGCGAAAAGGACGGTGGCCTGCCGCCGCAACAGACCGTGCAGGAAGGCGAAGTGATCCTCGCCGACAGCCAGCGGCTGATCGCCGAATACCACGAACGTGGTGACGGCGCGCAAATCCAGATCGCCCTGGCACCCTGCTCGCCGTTCTCGGTGACGCCGGAAATCATGTCGGCCAGTGCCGAACTGGCGAACAAACTCGACGTGCGCCTGCACACCCACCTGGCAGAAACCCTCGATGAAGAAGACTTCTGCCTGCAACGCTTCGGCCTGCGCACCGTGGACTATCTGGACAGTGTCGGCTGGCTCGGCCCGCGCACCTGGCTGGCCCATGGCATCCACTTCAACCCGGATGAAATCGCCCGCCTCGGCGCCGCCGGCACCGGTATTTGCCATTGCCCGAGTTCGAACATGCGCCTGGCCTCGGGCATCTGTCCGAGCATCGAGTTGACCGATGCCGGTGCCTTGCTTGGTTTGGGCGTGGACGGTTCGGCATCCAACGATGCCTCGAACATGATGCTCGAAGCGCGTCAGGCCCTGTACATCCAGCGCCTGCGTTACGGCGCCGAGAAGATCACCCCGGAGCGCGTGTTGGGCTGGGCGACCAAGGGTTCGGCGAGCCTGCTGGGCCGTACCGATATCGGCGAGTTGGCGGTGGGCAAGCAGGCTGACCTGGCGATGTTCAAACTCGACGAGCTGCGCTTCTCCGGCAGCCATGATCCGGTCTCGGCGTTGCTGCTGTGCGGTGCTGATCGCGCGGATCGAGTGATGGTCGGCGGCAAGTGGCGGGTGATCGACGGGCAAGTCGAAGGACTGGATCTGAAAGGCTTGATTGCTGATCACAGCCAGGCGGCGCGGCAGTTGATTGCAGGGACCTGACAAACACCGAGTAAAAAATGTGGGAGCGGGCTTGCCTGCTCCCACATTGGTTTTGTGGATTGGCGCACCAGTGGGTGGCAACTGTGCAAGGACATGCACTGTTATCGGACTTAAAGGACCTGTCTCGATCCTGATCGCGATGGCATCACCGTGGATTCCAATTTTGTTGTCTTGTTGGTCAGCAACTTGCATTGCCCTATGCAAGCCCGAGAGCCCAGCCAACCTCACAACAAAATGGAGTTTCAATTCATGCACAACCGTCCGTTGAAGAAGCTGCTTTGCGCCGTTGCGGCCGCCATCGGTTTGAGCGCCAGCCTGACCGCCGTAGCCGCCGATCCGCTGAAAGTCGGCTTCGTCTATATCGGTCCGATCGGTGACCACGGCTGGACATATCAGCATGAACAGGGGCGCAAGGAACTCGCGGAAAAATTCGGCTCGCAGATCACCACCAACTACGTGGAAAACGTCGCCGAAGGCGCCGACGCCGAGCGGGTGATCCGTAACATGGCCAAGGACAAATACGACCTGATCTTCACCACCTCATTCGGCTACATGAACCCGACGGTGAAAGTTGCCAAACAGTTTCCCAAGGTGACCTTCGAACACGCCACCGGCTACAAGCAGGACAAGAACCTCGGCACTTACCTGGCGCGCACTTACGAGGGCCGCTACGTCGGAGGCTTCCTCGCGGCGAAGATGACCAAGACCAAGAAGGTCGGCTACGTCGCTTCCTTCCCGATCCCGGAAGTGATCCGCGACATCAACGCCATCCAGTTGGCCCTGAACAAATACAATCCCGGCACCGAGATCAAGGTGGTGTGGGTCAACTCATGGTTCGATCCGGGCAAGGAAGCGGACGCCGCCAACGCGTTGATCGATCAGGGCGTGGACGTGGTGTTCCAGCACACCGACAGCCCCGCGCCGATCCAGGCCGCCGAACGCCGCGGCGTGTATGCCGTGGGCTACGCTTCGGACATGGCGCACTTCGGGCCGAAAGCGGTGCTGACCTCCATCGTCAATGACTGGGGGCCGCACTATATTCAAGCAACCCAAAGCGTGCTCGACCATGACTGGAAATCCCGGGACTACTGGGGCGGTTTGAAGGAGGGCACCGTTGAACTACCGATCAGCGACCTGGTACCGGCGACGGTGAAGAGCGAAGCCGAGCAGCTCATCGCCGACATCAAGAGCGGTGCGCTGCGATTGTTCACCGGGCCGATCAAGGATCAGGCCGGGGTCGAGAAAATCCCGGCGGGCGAGAGTGCGACCACGGCGGAACTGGCGTCGATGAATTACTACGTGGAAGGCATGAAGGCCGAGATTCCGAAGTAATTTTTCCGGTCAGGACACGGTACCTGTGGGAGCGGGCTTGCTCGCGAAGGCGTCATCTCAGTCGATACATATGTCGCCTGATACACCGTTTTCGCGAGCAAGCCCGCTCCCACATTGGATCTTCAGCGTTCTTAAGGACTGCGCATGAATCAACTCCCCATCATCGACATCACCCCGCTCTACAGCGACGATCCATCCGCCTGGCCAGCGGTGGCCGAACAAATCGACCTCGCCTGCCGCGAGTGGGGTTTCTTCTACATCAAGGGCCATCCGATCAGCACTGCGCGAATCGACGAACTACTCGACAGCGCCAAACGCTTCTTCGGCCAACCTAGCGCCGAAAAGCTCAAGATCGACATCACCCAGACCCGTCACCATCGCGGTTACGGCGCCATTGCCACCGAGCAATTGGACCCGAGCAAACCCAGCGACCTCAAAGAAACCTTCGACATGGGCCTGCACCTGCCGGCCGAGCACCCTGACGTACTGGCGGGAAAACCGTTGCGCGGCCCCAATCGCCATCCGTCCATGCCCGGCTGGGAAGCGCTGATGGAGCAGCACTACGTCGACATGCAAGCCCTCGCGCAAACGCTGTTGCGGGCAATGACCATCGCACTGGGGATTGAGCGTGATTTCTTCGACGCGCGCTTCAATGAGCCGGTCAGCGTGCTGCGGATGATCCATTACCCTCCCCGCCACACCGCCAGTTCCGAAGAGCAACAAGGTGCCGGCGCGCACACCGACTACGGCTGCATCACCCTGCTCTATCAGGACGCCGCCGGTGGCTTGCAAGTACGCAACGTCAAAGGCGAATGGATCGACGCGCCGCCAATCGAAGGTACGTTCGTGGTCAACCTCGGCGACATGATGGCGCGCTGGAGCAACGACCGTTACCTGTCGACGCCGCACCGGGTGATCAGCCCCCAGGGCGTGGATCGTTATTCGATGCCGTTCTTCGCCGAGCCGCACCCGGATACCCGCATCGAATGCCTGCCCGGATGTCAGGACACATTGCACCCGGCGAAATACCCGGCCACCACCTGCGCCGAGTTCCTGCTCTCGCGCTTCGCCGATACCTACGCTTATCGACGGGAACCGGAAGCGGTGTGATCAACCGCCTGGTCAGGTTTTACCAATTGTTGCGGCAACCCTCTGTAGAATGGCGACCATTGCACCTGATGAGAAAAGAATTATGTACGACTGGCTGAACGCCCTGCCCAAGGCAGAATTGCACCTGCACCTGGAAGGCTCGCTGGAGCCGGAGCTGTTGTTCGCCCTGGCCGAGCGCAACAAGATTGCCTTGCCATGGAACGACGTCGAAACCTTGCGCAAGGCGTATGCCTTCAACAACCTGCAGGAGTTCCTCGACCTGTATTACCGGGGTGCCGATGTGCTGCGCACCTCCCAGGACTTCTATGACCTGACCTGGGCGTACCTGCTGCGGTGCAAAGAACAGAACGTGATTCACACCGAACCGTTCTTCGACCCGCAGACCCACACTGACCGTGGCATCCCGTTCGAAGTGGTGCTCAACGGCATCGCCGCCGCGCTCAAGGATGGTGAACAGCAACTGGGCATCACCAGTGGTTTGATCCTGAGCTTCCTGCGCCATCTGAGCGAAGACGAAGCCCAGAAAACCCTCGACCAGGCGCTGCCGTTCCGCGATGCGTTCGTCGCCGTGGGCCTGGACAGCTCCGAGATGGGCCACCCGCCAAGCAAGTTCCAGCGCGTGTTCGACCGTGCCCGCCACGAAGGCTTCCTGACCGTCGCCCACGCCGGAGAAGAAGGCCCGCCCGAGTACATCTGGGAAGCCATCGACCTGCTGAAAATCCAGCGCATCGACCATGGCGTGCGCGCCATCGAAGACGAGCGCCTGATGCAGCGAATCATCGACGAGCAGATCCCGCTGACCGTGTGCCCGTTGTCGAACACCAAGCTTTGCGTGTTCGATCACATGTCGCAGCACAACATCCTCGACATGCTGGAACGCGGCGTGAAAGTGACCGTGAACTCCGATGACCCGGCGTATTTCGGCGGTTATGTCACCGAGAACTTCCATGCGTTGTACACCCATCTGGGCATGACCCAGGATCAGGCCAAGCGCCTGGCGCAGAACAGTCTCGATGCGCGGTTGGTAAAACCCTAAAGGCAAATGCAAACCATGTAAGAACTGGCTTGCCAGCGATAAGGCCATCACGTCCAGTATTGATGCTGGATGAGAGGCAGCCATCGCCGGCAAGCTGACTCCTAAAGCGCCATTTCCAGTTCGGACTCACTGGCAAAGCGATGAATTTCCCGTTGCCCGGAGGCCGTCACCTGCAACGTTCGGGAATCGTTGGGCAGGCTCAACCACCCCGACTGCATGAACAGCTGCAACAAGGCCGCGCCCAGCGAGCCGCCCATGTGCGGGCGCCTTTCGCTCCAGTCGGGGCAGGCGCAGGCAACCCTGCCGTTGTGATGGGCCAGCGCCTGGATGAACACTCCCCGTGCCGCCAACTCTGTCGCGCCCTTGAGCGTGACCGTGACTCGCTGATCAAAGTGTTCGATCCAGCCTGCCTCCAGCAGCCGCTGATACAGATCGGCGGACAGGGTGCCCCCCAAGTGATCGTCGCACAGTCGGGCACTCAACAATGGCGACCGCACCACCCGGGGTTTGACCAGAGGTGCATTGCGCTTGAATACGTCTGGAATATCCTGGGGTGCACTGGCGAAGGTCGCGCTGGCCAGTGCTTCGATTGCCGCTCCGACCTCGGGAGCGGCCAGGCGGAAGAAGCGTTTGCGGCCACGGTTCTCAACCTTCAGCAGACCTCCGGCGGACAAACGGCCCAAGTGTGCACTGGCCGACGACGATGACAGGCCGGCCAACAATGCCAACTCTTCGGTTGCTCGCGCCGAACCATCCATCAAGGCCCACATCATTGCGCTGCGCTTTGGGTCAGCCAGCAACGTGGCAATCTGGCTGATGCAAGGTGCATGTTCCATGTATTCACTCCCTGTTGAATCGTTTCGTCTACTGCCCAGAGAAATCTTGACCAGTAATGTGTCGTCGGCCAATCCGTGGAAACTGCCATAAGCCCGGCAACGCCTTGCTCAACCATTTGCGCTGCCCGGCCGATGCTGCGAAGGCCAGAAGGATGACCGTGCAGCCGGGCCGACTCGAACGTGGACCCACCATTGGGGATCGACGCTACTTACATGATGAGGGCGCTAGTATATGCGGGTTGGTCGGCGGATCCTTTCCTCCACCCGGCGTAGGTGGTGATCGTTCCTGAGGGAAATTTCTCTTTTTTCGTGCGACTAATGATCGATTTCCGAAAAGCCTGGAAATTGACTACTCAAAAGGGCGCATCGTCTGGCAAGCATTTCACGCAACAGGTTCACCGGCTTACTCAATTGTGCGCGATGGGCGCACAACAGATTCAACGGTGCGCGCTCACAGAGCAGCTCCGGCATCAGCACCTTCAAGCGGCCAGCCAGTACATCGGCGGCCACATCGAGCCAGGATTTGTAAGCGATCCCGGCACCTGCCACGGCCCATAGGCGCACGACATCGGCATCGTCGCTGAAACGATCGCCGCTGACGGTCAGGCTGACTTCGCGTTTGCCGTCGTGAAAACTCCAGTGATCGTGGACCCGGCTGCCGAGCATGTACAACAGGCAATTGTGCTGTGCCAGTTGCTCCAGCTGACGCGGCTCGCCATGGCGGGCCAGATAGCCGGGAGCGGCGCACAGCACCCGTCGGTTCTGCGGGGCGATGGGCAGCGCCACCAGGCTGGAGTCCTCCGGCTCACCGTAGCGCAGGGCAATGTCTACCGGTTGGCGAAACAGGTCGGCGATGCGGTCCCCCAGCAGCAGGCGCACGGTGAGTTTCGGATGCTCGCGTTGAAACTCGTCGAGCCAGGGCAGCAGCAGGTTGCGGCCAAAGTCCGATGGCGCTGACAGTTGCAGCACCCCGCTGACCTGATCCTGACCACTGGCCAGCAATCGCCGGCCCTCGTCGAGATTGCTCAGGGCCGCGCGGGCGTATTCAAGAAAGCCCTCGCCTTCGGCGGTCAGGCGCAGGCTGCGGGTAGAGCGGGCCAGTAAACGGGCGCCGAGTTGCTGTTCGATGCGCTTGAGCGCCGCACTGGCTACCGCCGCCGACATGTCCATGCCCCGCGCGGCGGCGGACAGGCTGCCCAGGTCCGCCGCCCGGACAAACAACTGCAAGTCATCGAAACGCAGCATCAAGAACACCGATTATCAAAAAAAAATTGAAAGAGACTGCTCTTTTAGCCGGTTTTATCTTCAGGAGAAATAGCCAATCATCTGCCCCATCGAATCCTTTCTTTATTAGTGTTCAGGAGCCGCCCATGAAAGCCATTGCCTACTACGCCTCGTTGCCGATCAGCGACAACAAGGCTCTGCAAGACATCGAGCTGCCAGAGCCGGTTGCCGGCCCCCGCGACTTGCTCGTGGAAGTCAAAGCCATCTCGGTCAATCCGGTGGACACCAAGGTGCGCCAGAACGTCCAGCCCGAAGGCGGCGCGGCCAAAGTGCTGGGTTGGGACGTGGCCGGTGTGGTCAAGGCCGTGGGCAGTGAGGTGACGCTGTTCTCGGTCGGCGACCAAGTGTTTTACGCCGGCTCCATCGCGCGGGCGGGCGGCAACAGCGAGTTGCATGTGGTGGACGAGCGCATCGTCGGCCACATGCCCAAGACCCTCGGATTCGCCGAAGCCGCTGCCCTGCCGCTCACCGCGATCACGGCCTGGGAACTGCTGTTCGAGCGACTGCAAGTGCGCGAAGGCAAAACCGATGAAGGCCAGAGCCTGTTGATCGTCGGCGCGGCAGGTGGCGTGGGCTCGATACTTACGCAGCTCGCTCACCAACTGACAGCCCTGAAAGTCATCGGCACCGCTTCGCGTGCGCAAACCCAAAGCTGGGTGAAGGAGTTGGGCGCTGACCTGGTGATCGACCATGGCCAGCCACTGAGCGAAGCACTCAAGCGTGCCGGTGTGGATCAGGTTACCCACGTCGCCAGCCTGACCCAGACCGACCAGCATCTGGACCAATTGGTAGAGGCATTGGCGCCCCAAGGCAAACTGGCGCTGATCGATGACCCCAAGTCGCTGGACGTGACCAAGCTCAAGCGCAAGAGCCTGTCACTGCACTGGGAGTTCATGTACACCCGTTCGCTGTTTGAAACCGCGGACATGATCGAACAGCACAACCTGCTCAATCGCGTCGCCTGGCTGATCGATGCCGGGACACTGAAAACCACGATGGGGGAACACTTCGGCACGATCAACGCGGCCAATCTGCGCCGTGCCCATGCCCTACTGGAAAGCGGAAAAGCCAAGGGCAAGATTGTATTGGAAGGGTTCTGAAGCGCTGAAAAAACCGTCACTGATTTCATCGCTTTCTGCTGTTTTCCGTCTGTGACCGGGACGGTCCGGTCGCGGACAACCTCTGTGGGCGCCCTCGAAAAGCCGTGTTTTTTTTAGTTACAAACCGTCAGTCAGACAGTTGATGCTTGTCACAATGGTGACCGTATACGGGACTACAATCGAATCTCCTGCGAGGCATTCTTTTGCGTAACGTCTTTTACGAGAGGTGATCAGCTGTGAAGATCCTGATAAAAGAACTGGCAAAATCCCAGTGGCAAGTCCGTCTTGACCAACATGCTGTGACGTTCCGCAGCGAAGCAGAAGCTCGTGCTTTCACACGTACCCTTGAAGCCCGCATTCAGGCCCCCCACCCGATACCCGTCCTCCTCACGCAGCGCGCAGCCGGCTGACTCCGGCCTCAAACCCGGGCTTGCGCCAGCGCCCGGGCATTTTGCAAACGCCGGGTGAGCACCGCCGCGCTCACCACCAGAATTCCACACAGGCTGATGACCATAGCCATCGGCACGGCGCTGCCGTCGTGCAACACGCCCACCAGCGCAGAGGCGCCGGCAGCCACGCTGAATTGCAGGCAACCGAGCAGCGCCGACGCGCTGCCGGCCCGTGCGCCCTGCCCGCTCATCGCACAAGCCGCCGCATTGGGGCTGATGCAACCGAGGCTGGCGATACAGACAAACAATGGAATCAGCAGCGGCCACAATTGTGCCGTGTGCAGAGAGCTGACAGCGAGCAGGGTCAAACCGGCCGCCAGATAAACCCACACCGCGCGCGCCAGCAAAAACATCGGGCCACGTTTGGCCAGTAACCGCGCATTGACCTGCGCCACCAGAATGAAACCCGCCGCATTGATGCCGAACAGCCAGCCGAAATGCTCGGCCGCAACGCCGTAGAGCTTGATGAAGATGAAGGGCGAACCGGCGATGTAGGCAAACATCCCGGCGATGGCGATGCCCCCGGTCAAGGCATGGCCAAGAAATATGGGATCGGCCAGCAACCGACCGTACTGACGCAGCGCACCCGACAGCGGTTGACGCGGTATGTGGGCCGGCAAGCTTTCCGGCAAGCCCGTCGCAACCGCCAGCCCCGCCAGCGCACTGAAACCGGTCAGCGCCAGGAAGATCGACTGCCAGCCGGTGGTGTTGACCAACAACCCACCCAGCAACGGCGCAAGGATGGGAGCAAGCCCCATCACCAGCATCAGTTGCGAAAAGACTTTCGCCGACCCCACCGCATCACACTTGTCGCTGACCACCGCCCGGGAAATCACCATCCCCGCGCAACCGCCCAACGCCTGGATGAAGCGCGCACCGATCAGCCATTCCAGATTCGGCGCATAGGCGCACGCCACGGAAGCAGCAGTGAACAGACCGACACCGATGAGCAACGGAATGCGTCGCCCGAAACGATCCGCCACCGGACCATAGGCCAACTGACCGATGGACAAGCCGAGGAAGTAGGCCGCCAACGTCATCTGGACGTGATTTTCGTCCGTGCCGAAAGCCCGGGCCATGGCCGGGAAGGCCGGCAGGTAGAAATCGATCGCCAGCGGACCGAAAGCGCTCAAGGCGCCGAGAATCAGAATGGTACGGAAGTTCATCAGGCATCCAGTGGGGCAGAAGTCGGCAGCCCGACAGTCTAGCCGCGCACGGACGCCTTGAACATTCCGGTAGCTCGCTAACTATCAAATTCAGGCCAGTTTGACACCATAACCCTCTTCTCTGATCGCCTCGATCACCTGCTCGGCGGTCAGCGCACTTTCGACACCGACCTCCCTGGCAGCCAGATCGACCCGAACACTGGCTGCCGGGTCTTTGGCCTGGAGCGCCTGGGTGATGGCCTTGACACAGTGACCACAAGACATGCCTTCGACGTTGAACACTTGCATGGGATGACTCCTTTTTCCTAGGGTTGAATCCAGTTTCGAGCTTGCCACCATGGCAAGGTCAAGTTCTGAAGAGAGCTGCCGGGCTGGCAATCGACGCGACGCTCGGCCAAGCTGCGTCCATCAATGACTCGAACTCAGGAGATTCAGCCATGCGCTGGTCAGTTTTCAGCCTGTTGGGCTTTCTCAGCCTTTTCGCCGCCGTGCCTTCGGCCAATGCTGCCAGTCAGGATTATGGCGTGCTGATCATTTCCCGCGAGCGCCTGGAAGTCGCGACCAGTTGCGAAATCGGCGTGTACATCCAGGATCAACTGGCGGCGCGGCTGTTTCAGGAACAGAGCACCTCGTTCAACCTGCCGCCGGGCATCGTCTCGCTGCGCCTGAAACTGCTGCCGGGCCAGATGCCGGGTTGCAATCCGGGAATGCTCGCGCCGGGTTCGCAAGATATCCAGCTCAAGGCTGGCGATGTGCTCAAGTACCGGATCGCGATGACGCAGGAAGGGATGTACCTGAAACGCGCCGGTCTCGGCTACTGACATCTAAACCACAGGGGATCTGCAACAGTTTCAGATTGGCACTTGACCTTGCCAGCATGGCAAGGTTGATCCTGTGGTCATCTACTACAGGGAGTGCGACCGATGTCCGAATCCACCACGTTCGACCTGCCGATTGCCGGCATGACCTGCGCAAGTTGCGCCGGGCGGGTCGAGCGCGCCTTGAGCAAAGTCATAGGCGCCAGTGCTGTCAGCGTCAACCTCGCCACTGAGCAGGCGCGGGTTCAGGCACCCGGCGACAGCTTGCCGGCCTTGATAGATGCCGTGGCCAAGGCCGGCTACAGCGTGCCGCAACAGAGCCTGGAGTTGAGCATCGACGGCATGACCTGCGCATCCTGCATCGGTCGCGTAGAGCGTGCGCTGGGCAAGGTGGCCGGAGTGAAAAGCGTCAGCGTCAACCTGGCCAACGAACGCGCCCACCTTGAACTGCTTGGTCAGATCGATCCGCAGACCTTGATCGCCGCTGTGACAAAGGCTGGCTACAGCGCCAGCGTCTGGGAAGCCGAACACCCGTCAACCGACAATCAGCAACAGCGCCTGCACCGCGAACGCCTGGCCTTGATCATCGCCATTGCCCTCGCCTTGCCGCTGGTATTGCCGATGCTGCTACAGCCATTCGGCGTGCACTGGATGCTCCCGGCCTGGGCACAGTTCGCCTTGGCCACGCCCGTGCAATTCATCTTCGGCGCACGGTTTTACGTCGCCGCCTGGAAAGCCGTGCGCGCGGGGGCCGGAAACATGGATTTGCTGGTCGCCCTGGGCACCAGCGCCGGGTATGGCTTGAGCCTGTACGAATGGGCCACCGCCGCCGGGCGCATGCCACATCTGTATTTCGAAGCCTCGGCGGTAGTGATCGCCCTGGTGCTGCTGGGCAAGTACCTGGAAAGCCGCGCCAAGCGCCAGACTGCCAGCGCCATTCGAGCCCTCGAAGCCTTGCGTCCGGAACGGGCGATTCGGGTGACCGATGGTCACGAGCAAGACGTCGCCATCAGCGCCCTGCGCCTCAATGACCTGGTGATGGTCAAACCCGGCGAACGCTACCCGGTGGATGGCGAAGTGATTGAAGGTCAGAGCCACGCCGACGAAGCCCTGATCAGCGGCGAGAGTCTGCCAGTGCCCAAGCAGCCCGGCGACAAGGTCACCGGCGGCGCGATCAACGGTGAAGGCCGGTTGCTGGTGCGCACCCAGGCCCTCGGTGCGGAAACCGTGCTGGCGCGGATCATCCGGCTGGTGGAAGACGCCCAGGCCGCAAAAGCGCCGATCCAGAAACTGGTGGATAAAGTCAGCCATGTGTTCGTGCCCACCGTACTGCTGATTGCCCTAGCCACCCTGATCGGCTGGTGGCTGTATGGCGCGCCGATGGAAACCGCGCTGATCAATGCCGTGACAGTGCTGGTGATCGCCTGCCCATGCGCCTTGGGCCTGGCCACACCGACGGCGATCATGGCCGGCACTGGCGTGGCGGCGCGCTACGGAATTCTGATCAAGGACGCCGAAGCACTGGAGCGAGCCCATGAAGTCAGCGCGGTGGTGTTCGACAAGACCGGCACCCTGACCTCCGGCGCCCCGCGCATTGCTCATCTGAGTGCCATCGGCGGTAATGAGGCGAGCCTGTTGCAATTGGCCGGCGCCCTGCAACGCGGCAGTGAGCATCCGTTGGCCAAGGCGGTTCTGGATGCCTGTGCCGAGCGTGGACTGAAGGTGGCCGATGTCAGCGACAGCCAGTCCCTGACTGGTCGCGGCATCGCCGGCAGCCTCGAAGGACGTCGCCTGGCGCTGGGCAATCGGCGTCTGCTGGAAGACAGCGGCTTGAGTGCCGGGCCGTTGGCCGACTCGGCGATCAAGTGGGAAAAAGAAGGCCGTACCTTGTCCTGGCTGATCGAACAATCCCCCGAACCCCACGTGCTGGGCCTGTTCGCCTTTGGTGACACCCTCAAGCCCGGCGCGCTGCAAGCGGTGCAACAACTGAGCGCACGAAACATCAGCAGCCATCTGCTGACCGGCGACAATCGTGGCAGCGCCAACGTGGTGGCCCAGGCCTTGGGCATCCACGATGTGCATGCCGAAGTGCTGCCGGCGGACAAAGCAGCCACGGTCGCCGCACTGAAACAGACCGGAGTGGTGGCGATGGTCGGTGACGGCATCAACGACGCCCCGGCACTGGCCGCCGCCGACATCGGCATCGCCATGGGTGGCGGTACCGACGTCGCCATGCACGCGGCCGGCATCACCCTGATGCGCGGCGATCCACGACTGGTGCCGGCCGCATTGGAGATCAGCCGCAAGACCTACGCCAAGATTCGGCAGAACCTGTTCTGGGCCTTCGTCTATAACCTGATCGGCATTCCGATGGCCGTATTTGGCGTGCTCAACCCGGTGTTGGCCGGTGCGGCCATGGCATTGTCGAGCGTCAGCGTGGTGAGCAATGCGCTACTGTTGAAAACCTGGAAACCCAAGGACCTGGAGGACAACCGATGAACATCGGCCAAGCGGCCCGCCACAGTGGCCTGAGCGCAAAGATGATCCGTTATTACGAATCCATCGGCCTGCTCAAGGCAGCCCATCGCACCGACAGCGGCTATCGGGTATACGGCGAAGACGACCTGCACACGCTGGCGTTCATCAAACGCTCGCGGGATCTGGGGTTTTCCCTGGAAGAAGTCGGCAAGTTGCTGACCCTCTGGCAAGACCGCCAGCGCGCCAGCGCCGATGTGAAAGCGTTGGCCCGCCAGCACATCGATGAGTTGAACCAGAAGATCCGTGAACTCGGCCAGTTGCGTGACACCTTGCAGGACCTGGTTGAGCACTGTCAGGGCGATCATCGGCCGGATTGCCCGATTCTCAAGAATCTGGAGTCGGGGTGTTGTGTCACCCCGGCCCCATCGTGATTGCAGGTCACCGCAAAAACCTGTGGGAGTGAGCTTGCTCGCGATAGCGGTGTATCTGACACATCAATGTTGGATGTGCCGACGTCATCGCGAGCAGGCTCGCTCCTACTGGTGATTTGGGTGGCGCACAAAAAACCCGGCCGAAGCCGGGTTTTTCTTTAACCGATCACTGCATCCACGGTGGAGGCGGTTCTTCGGTCTTGCCCGGCGGCGCATCGTCCGCTGCGCGTACGGCTTGCCTGCGCTCTTCATCCAGGCGCGCGGCCTCGATCTCGCGCATGATTCCGCCCACGTCGGCCAGCTCTTCCGTGTCGGCGAACTCGCCGGTCAGGACACTGGCCGGGTGCAAGGTGCCAGCCTCGTACAAGGCCCACATTTCCTTGGCGTATTTGGTCTTCTTCAACTCCGGCGCAAACCGCCCGAAGTAGGACGCCATGTTGCCCACGTCCCGCTCCAGCATGCTGAACGCGTGGTTGTTGCCAGCCGCATCCACCGCTTGCGGCAGGTCGATAATCACCGGGCCAGTCGGCGTCAGCAGCACGTTGAACTCCGACAGGTCGCCATGCACCAGACCGGTACACAACATCAGCACGATCTGCGAAATCAGGAACGCGTGATACTCGCGCGCCTGGTCCGGTTCCAGCACCACATCGTTCAGGCGCGGCGCGGCATCGCCGTACTCGTCGGCCACCAGCTCCATGAGCAGCACGCCTTCGAGGAAGTCGAATGGCTTGGGCACCCGCACACCGGCACTGGCCAGACGGAACAGCGCCGCCACTTCGGCGTTCTGCCAGGCGTCCTCGGTTTCCTTGCGGCCAAACTTGGAGCCCTTGGCCATCGCACGGGCCTGACGGCTGTTGCGCACCTTGCGGCCTTCCTGGTACTCGGCCGCCTGACGGAAACTGCGTTTATTCGCCTCCTTGTAAACCTTCGCGCAACGCAACTCGTTGCCGCAGCGCACCACATAAACAGCTGCTTCTTTACCACTCATGAGTGGGCGCAGCACCTCGTCGACCAGACCGTCCTCGATCAGGGGTTCAATGCGTTTTGGAGTCTTCATCAGCTTTTATTGTGGGTCCTTTATTACCAAACACGCGAAAGTCATTCGTTATACGGCAATCCACTCACGGGGGGGAGGGGTTGCCGACTTATGAGCATTGCAGATGCACACAATGTACCGTTCTCATCAGGTAAAACCGACGACCGCCATGGTCGTTCCAGATCATAGCCGAGCCTGCCTCACTTGTTGTGCAGAGGCATTGAGGGCAATTGCGACAGAAGCTGACACCACAGTTCATACCTTCCGTAGGATTTTTCCCAACAGGCCTCAATTTCCTCCGATAACAGCCGAAGTCCTAAGTGACAAAGTGATTTGTCCGACAATCGCTCCCCCAATAATAGCGATGCCGCACTCAAGGACCCGGGTTGACCAAGAACGTTTACGGCTGCCAATAAACCGCGAGTCATCTGCACTGCGTGGGCCTACAAGAAAATCTGGAGCGCGGATGAACATCAAACAGAAGTTGACCTGGGCGTTTGCAATCATCGCCTGCCTGCCCGTGGTGCTGGTCGCCACCCTCGTTGTGCTGAACCTGCGCAGTGATGCCAGGGACGAATTCGTCGACGGCAGTGCCCGCGAGATTCGTCAGGTCAGCAACGCCATGCAATTGTTCTTTGACGGCATCAGCCAGAACGTCGATTACCTGGCCAAGCAGCCGCTGATCCGAAACTCCGACGACAGCCTCAAGACTTACATGGCCGCCAACGCCGAAAGCGTCCCTCAGGGGGAGGCAGACAAGAAAGTCTTCGCCCTGCTCCAGGATCTGGGCAACAGCCACCCTGCCTACGCCTATGCCATCCTCGGCACGGCGGCGGGCGGCTATGTGTCGTGGCCGGATGATCCTAAGCTGAATAACTACGACCCGCGCCAGCGCCCCTGGTACAAGGCCGCCCAGGCCAAACCGGGCAAACCGTTTCGCACCGAGGCCTACTACTGGGCCCAGGATGACGCGACCTATGTCAGCACCGTGCGCACCATCGATAACAAGTTGGGTACCAACGGTGGCGTGGTCAGCATCGACGTGACGCTCAAGCAGCTCACCGAAATCGTCAAACAGATCAAGCTTGGTGAAACCGGCTACCTGATGCTGCTGGAAAACACCGGCATGGTCCTGGTGGACCCGAAACAACCGGAACACAACTTCAAACCGCTGAGCACCCTTGGCGACGGCTACGCGCAACTGGCCAAGGCCGGCAAGGGCCTGGTGGAGGTGGAGCTGAACGGCGAGCACTACATGGCCAACGTCTGGCCGTCCGAGCAACTGGGCTGGACCTTCATCGGCCTGATCAAACAGGACGACGTGATGAGCTCCGCGACCCAGTTGACCTGGTTGATCGCCATCATCGCCGCCGTCCTGGCCGTCATCTTCGCCATCGTCGGCGCCAGTTTTGCCAGCCTCATCGTGCGCCCGATCCGCAGCGTGGCCAGCGGCCTGGAAGGCATCGCCCAGGGCGAAGGCGACCTGACCCAGAACCTGCAAATCCGCGGCAACGATGAAACCGCGCAACTGGCCAACTGGTTCAACCTGTTCCTGACTGCGATTCGCAACCTGATCCAGAACATCGGTGGCGCGGCGGGCAAAATCCTCGACACCTCCAAGAGCTCGACCCAGGTCTCCAGCGACATGGCCGAAGCCGCCGGACGCCAGCGTGAAGCGGTGGACATGGTCTCCACGGCGTTCCACGAAATGGTCGCCACCGCCAACGAAGTCGCGCGCTCTTGCAGTCAGGCGGCGGAGTCTGCCGACAGTGGCCAGCGCCAGGCGCGCGAAGGTCAGCAACAGATCGATGCGGCGGTAAACAGTGTGGATCGCCTGAGCCAGGAAATCGAACAGTCGGCCCAGTCGATGCAACAGCTCGAACGCGACAGCAACGACATCCAGTCGATCCTGGGGACCATCCGCTCGATCGCTGAACAGACCAACCTGCTGGCGCTGAACGCCGCGATCGAAGCGGCCCGGGCCGGTGAACAGGGACGCGGCTTTGCCGTGGTGGCTGACGAAGTGCGGGCCCTGGCCAAGCGCACGGCCGACTCCACGGCGGAAATCGACGGGCTGCTGGGCAACCTGGCCAAACGCACCAGCCAGGTGACCCAACAGATGCACGCCAGCCTGGAAGTGTCCCAGCAATCGGTGACGCGCATCGGCGAGGCCCGCAACAGCTTCGGGCAGATCCGCGAATCGGTGGACGTGATCCGCGACATGAACACCCAGATCGCCACGGCGGCGGAACAACAGCATCAGGTGGCTGAAGACATCAACCGGCACATCAGCCAGATCCATGGCGATGCGCAGTTGGTGGCGGAATTGGCCAACTCGGCCCGCCTGGACTCCCAGAGCCTTGCCGGGTTGTCCAATGAACTGGACGGGTTGGTGCGCAGGTTCCGTACCTGATCAACCGGCACACCCCATTACCCTGTGGGAGCGAGCTTGCTCCCACAGTTGTTTCTGTTCAACGTTCAATAATGGCGGTCACGCCCTGCCCGCCCGCCGCGCAAATCGAAATCAACCCCCGCCCCTTGCCCGCCGCATCCAGCAACTTCGCCAGGTTGGCGACGATGCGCCCGCCCGTGGCGGCAAACGGATGCCCCGCAGCCAGTGAGCTGCCCTTGACGTTGAGCTTGCTGCGGTCGATCGAGCCCAGCGGCGTATCGAGCCCGAGACGGGTTTTGCAGTACTCCGGATCCTCCCAGGCCTTCAAGGTGCACAGCACTTGCGCGGCGAAGGCTTCGTGGATTTCGTAGTAGTCGAAGTCCTGCAAGGTCAGGCCATTGCGCGCGAGCAAGCGCGGTACGGCGTAGACCGGCGCCATCAACAACCCTTCGGCACCATTGACGAAATCTACCGCCGCCGCCTCACCGTCACGCCAGTAGGCCAGAATCGGTAACCCGCGTGCCTTGGCCCATTCCTCGCTGCCCAGCAGCACCAGTGACGCGCCATCGGTCAGTGGCGTGGAGTTGCCAGCGGTCAGGGTGCCCTTGGCGCTTTTCTCATAGGCCGGCTTGAGCGCGGCGAGCTTTTCCAGCGTGGAGTCCGGGCGCAGGTTGTTGTCGCGGGTCAGGCCCAGGAACGGTGTCATCAGGTCGTTGTGCCAGCCCTCGGCGTAGGACGCCGCCAGTTTCTGATGGCTCTCAAGCGCCAATTGATCCTGTGCCTGGCGAGGGATGTTCCAGGTCTGGGCCATCAGCTCGCAATGCTGGCCCATGGACAACCCGGTACGCGGCTCGCCGTTGCGCGGGAATTCGGGGATCAGATGTTTGGAACGCAATTGCAGGAAGGTTTTCAGTTTGTCGCCGGTGGTTTTCGCGCGGTTGGCTTGCAGGAGGATTTTGCGCAGGCCTTCGCTGACACTGATCGGCGCATCCGAGGTGGTGTCCACGCCACCGGCGATGCCGCAATCGATCTGGCCCAGGGCAATCTTGTTCGCTACCAGCAGTGCAGCTTCCAGCCCGGTGCCGCACGCCTGCTGGATGTCATAGGCCGCAGTGGCGGGCGACAGTCGCGAACCCAGTACGCACTCGCGCGTGAGGTTCATGTCTCGCGACAACTTGAGCACCGCCCCGGCGACCACTTCACCAATGCGCTGGCCGTGCAGGTTGTAACGTTCGATCAGGCCTTCGAGGGCGGCGGTGAGCATGACCTGGTTACTGGCCGTGGCATAGGGGCCGTTGGAGCGGGCGAAGGGAATCCGGTTACCGCCGATGATCGCGACGCGGTGCAGTTGGGTCATGAAGAGCTCCTGACAAAAGACCTGATGTAAACACTAACCCCTGTGCGAGCCTGCTCGCGAAGAGGTCAGCACATGCGACATCGATGTTGGCTGATACACCGCCATCGCGAGCAAGCTCGCTCCTACAATGTAACCAAGCGTAGGCCTTATCTCGTGGATCGAACGACTGATCGCCATTCATGGTCCACACTTTGATCCCCAGCTTTCGGAGCGTGTTCCATGTCTGACCGCTATATCGACTTCGCCAATTCGTCCATCGGCCATCGCCTGGTCGGCGCCCTGGGGTTGCCGACACCGACCAGACTGGAGCGCTGGCAAGCGGGTCGGTTGCGACCTGTAGAAGGCGCTCTGCTGATTGGAGGCGGGCCGTTGGCCGAACACGTCAGCGCTTTCGCCAACCGTCTGACCGACGCAATCTACAGCTACGGCACCGAGCCTTCGATGGCCGCGGCCTGGATTCCCGGCCATGGACCGAAACTCAAGGCTGTGGTGTTCGACGCCAGTGACCTGCTGCATACCGATCAGCTCAAGCAACTTCGCGAGTTTTTCCAGCCGCTGATGAAAAACCTCGACCACTGTGCGCACCTGGTGATTCTCGGGCGAGATCCCCAAACCTTGCACGACCCGTTCGCCGCCAGTGCCCAGCGTGCCCTGGAAGGTTTCAGCCGTTCACTGGCCAAGGAATTACGCAGCGGTGGCACCCTGCAATTGATCTACGTCGGTGAAGGTGCCGAGGGGCAACTGGAAGGCCCACTGCGGTTTTTCCTCTCACCGAAAAGCGCCTTCGTGTCCGGGCAGGTCATTCGCTTGAATCCGTGTTTGACGCATGTCACCGACTGGACGCGCCCGCTCGCCGGGCGCAAGGCACTGGTCACCGGTGCGGCGCGCGGTATCGGTGCCGCCATTGCAGAAACCCTGGCTCGCGATGGTGCCGACGTCATCCTGCTCGACGTGCCGCCGGCCAAAAACGATCTCGAAGCCCTCGCCTCGCGCCTCGGCGGGCGCACCATCACCCTCGACATCTGCGCCGAAGACGCCGCCGCACAGTTGATCGAGCAACTTCCCGACGGCCTCGACATCGTGGTGCACAACGCTGGTATCACCCGGGATAAAACCCTGGCCAACATGACCCCGGAATACTGGGACGCGGTGCTGGCGGTCAACCTCAATGCGCCGCAAGTGCTGACCAAAGCCCTGCTCGACAGCGGCGCCCTGCACGACAACGGCCGGGTGATCCTGCTGGCGTCCATCAGCGGCATTGCCGGCAATCGCGGGCAAACCAATTACGCGGCGAGCAAGGCCGGGTTGATCGGGTTGGCGCAAGTCTGGGCGCCGCTACTCCACGAACGCGGCATCAGCATCAACGCTGTGGCACCGGGCTTCATCGAAACGCAAATGACCGCGCACATTCCCTTCGGCCTGCGCGAAGCCGGACGCCGCATGAGTTCGCTGGGCCAGGGCGGCCTGCCGCAGGACGTCGCCGAGGCCGTGGCCTGGCTCGCGCAACCGGGCACCGGCGCGTTCACCGGGCAAGCGTTGCGCGTATGTGGGCAAAGCGCTCTGGGGGCTTAAGGATGATCACCGACTGGCACACACTTAACCGCGAACCCAGCCTGCCGGGGTTGTACGCACGAGCGGCGACACGGCGAAAAATCACGGGCACCACCCTACCCGATTCGGGTTTGCGTTGCTGGGTCGAAGTCGATCCCAAGCGCCTGGCGGCTTATCGCAAGGTCTGTGGTTTCGCCGACAACGGCCTGCTGCCACCGACCTACCCGCACATTCTCGGGTTTGCCTTGCAAATGCAACTGCTCACGACCCGGGACTTCCCGTTCCCACTACTGGGCCTGATTCACCTGAGCAATCGCGTTCGTGTACTGCGTCCCATGGGTGGAGTGAATCGGGTGCGTGTCAGCGTGCAAGTGCAGAACCTGCAACCCCACGTCAAAGGCGCGACGTTCGATCTGCTGACCACACTGGACGATCAGTTGGGGCCGTTGTGGGAAGCAGAAAGCCGGATGCTCTGTCGCGGCGTCAAACTCGAAGGTGAACCGCTCGAAGAGAGCCTGGTATCCAGCCTGGCCCTGAACGAAATTGAGCACTGGAAAGCGCCTTCGGACATCGGCCGGCAATACGCCAAGGTGTCCGGCGACTACAACCCGATCCACCTCAGCGCGGCCAGCGCCCGACTCTTCGGCTTCCCGACCGCCATCGCCCATGGCCTGTGGAACAAGGCACGCACGCTGGCTGCGCTGGCCGGACATCTGCCTGTAGCGAATGTCGAGATCGCGGTGCAGTTCAAGAAACCGGTACGGTTGCCCAGTGAGGTGACGTTAATGGCCAGTGGGCCAGGGCCGAGCGGGGATTTTCAGTTGGTGGGTGTCGGGGAGCTGGAGCATATGGTCGGGCATTGGCGGCCGGTTGCCTGAGAAAACTGATACCTCGACGTGGCGAGGGCGCTGGCTCCTCGCCACAAAAGCTCCGCGGTTAGTTTTGCGGATCGAGATTATCCAACGCCCGGTTCACCGCCAGCTCACCCAGCATGATCACCTGCGCAATCCCCAGCAGGGTGTTGCGCTGCGAGCCCTCCAGAAAACCTGCGAAATCACTCGTCATCACACTCGCCGACGCCAGCGACTCACAGGCGTGGGCCAGCAGGGTCTCGGTATCGATGTCCGGGGCGATGACGAACATGGTGCTGGGTTTGTGAACGGCAGGTGGCTTGGGCGGATTGAGGTAGTGATCGAGGGCGCGGTCGGCGGCTTCGTGGAATTTATTTGAGTGAGGGGATTGGTAGGGGGAAACGTCGTCGGTTTCGGGGGGATTTGGGGTGGGTTTGAACATGGTGAAGCTCCAAGTATGAAATGGAGCTGCCACTGATTGCCGCGACAGCAATCAAGGGTGGCAGCTGTACGCGGGGTCGCGGACCGAGCTACTTGGAAACCCGGCATACCCGAAGGTATCCCGCGCACAGCCACCATTACATCAAAAGACAAGCACCGAAGCGCTCCGGTTAAAGCCGGTGGATTATGCACCAAGTAGACTGAAAGGCCGCGACAGCCCGGTCACTGAATTTGCAGCGACCGACAAAGGCTAGAGATCGCGCTTCCGACGGACAACCTGAAAAACATGTCGGAGATTTCCTCGGGATCTGAGGAAAACTACACAGGAATGTGTTGGCTGAAAGGGCGTCATCGCGAGCAAGCTCGCTCCCACAGAAGAGCAAAAACAGTTCGGCGTACACAGACGCTTCTCACCACTCATCAGGCCGAGCGTTAGCTCGCCTGCAGCTCTTGATCTTGATCCACCCGCCCCCTCGGAAGGCTGAGTGGAGGTGTTCATCCGGGGACAGGCGCGCAGCGCCGTTCGACGCAGTCGAACTCATTGCATCTAGGTCGAAGCGAAGCCGACCGGAGGGCAATGCCCCCGGATGAATACCGCAGCGAAGGAACCCCGAGCCTAAGCGAGGGGCCGTACGTAAGGGGCGAGACCTTTTGGTTCCTTTTGGCTGGGCCGGCACTCCGGGCGTTTGCCAAAAGGGACTCGCCGTAAGGGCGAAACCGCCAGCCGCCGTTACCGCAGCAATGGATATGTACACACCCCAAACCTCCGTTTTGGCGGAATGATTCTATGCTGACATTACCCAGTGATGGTCAAGGTAGACGCACTCATGAAAGCCAGCCTCCCCCACAAACAAAAAAGTGCCGCCGCGAATGAGTTCGCCCTGGGGTTGCTGACCGCCGCCATTCATCTGAAGCTGTCGGCGCCCCTCACGACCAGTGCGAGACTGCAATTTTGAGTGCCGGGGACAAACTCTTCGGGCGCCTGCTCCATCGCCATCCGCCGCCCCCGCCGGAGCCGCAAGAGGCACCGCGGGTGCACAGTTTCGGATTGCAGATACAGCTCAATGCCGAGGGGCGTGTCGTTCAACTGAGCGGTCCGCTGCGGCACTTGCTGGCCCAGCACCCTCCCAGCGAGCAGGCACCGCATCTGTTCGATTTCCTGTTGCCCCACAGCAGCCTTGTCATCGAAGGCTCGCCAGCGGACTGGCAGGGGCAAACCCTGGACCTGGACTTCTACAGCCTCAACGGCCCCCCGCTGCATTTGCGCGGCTGGGTACAGCCCTTGGCCGATGCCTGGTTGTTGCAGATGCTGGACATCGGCGACCTGCTGCTTGAGCGCCTGCAATCGCGCAACCGCGAACAATGCCAGGTGCTGGCACAGCAAATCGCCGAACAGTTGCGCCTGTGCAGCCTGACGCGCCTGCCCGAGGTGCTGACCGAGCAACTGCAAAGCCTGGCCCAGCGTTTTGAGATCCCTTGCATTGCTCTCGCCTTGCTCGATGAGCAGGAACATGGTTGGCAGATTCACCGGCACTACACGGCCCTGGATGCACCACAACTGTGGCAAAACGGTCAACGCCTGGGCACGGGGCTGGACAGTTTGAGCGGCTCGGAACCGCAGCACCTGACCCCGCGCGAACACCCGCGCCTGCAAGGCACGTTCGGCAATACCGATGGCTTCGCCGTGCCCTATCATGATGCGCAAGGGGTGGTCGCCTGGTTGCTGTGCGGTTTCTTCACGGCGCAAAAACGCGCCCCCGATGTCACGGAACGCGACTGGCTACAAATCACCGCCGCGCTCGCAAGTCCCTTGCTCGGGCGCCTGCGCGAGTACCGGCATCACCTGCAACTGGAACGCCTGGAATCGCTGCAAGCCTTGTTGGGAACAGGCTGGTGGGAAGTTTTCAGCGACAGCGACGAGGTCCAGTTGGCACCTCCGCTGGCCACGATCCTGAACCTTGGAATGTCGCGTTTATCCATACAGGACTGGCTCGATCAGGTGTATCCCGCCGACCGCGAAGAGCTGCGCATCTGCCTGCAAGACTTGCAGGAGACTGGCACTCCCCTGCTGCTGTGCGTGCGCCTGTATCGCCCCTACGGTGCGCCCGCACCCGCCTGGTATCGCCTGCAAGGCCAGGCTCTTGGCGCGGGAAAAAACCGTCGTCTGGTGGGGTTCATGCTCGACATCAGCGACATCAAGAACCAGGAACAGAGCGCCATCGCCGCCCATGCACGCCTGGACAATCTGATCGCCAGCTCTCCGGCGGTGATTTACGTACAGCGCTATGTCGACGGTGCGTTGCACCCGGTGTTTTTCAGCGACAGCCTGTTGCCACTGCTCGGCTGGACCCTCGCCGACTGCGCACCCGGGGCGCTCGTGGAGCGGGTGCATCCCGACGACCGACCGCAGTATTTCGAGCGCACGCGGCTGTTGCTGCGTGAAGGCTCGGTGCGCGCCCGCTATCGGTTGCGTGACAGTCACGGCGACTATCACTGGCTGCTGGATGAAGCGAAGTTGTTGCGCAACGACCTCGGCCTGCCGGTGGAAGCCGTGGGTCTGTGGCTGGACATCACCGAAGCGACCCTGGCCACCGAACAGGTCAGGCAGAGTGAAGAACGCTACCGGATGTTGGTGGAAGACTCGCCGGCGATGATCTGCCGCTACCAGCCGGACTTGACCCTGACCTTCGGCAACCGCCCGTTGGCCACCTGTCTGGAGTTGGCACCCGAGCAATTGCCGGGGGTGAATCTGGGCGACTGGATGTCCGGGGAACAGCGCACTGCATTCATCCAGCGGCTGAACCGACTGAGCCCCGAGTTTCCGGTCAGCACCGCCGAGATCAACCTGCAACTGCCCGGCTGCGAACACGCCTGGTGGGTCTGGTCCGATCGTGGGGTGTTCGATGAACAGGGCCGGTTGCTCGAGGTCCAGGCCGTGGGGCGCGACAACACCGAGGTGAGGCGCGCGCAGCAGCAGCTCACACAAAGCGCGAAAATGGCCACCCTCGGAGAAATGGCCACCGGCCTGGCCCATGAGATCAACCAGCCGCTGAACGTGATGCGCATGGCTATCGTCAACGTACTCAAGCGCCTGAACAACGGCGATGTACAGGTCGATTACCTGATCGACAAGCTCACGCGCATCGACACGCAAGTGCAGCGCGCCGCGCGGGTGGTGGACCACATGCGGGTGTTCGGCCGCCGCTCGGAAACCGAGCAGCAACCGTTCAACCCGGTACAGGCTATCGAAGGCACGCTGTCTCTGTTGTCCGAGGACCTACGCGACAAAGGCGTCGACCTGCGCATCAGCGAGACCGGTTTTGAAGTGCAGGTGCGCGGCTATGTCGATCAACTTGAACAGGTACTGATCAACCTGATGATCAACGCTCGGGATGCGTTGCTCGGCAAGCGTGAAACCCTGCCCGGGTTCAAGCCGTGGATTTCACTGTACACCGAGCGGGATACACACTCGGTACGCCTGTGGGTCGAGGACAACGGCGGCGGTATTGACCCGCGTTTGCTGGAACGAATTTTCGAGCCGTTCTTCACCACCAAACCGGTGGGCTTCGGCACCGGTCTGGGGCTCTCGGTGAGCTATGGCATGGTCGAGAACATGGGCGGCAAGCTGAGCGTCAGGAACTCCACCGAGGGTGCGCGTTTCTGCATAGAACTGCCGATTGTGCTGCCGGATCAAATCACCAGGGATGGGCGTCCCGAGTGACAACTGAGGTTGGCACCCACCTCGACTTTGTTCAGCTCGATCCCCAGGTGCGCCAGAGCCAAGCATAAAAACCCCTGTAGGGCACAGGGGTTGAGAGACTGGCTGACTCTAGGATGCATGCGGTGGGTAGTTGGCCAATATCCGCGTGACCGTTTCCCAGATGGCATCGCGACGATCCGTCGGGTTCGGCGTGCGGCTGAGTATCTGTTCGTCACTGCCACGCCATACCAGTTTGCCGTCCTTGCCATCGAGCAGGTCGATCTGGATGGTCGCCACTTTGTAGCTGACGTTGCGGGTTTCGTTATACATAGGGGCGCCGTAGTAGCCATACCACGGGTTACCCCAGCCGCCACCGTAATTGGTGGTCACCTGTTGTTGCCGCTCTTCGACAATCAGGTAGGTCTGTACATTCAAATCGCCCTTGGCGCCTGCAGTGGCCGGGCGCAGACCGCGCTGATCCAGTTGATCGGCAACCGCCTGACGGATGCGCTGCTCGGTCAGGTCGCTCTTGATCCGTGGATCGTCGGGACGGTATTGCAGGGCAGGTTCTTTCCAGGTCCAGCTGCGATAGGCAGCAAAGTCGCGGCTGGCGTCGAAGTCATGATTGACCTGGTTGGCGGCGCAGGCACTGAGCAGCGCGGCCACTGCCAGTAAAACAAAACGGCGGAACATGATGAATCTCCGGTTGAAGGCATGACCCTGCGGAATGCTTCTTATCTACAAGAAGCTAACTAGGAGGATACGCCGACATTGCCTTTTTCACAGCTTCCCGTATGGCATCGGCCCGCTCGCTTTCGCTGCCCCGGGTGCCGGTTTCAGCGCTGGAGCTCCACACCGGCTGGCCGCTCCTGGCGTCAAACATATCCACCTGAACCACCACGACTTGCTCCTGATAGGTACGAACGACAGGTACGGTGGCGTACCCGCCATATCCAGGGCCGTAGCCGTTGTAGCCACCATAACCGCCGCCGTAATAGTCGTCCTGTACCTGGCGCAAACGGGTTTCCAGGCGCAGGTCGGCGCTGACAAACAGGTCGGCCGGGCGATTATCGTGCAACGGGCGCAAGCCGCGTTGATCCAGCGCATTGCTGACCGCTTCGGCGATCTGTGCCGAGTCGGCCCAGGCGGTGCCTGGCGGCAGATGCCCGTCGAGCCAGGCCCAACTGCGGTAGCGCCCATAGTCACGGGGGGCTGCCGGGTAAGCACTGCGGTCAAAGGTATTGGCGGCCTGGGGCGGCGCCGGTGGCAATGGGTTGGACGTGGCGACATAGGGATTGCTGCCCTGACAGGCAGCCAACCCCAGGCAGAACACCAGCACACCTGAATGACTTTTCATTACGCACTCCGATCAGACAGGCCGACAGATCCAGTGCAAGTAACGTCCAAGCCCGGCAAAGCTCGGATGGCGACGGTGGGCCAGTTCCATTTCCAGCAGGTCCACCAGCTCGGCGCGGGCCTGGAATTCCACCGGCATGTAATCGTGGAAAACCCGCACGCCACTCATGGTTTCGACTTGCCACAGACCTTCAAGTTGCGCGGCCAGCTCACGTGGATCAAGGGGCTGTTGCGGGGTCAGGCTCTGCTTTTCGCCGGCCATGTCGTTCTTGCGCATCTTGCGGAAATGTCCCTTGAGCAAGTTGCGATATATCAGCGCGTCACGGTTGTAGAACGCCAGGGACAGCCAGCCGTCAGCCTTGGTCAGCTGATGCAGCACCGGCAGGATGGCGTGGGGTTCGGCCAGCCATTCCAGCACGGCGTGGCACAGTACCAGGTCGTAGGGTTCGGTGAGCTGCCCGAGCAGCTCCTGCCAGGGTGCCTGAATGAACGTGGCGCTCTGCCCTGCATCGGCAAAACGCTGGCGGGCGCCTTCCAGCATTGGCTCGGCAGGCTCGGCGAGGGTCACCTGATGGCCACGCTCGGCCAGCCACAACGACATGTGGCCAAGGCCAGCGCCGATGTCCAGCACGCGCAGCGGCCGGTCGGGCAAGATTTCGGCCAGATCGGCCTGCAACACCGCCAGACGGATCGCACCTTTGGCACCGCCGTAGATTTTTTCGGCGAAACGGGTCGCCAGTTGATCGAAATGACGGTCGCTCATCAGCTGAACCTCCGTTCGCTGTCCGCCAGCTTGCTGCGCACCACGGTGTCCATGTCCAGGCCCAGTTCGCTGCACAGCAGCAATAGATAAAGCACGATGTCACCAACTTCCTGCCCGGCGTGGGCGAGTTTGTCCGCCGGCAACTGGCGTGACTGGTCTTCGGTCAGCCACTGGAAAATCTCCACCAGCTCGGACATTTCCACGCTCGCGGCCATGGCCAGGTTTTTCGGGCTGTGAAATTGCCGCCAGTCATTGCGGTCACGGATGGCGTGCAGGCGTTCGGTCAGTTCAACAAGGTTCATCGGGCTCTCCTGAAGGCGTATAGCTTCGGGGGGATCACAGGTGAAGGCAAGGGGCAGAAGATGCATGTTCTCTGTGCAACCCTCTATGCTTGTGGGAACTCGGCAGCACGATCGACAGCCCAAGACTCAATTCTCTTTAATCAGGACGTTCACTCCATGCAGGTAGAAGGTTTTTCCGAATGGCTCGGGCAGGTACTCGGCTCGATCATCCGTTTCATCGTTGATGGTCTCAGTGGTCTGTTCAATCTGTTGAGCAACGCCAGCAGCAATTTTATCGAAGGCCTGTCCCAGGCGCTGGGCATGGATACCTCGATCATCAGCATCGTGACCTTGATACTCGGCCTGATCCTGCTCTGGTCAGCGATACGTGCCTTTCTCAATGCGTCGTTCATCATGGGTTTCATCTGGTTGGTGCTGGGGCTGTGGTTGCTCAGCTGGATCATCCACTGACACCACACAAATCACTATGGGAGCGGCTCGCCCTCGATGTGCCGCTACAATGCCCGCTCCTCCAAGGAGCCTGCATGTCCAACCTGACCGCCGACTGGCGCGACCGCCCTACCCATCACCGGGTCTGGGCACTCGCCGCGCCGATGATTCTCTCGAACATTTCCGTTCCACTGGTGGCATTGGTCGACAGCACCGTCATCGGTCACCTGCCCCACGCCCATCAACTCGGCGCCGTCGCGGTCGGGGCCAGTCTGTACACCTTCCTTGCCTGGGCCATGGGCTTTCTGCGCATGGGCTCCACCGGGTTTGCCGCCCAGGCAGCGGGGCGTGAGGATGGTGCTGCCTTGCGGCAGATTCTGTTGCAAGGCCTGCTGCTCGCCATCGGCCTGGCCGTAGTCCTGGGTGCGGTGGGCGTGCCTTTGAGCGGGGTCGCGTTGCATTTCATGCAACCGTCAGCTGAGCTCGATCAGCTGACCCGCGAGTTCTTCCATACCCGCCTGTTCGGCCTGCCGGCGGCGCTCGCCAGTTATGCACTGGTAGGCTGGTTCCTCGGCACCCAGAATGCCCGAGCCCCCCTGGCGATTTTGCTGAGCACCAACCTGGTCAACATTGCCCTGAACCTGTGGTTCGTCCTCGGCCTGGAATGGGGCGTGGTTGGTGCTGCCCGGGCCTCGGTAATTGCCGAATGGACCGGCGCACTGATCGGCTTGCTGATGACCCGCAAAGCCCTGCGCGCCTACCCCGGGCATATCGTCTGGGCGACATTGGCGATGTGGCAGAGTTGGCGGCCATTGCTGGCGGTCAACCGCGATATCTTCATCCGCAGTCTGGCACTGCAATCGGTGTTTTTCCTGATCACGGTGCAAGGCGCACGGCTGGGCGACGCCACGGTCGCGGCCAACGCTCTCTTGCTCAATGGCCTGCTGCTGACCGCCCACGCCCTCGATGGCCTGGCCCACGCTGTCGAAGCCCTGTGCGGACATGCTCTTGGCGCCCGAGACCGCGATGCCCTGCGCCGTTCATTAGTGGTGGCCGGTGGCTGGTCGTTGCTCGCAAGCCTGGGCTTTGCCGCGCTGTTTCTGTTCGCCGGGCATCTGTTCATCGAGATGCAGACCGACATTCAAAGTGTGCGCGACACCGCGTTCATCTACCTGCCCTACCTCGCCGTACTGCCGCTGATTGCCGTCTGGAGTTACCTGCTTGACGGTCTGTTCATCGGCGCCACCCGTGCCCGGGAAATGCGCAACGGCATGCTGCTGACCGTGGCGCTGGTGCTGCCTTTCGGCTGGGCACTGCAAGGCGGGGGCAACCATGGCCTGTGGATAACCTTCCTGTTGTTCATGCTGCTGCGCAGTCTGACCCTCGGTGCGATCGCCTGGCGCCTGCGCCGTAACGATGGCTGGTTCGCCGGCGGCATTCACTGATCGGGCGTGGTGCCGACAATATTCGACCTCATGACCATGGGCGATCGTTTTGCCACAGGCGGCGCAAGCTATCGAGTCGTTCCTGTTGAGTCCCGCCCGGCAACGGCTGCACTGGCGCCGCGTCGGGATACTGCAGGCGTAGCCATATCCAGCCATCGAGCACCGGGCGCTCGCTGAAACCCAGCGCCAGCCCTTCCTCCACATGGGTCCACAGACGAAGGAAATCGACACCGGTGGATCGGTTCCAGCGCCAGGCATGCTGTTCGAGCAGGCAGGTTTGCAATTTTCCCTGCTGCCCAACGCTGAGGCTTTCCTCGACTGCCAACGGGCTGACCGCCAACCCCGGGTTGGACAAGCGCTGCCAGCCCTCACACCCCATCGCGCGGTCGGCCCAACTACCGCCGAACCAGCGTAACTGGTGGACAGGCCCTAGCCAGCGACTCAGTTCAACCGCATCGCAGGCATCGAAAAAATAACTGGCCGTGGTTGGGTTGTAGTAACTCAAAAGGGCCCGGTGCAGGCCAAGCGTGACCGTGAGCATGCGCCGCAAATGCGCCAGCAACGACGAAGCGCCTGCCTCGCTGGCCACCAGCAATCCGGGCCAGCGTTTTCCGTCGACGATGCATAAATCGGCCAGTGCCGGGCAGGTGCGCAGATCGACCAGGACCGGCCCCTGTTCATACAGCGCATGCCACTCCGTGCCTTCGAACAACCCGAACCATTGGGCCTGGGCAAACATTTGCCGAAGTGTGACACCCGCCTGCGGCGTGCCCGGCACATCCAGCAACAGCCACTGCGGGGGGGCCTCGGACGTACGTGTGACAATCATGCTCCAGAGCTCTGGCCAAGCTGCGTCGCCAGACGACAGGTGCACAAAGCCTGTGCGCAATGGTTGAAGCTGCCGCCACCGGGTAGCAGGCACAACATCAGCAATGGCTCCCCCGAGCGCAACCATTGCTCCAGGCCTTCATCATGGGTGCAGCCGGGCTGGGGGGTGTCGGCATCCGTCACCTTGACCGTTGCCGGCGTATGTAGCACCCCGGTTATCTGCGGTTGATCGGGATCGCCCTCGACAAAACCCACGACCACCTCAGTCCCTTCCCGTATCGGCGTGAACGTCGAGGCCTGCAACTGCCTGGTCAGGGGCAGCCAGCAATGACTGGCTTTCGCTCCTTCGCCCTGATAAAGCCAGTCGAATTGCACCGGTACCGGCCTTGCCGGGTCGGGACCGGGCTCATCGACTTCGACCACCCACGCCCGTTGCGGGCCATGCATCCTTGGTCGAACCGTTGCACAGGGCGGCTCGATGGGTGCCGGCCACTGCTGGGCTCGAGCCTGATTGTGGTAAGGCGTCGTCGTATCCTGGCTGCCCCAGTGCTCAACGCGGGTCAGCAACCAGGGCCGATTGCAACCGGCAACCGGATGACCGGACAACGGCATCAACCGACCGCTGCGCAATGTCGCCAGGTCCGTCCGGCATTCGGCGCTCAGCACCGCTGTCCCACCGCAGCGCTGACGCACGAACTCCCGCACCGCCGGCCGTTCGCCTTCGCTGCGCAATACCGCAGGTTCGCCAGTTGGAAAATGCTGCCAGTCATCGCCAAACACCACGCAGTGTCCGCGGGCCCGGTGCTCGAAGTAGTAGTGAAGCCCTTCCCGGGCGCACAGTCGCAGGAGAAATTGCAGGTCTGACTCTCGATATTGCGTGCAAAAGTCCCGAGGCGGGTATTCGCGACTTAGTTCCAGGCGTCGATCCTTGCCGGTAATGCCGTGCTCCTTGAGCACCTGGTCGAGGATTTGCGGCACTGAACGGGCGCTGAAGATTCGTTGGCTGAAGCGCTGGGCCAGACAGGCCAGTCTTGGCCCCAGGCGCACCTGGCAGAGTCGGGGACCGAAGGCGTGGTCACGCTGGACGAGTTCATGCAATTGTCCATGCACATGGTTTCCGGCAGGTCCGAAATGCAACGTAGCCGGGCGGTACAGCAAACTGGCAAGGTCAAGTGCCGGGTCTTCGATCAGCAGCTCCAGGTCGAACATGAACGGCTCGCTGATGGCTTCTCTGCCGGTAAAGGCCAAGACCTCTAAGGAGTCGGGCAGACCTGCTATATCCAGACGAAATGAAGGTTCGCTGACTGGATTGAACATCGGCGTTTCTCTACAGGAGGGGCGGCCGGGGATTCTCGCTGAGAGACATGGCCGAGTAGAGTGCCGAAATACAAATTAGGAAATAACCTACGCGAAAAGAAGACCAAATGCGTTAGTTCATCGAAGAAGCTGGAAATTTCGCCAGGAACAGGAGAATCGCCGCACCAGGTCATCTGAAATTTCCGCAGCGAACGGTAAACTTTCAGACGACCTGATGAGCGTGACGCTTACCTCAGGAAGACAGGTAAGACGAACGGGTCAGCCCCAGACGCAAGGCATCGAGGAACTGCGTGCGCTCGGTTGCGCTGATGCGGGCACTGGCGCACTTGTCGCGGTAGTGGGTCATCAGTTCTTCCGGCGACAAGTGCACGTAACGCAGCATGTCTTCGATGGTGTCGTGGGTTTCGATACCGGCGTGGTACACGCTGCCATCGGCGTTCTGGTAGATGTTCACCGAATCCGTGTCGCCGAACAGGTTGTGCATGTCACCAAGAATTTCCTGGTAGGCACCGACCAGGAACACACCCAGCAAGTAGTCCTCACCTTCTTTCAACGCGTGCAC
This sequence comes from Pseudomonas sp. EU05-FHT14B02, assembly GCF_058791055.1. NCBI lineage: Bacteria > Pseudomonadati > Pseudomonadota > Gammaproteobacteria > Pseudomonadales > Pseudomonadaceae > Pseudomonas > Pseudomonas sp. EU05-FHT14B02. The sequence continues at coordinate 112,624 of NZ_JBYTDD010000013.1, read as the reverse complement.
CGGCAAGCTGGTCTCGATGCTCTGCTCGTCGACGTACTGGTTGATCTTGCCGTCGGAGTCACAGGTCAGGTCTTGCAGCACCGCACGACGCAGCGGCTCTTCGTCGAGACGGTGCAGCGGGATGATCGGCAGGACCTGGTCGATGGCCCAGGTGTCCGGCAGGCTCTGGAACACCGAGAAGTTGCAGATGTACTTGTCGGCCAGCTTGTCGTTGAGTTCGTCCAGCACCTGACGGTGGGAACGCTGGCGCGCCTTCAACGAGTTGTGCAGGCGACGGCACACAGCGAAGTAGCACTGCTCGGCCAGGGCTTTCTCGGCCAGGGTCAGCTTGCCGTCGGCGTACTGGGAGGCAACATCACTCATGTAGTGCGTGGCGCGCCAATAGGTTTCGGTGACCATTTCGATGTCGGTCGGCCCCAGCAGGTCCACAAGCCACTGCACGGTTTCCGGCAGCGCTTCCTTGTTCTCGATCTGCGGCACGTCGTCGTTGTGTTTCTCGACGTCGGTCACCTGGATCACCAGCATCGCGTGGTGCGCGGTCAGGGAACGGCCGCTTTCGGAGAAGATGTTCGGGTGCGGCAGGCTCTGCGCATCGCAGAATTCCTTGAGCATCCCGACCACGACACCAGCGTAGTCGTCCATGTCGTAGTTGATCGAACTGGCATTACGTGAGTGCGTGCCGTCGTAGTCAACGCCCAGGCCACCGCCGACGTCAATGTGATCCACCGGAAGGCCGAGGTTGCGCAGTTCGCCGTAGTAACGGATCGCTTCCTTGAAACCGTGCTGGTAGTCCGCCAGGTTGGCGATCTGCGAGCCCATGTGGAAGTGCAGCAGGCGAATGCCCTGATCCAGGCCCGCCGCGCGGAAACGCTCGACCACCGACAGCAGTTGCGCCGCCGACAAGCCGAACTTGGATTTTTCACCGCCGGTGTCCGCCCACTTGCTCGAGGCCAGGGACGACAGGCGCACGCGCAGGCCGACCTGAGGCTTGACCTTGAGCGAAGCCGCTTCTTCGATCACCAGGCCGACTTCGGACTCTTTCTCGATCACGATGAACACGTTGTGGCCGAGCTTCTGACCCATCAGCGCCAGGCGAATGAACTCGCGGTCCTTGTAGCCGTTGCAGACGATGGTGCCGCCCTTCGGCGCCAGTGCCAGCACCGCCAGCAGTTCAGGCTTGGAGCCGGCTTCCAGGCCGATGGAAACGTTCTGGGTGGCGATGATGTTTTCGATCACCGCTTCCTGCTGGTTGACCTTGATCGGGTACAGCGCGGTGTACTTGCTCTGGTATTCCAGACGCTCGATGTTGGCGTCGAATGCGCCGGTCAGCTGACGCACGCGGTCTTGCAGGATATCCGGGAAACGGACCAGCAATGGCAAGGACAGGCCGCTTTTGCGCAGCTGGTCGACTTGCTCGTACAGGTCGATAGGCGAGCTGCTCGGACCGTTCGGACGAACTTCGACGCGACCGGCGTCATTGATCGCGAAATACCCGGCCCCCCAATGGCGAATCCCGTAAACACTGCGGCTGTCCGCAACTGTCCATTGGCTGCCATCGTCTTTGCGTGTGCGTCGTACGGACATCGAAGTCCCCTATAAAGAAGTCATAGTGCGTCGCCTGGGTTCAGGCCGGCGCAGTCTAAAGAATGAAAATGACGGTTCGTCAACGAGGCAATAGACCCCGCCGACCGCAGTGAGTTTAGATACCGGTCATGAACAGGCTCTGTGAAAACCATGTAGACGATGCCGGACCTGAATGTCATCAGGATCGGATCAAGCCGAGGGTGGTTTTCACAGAGGCTGCTAGCCGCCGGACTTCTTCGCTTTGAAACCGAGCTTGATCAGTTCTGCCAAGAGTAGCTCGACATGATCGCCCTGGATTTCGATGACACCGTCTTTCAGCGCCCCACCGGTACCACAACGTTTCTTCAACGTCGTGGCCAGGTCCTTGAGCGCGTCTTCAGCCAACGGCACGCCGGTGATGGTGGTCACCGTCTTGCCGCCACGGCCCTTGCTTTCTCGACGCACGCGAGCGATGCCGTCGCCGGCCGGGATAACGGTCTGTCTGCAGATGCAGGCGTCCACCGGTTTACTGCATTCCGGGCAATGACGACCTGCGTCGGTGGAAAATACCAGGCCGCCCAAGGCGGCGAAGGATGCGGCTTTTTTGGCCACCGGCAATCCTCTTCGGAGGACAAAGACTGGTCGCAGCACTTGGGAAGGCTATCGACCGCGAAGCCCCACTCAGGCAGGGGCAGCGCTACTGAAACGGTACGACATTCATTTCACCGTAGGAGCGAGCTCGCTCGCGATGGACGTCAACGATGACGCGGGACGTCAGACAGCCCGTGTCGTTCTTGCGTTTTTCGCGAGCAGGCTCGCTCCTACAGGAAGCAATACCGGTTCAGTTTAAAAAGGTCGCGCAGTGTAACGGCAAAAACGCCGATTGCTAAGAGCCAATCGGCGCCAATTTATAGTTGTTTTGCGACGTCGCTTTGTTGAGCCTTCAGATAGCGCTTCAACGCCGCCAGCGAGTCCGGGCAATAAGGCTTTTGCTCGATTTCCAGCATGACCTGATCGATAGGGATAAAGCGCGCTTCGAGTACCTCTTCCGGTTGCAGGATCAACGGGCCGTCCCACACCGCCGAGAACGCCGAACACCACAGGCGATTGCCGGTGTCCTCAAAGTAAAAGTGGTCATGGGCGGTCAGTTCCACGCCACTCACGCCCAGTTCTTCCTCCAGCTCCCTTGCCGCCGACTCGGCATAAGTTTCACTGGCGAGCACCATGCCCCCCGCCGCCACGTCCCAGAAACCGGGATAGATTGCCTTGCTCAGGGTGCGACGATGCACGCACAGCTCGCCAGCGGAGTTGAACAACATTATGTAAGTGCCGCGCCCGATCAGCCCGCGCTCGCGCAAATCGGAACGGACCAGGGCGCCGAGCAGGTTGTCCTGCTCGTCAACCCAGGCGATCTGTTCGGCATCGGAAGCCGCACGGTGCGCGGCCTCCCTGGCGTTATCAACCATGACTCAGCCCTGATTGAGCAGTTGACGCAAATCGATCACCGCCGCGTTGGCCCGGGAAATGTAGTTGGCCATGACCAGCGAGTGGTTGGCCAGTACGCCGAAGCCACTGCCGTTGAGGATCATCGGACTCCACACCGACTCCTGCGACGCTTCCAGTTCACGAATGATCTGGCGCACGCTGACCGTGGCGTTCTTCTTGGCCAGCACATCGGCGAAGTCGACTTCAATGGCACGCAGCAAATGCGAGAGAGCCCAGGCCTGGCCGCGAGCTTCGTAGAATACGTTGTCGATCTGCAGCCAAGGGGTTTCGACGATTTCCTCATCGACTTGCGGCGCCACACCCGGCGTCACCACCTCAGTCTTCAGCGCGGTGTTGAGCTTGACCCGGCCCACACTGGCCGAGAGTCGTTGCGACAGCGAACCCAGACGGGTGCCGACGTCACCCAGCCAGTTGTTCAGGTTGTCGGCACGGGCATAGAACAACGCGCTCTTCTGGTTAGGATCGGACAGGCGCGCCTGATAACGGCTCAGGGAATTGATGCCTTCCTGGTACTCGGACTCACTGGACGGCAGCACCCAGCTCTTGTTGTCGAAGTTGAAACGCGGCTCGGCCTTGGCCAGGTCGGCGTCTTCGGCGGACTGCGACTGCGAACGGGCGAAGTCTTTACGCAGTGCCCGGCTCAGGTCGCGGACCTGCACCAGCACGCCATATTCCCAGCTCGGCATGTTGTCCATCCACAGGCCAGGCGGGAATCGGTCGTTGGAAATATAGCCGCCCGGCTTGGTCAGCAAGGTGCCGGCTACGGTCTTGAGGGTTTCCACCGTGGTGTAGCCGACGACCATCTGCTTGCCTTCTTTCTCGGCCGCCAGTTGAGCGGTTTGCTGGACCGGGAACAGCGCCGGCTCCTGGCTCCAGTACCAGCCCAGGACACTCGCCACCAACAGGTAGATGCCCAGCAGAGTGGCCAGCGCCCGGCTGAACAACAGACCACCCAGATAACTGCGGGTCTCCGACTTCGGTTCAGCGGCACGTTCAGGCGCACTGTCTGTGCGGTTCTTCCAGTCCAGCATGGCGATATCCTTTCAAGCTCTTGAGTTCAACGGTTCGACCACAACCATACAACAACGTGCCTTGGCCCGGCACCCGCCATCGCACCGATACGGAAAATTACTGGGCTTGCGTATGAAAAGAGTGCCCGTGCACCCGACGACTCCGCAGCGATCGAAATCCTCCCCTAATGGTTTGGATTGCCACGCTAAGGGAATCCCCGACCCTCCGGAACCCAAAAAAACGTGCCGATAAGCACCGGCAAAAAATCATGAATGGCCGGATATCAGCCACTTGCCCATTTCCACTTCACACCCGCCAAGTGCCCTGATTCAAGCACTTCGCCCTCTGCAAACCACGACTGGAAAGGCTCTGGCGAGACCGCCCAGTCACAAACTGAATAAAGACACATTGCAGATTATTGACGTACAGCACTCATGTAATGGAAAAGTGGTGCTAGCATAGAGCCACCACTCGACCTCAGTGTGCCCCCTAACTAGTAGTCAGGATATGACCGAGCCAGAAGACCCCAGCCGCAAGCGCCTCAAGCACCACTTTGCCCAGCGGGTAATTCATCAGGCTCGTCAGATTCTTGAGATATGGCAGCGCCTGCAACGCAGTGAGTGGTCCACCGCCGACCTTTCGGAGCTGAGCGAGGCCAATCTGCGCCTGCTGCGTTTCGCCGAGCGTTTCGAACAACCGGAACACTCGCAACTGGCCCGTCACATCGGTCAGTCACTGGAGGCGGTCGACGCCAATCGCGGACGCCTGAGCAGCGGCCTGATCACCGATCTCAACCGCTTGATGCAGCGCCTGTCACGTACCGGCCTGCGCCATGGTGACCAACTCAATCAAACCTTCCTGCCGCCGCTACGCAAGCCCATCTACGTGATGTTGCAGGATCACGACCGCGCCGAGCGCCTGGCCAAACAACTGGAGTTCTTCGGCCTCAGCGCCCAGTCCCTGGGCAGCGTAGACGCGTTTCGCTCATCGATGGTCGAGCGCATGCCGGCGGCGATTGTCATGGACGTGGACTTTTGTGGCACCGGTGTCGGCCTGAAACTGGCCGCCGAAGCCCAGGAAGGCCTCGATCATCAGCTTCCGCTGCTGTTCTTCAGCCTGCACGAAACCGACACCCCGACCCGTCTGGCCGCCGTGCGTGCCGGCGGCCAGGAATTCCTTACCGGCACCCTCGAAGCGTCGAGCCTGCTGGAGAAGATCGAAGTCCTGACCTGCGTTGCCCAGTACGAGCCTTATAAAGTGCTGATCATCGACGACTCCCGCGCCCAGGCCTTGCACACCGAGCGCCTGCTCAACAGCGCCGGGATCGTCACCCGCACGCTCATCGAGCCGATCCAGGCCATGGCCGAACTGGCGGATTTCCAGCCGGACCTGATCATCCTCGACATGTACATGCCAGCCTGCACCGGTACGGAACTGGCCAAGGTGATCCGCCATAACGACCGTTACGTCAGCGTGCCGATCATTTACTTGTCGGCCGAAGACGACCTGGACAAGCAGCTCGACGCCATGAGCGAGGGCGGCGATGACTTCCTGACCAAACCGATCAAGCCCCGGCACTTGATCACCACCGTGCGCAACCGCGCGGCCCGGGCACGCAACCTCAAGGCACGGATGGTCCGCGACAGTCTCACCGGGTTATACAACCACACGCACATCCTGCAATTGCTCGAAGACTGCTCGTTCCGCGCCCGCCGCGAAAGCAAGCCGTTGAGTTTTGCCATGCTCGACATTGACCACTTCAAACGGGTCAATGACAGCCACGGCCACCCCATGGGCGATCGGGTGATCAAGAGCCTGGCGCTGTTTCTCAAGCAACGCCTGCGCAAAACCGACTTCATCGGCCGCTACGGTGGCGAAGAGTTCGCCATCGTCATGCCGGATACCGATATCGAAGCGGCCTACAACGTACTCGATGAAATCCGTCAGCGATTTGCCGAGATTCACTACCCCGCGCAACCCGAGGATCTGTGGTGCACCTTCAGCGCCGGAGTGGTTGAGCTTTGCGAAAGCTCCGACAGCCTGATAATGGCCAACCAGGCGGACGAAGCGCTGTATCGCGCCAAACACGGCGGACGCAATCGCGTACAGGCCGCACGCACGTCAAAGCAAAATGCCACTTTTTTATCGGAATCGACCGATACGGTCATAACCCTGTAATAGAAACGCAATAACTTCAGGCACTTACCATTTCTGCCGTTGGTAGTCCGTAATGCGCCTGAAGCTGCTGACCAATCTCAATACCCTCCTTCTAGTGGCCGTGTGCGTGGCCCTCGGCGCTACGCTGTGGTGGTCGCAGAAAGCCCTTGAGCGTCCGTATCTATTAATGGAGCGCTACCTGAGCCTGTCGCAGCAGTTTCAGAATGACGTCGCCCGCAGTGTCGAGGACTACCTGGGCAGCGGTGATGCGCTGCGCCTGAGCAGCGCGGCCCAAGGTATCGACAGCCTGAAAAAAGAACTCGACGAATTGCCATCGGCCCTTGCCGAGACGCTGCACCCCAGCCTGTCGACCCTTGAAGAATTCAGCAAGACCGACCTGCTGGCCGCCGGCAAACTGGCAGGCGACCCACAGGCCTTGCTGCTGCAGGCCGAGCGCGAACTGGGTGCCAGTCTCGATCAACTCAGCCAGTACGCCAGTGGCAATGCGGCCTACCTGACGCCGCTGCTCATCGCATCACAGCACCTGGGGAAACTGTCCCTGGCCCGGGACAAACTGGTCAGCAGCGGTCGCAGCGAACTGGCCGCCGATGTCGAACGCGAAGTGGCCAACATCCGCACCCAGGCCGAAAAACTCGACGCTTTGCCATTATTGGGCGTGACCACCAACAGCGAGTCGAACACCGACGATTTCGCCTCGATGATGGGCCTTGAGAACACGGAAAAAACCGTCACCGAAGATGCCGGCGTCGGCCTAAAGCGCGAGCTCAACAGCCTGCTCATCCGCTATCCGGCCGAGCTCTCGCGCACTCGCGATCAAATCCGCAAACGCGCCGACCTCAGCGCGGCGACCCACCTGAAAATCGCCGACGTGCAACAGGCCATTGCCGGGATGGAACCGGTGGTGCGCGCCCAGCACGGGCAGATCCAGGGTGAAGTACGGCTGATGCAAGGCGTGATGATCGGTTTGATTCTGTTGATCGCACTGCTGATCGACACCTTGCAACGCAAGCTCGCCCGGACCCTGACCAACCTCGCCCCGGCCCTCTCGACCTGGGCCGAAGGCGACTTCAGCCGCGACATTCAACTGGGCAACACCAACCGCGAATTGCATGACATTGAAGCCTCGCTCAACCGCTTGCGCGCCTATCTGGTGGACTTGGTGGGGACCATTCGCCGCAATGCCGAACAGGTGGCCGGCAGCAGCCGCACCCTGGCCGACCTGAGCAACGACCTGCATGAAGGTGCCGAGCATCAGGCCGGTGATACGGCACTGATCCGCGACTCCCTCAGCGAACTGGAAGCAACCATTCAACAAGTCGCCGGCGATGCCAGCCAGGCAGCCGACGCCAGCCGCCACGCCGGCCTGGCCGTGGAACACGGACAGAAAGTCATCGGTCTGAGCCTCACCGGCCTGCATGCGCTGGTGGATGAAGTGCAAGGCAATGCGCAAATGATCGAACACCTGGCCGAAGAGTCGGCCACCATCGGCGGCGTATTGACGGTGATCCGCTCGATTGCCGACCAGACCAACCTGCTGGCCTTGAACGCCGCCATCGAGGCGGCCCGGGCCGGGGAAATGGGCCGAGGCTTTGCGGTGGTAGCCGAAGAGGTGCGCTCACTGGCGCAACGTACCGCCGGAGCCACCGCAGAAATCCAGACGCTGATCGCAGGGCTGCAAACCGCCGCGCGACAATCGGTGGAGGGCATGCGCGCTCAGGTCGAACACGCCGAAGCCACGGCCAGCCAGGCCCAGGCCGCTGATGGCGCGCTGGATAAAATCGTTGGGGCGATCCAGACCATTTCCGACACGGCGGTACGCATCGCCGATGTCACCGCCCAGCAAAGCGGTGCTGTCAGCGAAATCCGTGACCACAGTGAACGGATTCATCAGTTGGGAGGGGATAACCTGCTGCGTATCGGCGAAGGCCGTGAACAGGGAGAAAATCTTCTGGTGTTGGGGGGGCGACTGCATACAGCCGTTCAGGCTTTCCGCGTCTGACAGACCGCCATCGCGAGCAAGCTCGCTCCCACATTTGATTTGTGCACGACGCAAATCCCCTGTGGGAGCTTGCTCGCGATGGCGTCAGAACAAACACCTCAGACTCCCCCTCCTGCATACCACGCCGCCGTCCGCTATCATCCCCCCAATCCCGATACGCGAGATCGTCATGCGCCGCTTGCTCTGCCTGTTGTTTTTAGTGTTCATCCTGCCGGCCAGCGCCACTGGCTTGCTGGAGAACCGACCCAGCTCAAGCCTGGGCTCGATCAACAACAGCGCCGACTTTCTGCCGGTGCGCGAAGCTTTCCAGCTGAGTCTGGTTGACAGCACGCCGCAATCGATCAAGTTGCGTTTCGTCGCCGCCGAAGGTTATTACCTCTACCGCCACCGCTTTCAATTTCGCGCCGATCCGGCCGATATCCTCCTCGGCGCGGCGAAACTGCCCGACGGCCAGAAAAAGCACGATGAATACTTCGGCGATGTCGAGGTCTACCACGGCATTCTCGACATCGAGTTGCCGCGCACCGACCAGCGCGCCTTCACCCTGGTCGTGACCTATCAGGGATGTGCCGACAAAGGCCTGTGCTATCCACCGGAAACCGAGCGCCTGAGCATCGATGGCAGCGGCGCTCCAGGGACGACTTATCAATGGAGCTGGCGCGAACTGGCTTTGTTTTTCCTCGCCGGCCTGGGCCTGACGTTCACGCCATGCGTGCTGCCCATGCTGCCGATCCTTTCCGGCGTGGTGCTGCGCGGTCAGGTCGGTGGCTGGCGCGGCTTCAATCTTTCACTGGCCTATGTGCTGCCGATGGCCGCCTGTTTTGCCCTGCTCGGCGCCCTGATGGGCCTGTTCGGTGCCCAGCTCAACCTACAGGCGCGACTGCAATCGGCCTGGGTGTTGGTGCCGTTCGCGATGTTTTTTGCAGTATTTGCCCTGGCGATGTTCGGCGTCTTCGAACTCAAGCTGCCGCATGCCATCAGCAGTCGCCTGGATCGTATCGCCGGCCGCACCGAAGGCGGGTCACTGTGGGGCGCCGCGGTGTTGGGCGTGGTATCCAGCTTGCTGGTTTCACCCTGCGTTTCGGCGCCATTGGCCGGGGCGCTGCTGTACATTAGCGCCAGTGGCGATGCGCTGGGCGGCGGTTTGAAACTATTCATGCTCGGCCTCGGCATGGGCGCGCCGCTGTTGCTGGTGGCCACCGGTGGCGCAGCCTGGCTGCCGAAAAGCGGCCCGTGGCTGGTCTACGTGAAAAACGCGATTGGCGTGTTGTTGCTCGGGTTGGCCGTTGGCCTGCTCAGCCGCGTCTTGCCGGGCCAGGTCACCTTGCTGCTGATCGGCTTGCTGGCAGGCGGCGTCGGCCTGTTCATGGGGGCGCTGGAGTTCGTCTATAAACCACCGCGCAAACGCCTGGGCCAATTGCTCGGCATGTTCCTTCTTTTTTACGCACTGGCCTGCTGGTACGGCGCTCTCAGCGGCCAGACCGACCCGCTCAACCCGATTGGCCAGCCCCGTATCGTTGACAACAACGGACAAGTGCAAAACACCAGCACCTGGCAAACCATCAGCACACCGGCCGAACTGGATCGCGCACTCGCCGATGCACGATCATCCGGCACACCGCTGCTGCTCGACTGGTACGCCGACTGGTGCATCAGCTGCAAAGTCATCGAACATGAGGTGCTGGATGACCCTGTCGTCATCGAACGCCTCAAGGGTTACCGGCTGATCCGCTTCGACATCACCGCCAGCAACGCCGAGCAACGCGCCCTGCTCGATCGCTACCAGTTGTTCGGCCCTCCGGCCCTGATGTTTTTTGGCAAGGACGGTGTCGAACGCGCCGATGTGCGGGTGATCGGCGAGATCAACGCCAGGGACTTCGCCGAACGTGTAACCAGGGCGAATGACCAATTTTAATCAAGCAGTCATATATTTCGCGCAAACATCGGTCATCGTGCCGGCTATTGCAGAGAACTGGACAGTCACAAAGGCTTTGCGGCATAGTCGCCGGGTTCTGACAATTGCTCACAGATAACATAGGAACCGCCGATGGCGACGCTACTCGTTCTGCACGGACCCAACCTGAACCTGCTCGGCACTCGCGAACCGGGCACCTACGGCGCCACGACGCTGGCGCAGATCAACCAGGACCTGGAACGTCGTGCCCGCGAAGCCGGTCACCATTTGCTGCACCTGCAAAGCAACGCCGAGTACGAATTGATCGACCGCATCCACGCTGCACGCAGTGAAGGTGTGGACTTCATTCTGATCAACCCAGCAGCTTTTACACATACAAGTGTCGCATTACGTGACGCGCTGCTGGCGGTGAGCATCCCATTCATCGAAGTGCATTTGTCTAACGTGCACAAACGCGAACCTTTCCGCCATCACTCTTACTTCTCCGACGTAGCGGTGGGAGTGATCTGCGGCCTTGGCGCCAGCGGTTATCGACTGGCCCTGGAGGCCGCCCTGGAACAGCTTGAACAACAAGTTAACCGCCCCTGACCGACCCTTGGGAGTTGATGATTCATGGATATCCGTAAAGTTAAGAAACTGATCGAATTGCTGGAAGAGTCCGGCATCGACGAGCTCGAGATCAAGGAAGGCGAAGAGTCCGTACGCATCAGCCGTCATAGCAAGACCCCGGCTCAGCAGTACTACGCGCCAGCTCCAATGCATGCTCCGGCTGCCGCGCCTGTCGCTGCCGCCGCTCCGGTTGCCGCTGCCGCACCTGCTGCCGCCGCCGCACCAGCACTGAACGGCACCGTTGCCCGTTCGCCGATGGTCGGTACGTTCTATCGCAAGTCTTCGCCAACCTCGCCGTCCTTCGTGGAAGTCGGCCAGACCGTGAAGAAAGGCGACACCCTGTGCATCGTTGAAGCCATGAAGATGATGAACCACATCGAAGCTGAAACCAGCGGTGTGATCGAATCCATCCTCGTCGAAGACGGCCAGCCGGTTGAGTACGACCAACCGCTGTTCACCATCGTTTGAACCGCGGAGAGCCTTTGATGACTGCGAAGTTGGAAAAAGTTCTGATCGCCAACCGCGGTGAGATCGCCCTGCGGATCCTGCGCGCCTGCAAAGAGATGGGCATCAAGACCGTCGCCGTTTACTCCAAGGCTGACAAGGAACTGATGCACCTGGGTCTGGCAGACGAATCCGTCTGCATCGGTCCGGCATCGGCCGCCCACTCCTACCTGCACATTCCAGCAATCATTGCCGCAGCCGAAGTGACTGGCGCCACCGCCATTCACCCGGGCTACGGTTTCCTTGCGGAAAACGCCGACTTCGCCGAGCAGGTCGAGAAATCCGGCTTTGCGTTCATTGGCCCGAAAGCCGAAACCATTCGCCTGATGGGCGACAAGGTATCGGCCAAGCACGCCATGATCGCCGCCGGTGTACCGACTGTTCCGGGCTCTGACGGCCCGCTGCCGGAAGACGAAGAAACCGCTCTGCGCATTGGTCGCGAAGTCGGTTACCCGGTGATCATCAAGGCCGCTGGCGGCGGCGGTGGTCGCGGCATGCGCGTTGTGCACAAGGAAGAAGACCTGATTGCCTCGGCCAAACTGACCCGCTCCGAAGCAGGCGCGGCGTTCGGCAACCCGATGGTCTATCTGGAAAAGTTCCTGACCAACCCACGCCATGTGGAAGTCCAGGTTCTTTCCGATGGCCAGGGCCAGGCTATCCATCTGGGCGACCGCGACTGCTCGCTGCAACGTCGTCACCAGAAGGTTCTTGAAGAAGCGCCGGCACCGGGTATCGACGAAAACGCACGTGAGGAAGTACTCGCACGCTGCGTCAGGGCTTGCATCGATATCGGCTACCGTGGCGCAGGCACTTTCGAGTTCCTTTACGAAAACGGCCGCTTCTACTTCATCGAAATGAACACTCGTGTCCAGGTAGAGCACCCGGTTTCGGAAATGGTCACCGGCATCGACATCGTCAAGGAGATGCTCAGCATCGCCGCCGGCAACAAGCTGTCGTTCACCCAGGATGACGTGGTCATCCGCGGTCACGCGCTGGAATGCCGGATCAACGCCGAAGACCCGAAAACCTTCATGCCAAGCCCGGGCACGGTCAAGCATTTCCACGCACCAGGCGGCAACGGCGTTCGCGTCGACTCGCACCTGTACAGTGGCTATGCGGTTCCGCCTAACTACGATTCGTTGATCGGCAAGCTGATCACCTACGGCGCAACCCGCGACGAAGCCATGGCGCGCATGCGCAATGCGCTGGACGAGATCGTGGTCGACGGGATCAAGACCAACATCCCGCTGCACCGCGACCTGACCCGCGATGAAGGCTTCTGCAAAGGGGGCGTGAACATTCACTACCTCGAGCACAAGCTGGCTGGCGAGAAGCACTAAGCTTCGACCCGATCAACAAAGCCGCCTTCGGGCGGCTTTGTCGTATCTGGACGCCCCCTCCCCCCGCTGTAGGAGCGAGCTTGCTCGCGATGGTGGTCAACGATAACGCGTGCGCTCAGACTGTACGCGTCTTCCTTGCATTCTTCGCGAGCAAGCTCGCTCCTACACAGGCCTGCGCGTGGAAATGGCACCTGGCGTGTCGTCATCTGCCCCGCGCTCGCGTAAACTTGCGCGCTTCTCGCAGCCCGCTAGGCTGCAATCAATATTTTTCAAAGGTGCCCGCCATGCCTTGGCTGCAAGTCCGTCTCGCCATCAGCCCAGAACAAGCCGAAACCTATGAAGACGCTTTCCTTGAAGTGGGCGCCGTATCGGTGACCTTCATGGACGCCGAAGATCAGCCGATCTTCGAGCCGGAACTCAACACCACGCCCCTGTGGTCCCACACGCACCTGCTGGCCTTGTTCGAAGGCGGCACCGAGCCTGGCCCGGTACTGGCCCATCTGGAGCTGTTGACCGGCAGCCCGCTGCCCGAGCACCACAGCGAAGTGATCGAAGACCAGGACTGGGAACGCAGCTGGATGGACGGATTCCAGCCAATGCGTTTCGGCCAGCGCCTGTGGATCGTGCCGAGCTGGCACGCCGCGCCGGAGCCTGATGCAGTGAATTTGCTGCTGGACCCGGGCCTGGCGTTCGGCACCGGCACCCACCCGACCACCGCACTGTGCCTGGAATGGCTCGACGGCCAGGACCTGAAAGACTGCAACGTGCTGGACTTCGGCTGCGGCTCGGGAATTCTGGCGATTGCCGCCCTGTTGCTGGGCGCCAAGGAGGCCGTGGGTACCGACATCGACGTGCAGGCGCTGGAAGCGTCCCGCGACAACGCCGGACGCAATAACATCGCTGATGAATTGTTCCCACTGTATCTGCCGGAAGATTTGCCGCAGGTTCAGGCCGATGTGCTGGTGGCCAACATTCTCGCCGGCCCGCTGGTTTCCCTGGCGCCGCAGCTGTCGGGCCTGGTCAAGTCAGGCGGTCGCCTGGCACTGTCGGGCATCCTCGCCGAACAGGGTGACGAAGTCGCTGCCGCCTACGCCAAGGACTTCGATCTGGACCCAATCGCCAATCGCGATGGCTGGGTGCGCATCACTGGCCGTCGGCGCTAGAATGATCGCCTGCATAATCCGGATCGCCGCATGACCGACAGCTTCGTCACTCAGTGCCCGCATTGCCAAACCAGCTTCCGCGTCAGCCATGCCCAGTTGAGCGTGGCTCGCGGGGTGGTTCGTTGCGGCTCCTGCTTGCAGGTATTCAATGCCGCCAGGCAGTTGCTTGAGCAGGCCGGCAAGGAACCACCGGTCGCGACGCCGCTCCCGCCTGCGCAGCCTGAGGAGCCCCTTGAGCCATCGCCACCGCGCGCCATCAGCCAAAAGCAATGGAGCGCGACCGAACTGGACCTGGACAGTCTCGACCTCGACGAAGAACTCGCCCGGCTCGAACAGCGGGAAATCCAGCCGGCCACTGAACTCGGCCGCCACCGCGACGATTCGCTGAGCGCCCGTCGCGACAGCGCCGGGCAGGACGACGAGGAGCCGTGGTCCGACAGCCTGTTCAGTGCTTCGGCGGCCGATCGCGCGCCAGTCGACGAACCGCTCGACAGCCTTGAAACACCAGAGCCGACGGTCGAAACGGACAAAACCTCACGCACCGAACCTTCGCTGTCCCTGGAACCGGTTGATCTCGACGACGAACCGCAACCACCCCATTTGCGATTGCACGACCCTCTTGATGCGCCGCTGAACCACGAACACCTGTCGGCCGCCGACAAGAGCGAAATCGACGACAACCTGCCCCCGATAGAACCGCTGCGCAAGCGACGCGAACGCAGCGAACCGGGCGTACGCGCCGAAGTGCTGCAAGACCTGACCGACGACCCGCTGCAACTGGACTGGCAAAAACGCCGCTCACCTTGGGGCCGACGGCTGTTGTGGTTGCTGCTGGTGCTGATTGCCGCTGGCGCCCTCGCTGGCCAGTACATCGCCTACCATTTCGACGAACTGGCGCGACAGGATCAATATCGCCCGTGGTTCCAGCAACTGTGCCCGCAAATCGGCTGCACCGTGCCCTCCAAAGTCGACATCGCGAAAATCAAAAGCAGCAACCTGGTGGTGCGCAGCCACCCCGAGTTCAATGGCGCCCTGGTGGTCGATGCGATCATCTATAACCGCGCGCCCTTCTCCCAGCCCTTCCCGCTGCTGGAACTGCGCTTCGCCGACCTCAATGGCCATCTGATCGCCAGTCGTCGCTTCAAGCCTGGCGAGTACCTCAATGGCGATCTCGAAGGCATGGCGGAGATGCCTCCGCAAACGCCGATCCACATCGCCTTGGACATTCTCGACCCAGGCGCCAAGGCCGTGAACTACAGTCTGAGCTTCCACTCTCCGGAGTAAAACGCTTCATTGCTCCCGGATTAACGCCGGCTTTCTGACTGCTCCAGGCAAACCAAACCACGGGTAATAACAGAATAGCTGTTCAGAATTTGTTCAATTCAGCCTTTATCCAGTCATCGAGAGCGGGTATCATGCCAACCCTTTTTCGAACTCTCATGATCCGGCCCCACAACAGGGAAGTCCTATGTCGGCGGTACGCATCGGCCCATACACATTACATAACAGCTTGATTCTCGCCCCCATGGCGGGCGTCACCGACCAGCCCTTTCGTCAGCTGTGCAAGCGCTTGGGCGCGGGACTGGTCGTCTCGGAAATGGTCACCAGCGACATGAGTTTGTGGAACACCCGCAAGTCACGCATGCGCATGATCCACGAAGGTGATCCCGAGCCACGCTCGGTACAGATCGCCGGTGGGGACGCACAGATGCTGGCGGACGCCGCCCGTGCCAACGTTGAAATGGGTGCGCAGATCATTGATATCAACATGGGCTGTCCGGCAAAAAAAGTCTGCAACAAGGCTGCCGGTTCCGCACTGTTGAAGGATGAACCCCTGGTAACCGAGATCCTGCAGGCCGTCGTGGCTGCGGTCGATGTGCCGGTTACCCTGAAGATCCGGACCGGTTGGGACCGGGACAACAAGAACGGCCTGACGGTGGCGAAGATCGCCGAACAGGCAGGTATTACGGCGCTGGCGGTGCATGGCCGCACCCGTGCCGACCTGTACACCGGTGAAGCCGAGTACGACACCATTGCCGCAATCAAGCAGGCGGTGTCGATTCCGGTCTTCGCCAATGGCGATATCGATTCGCCGGAAAAAGCCCGGTACGTGCTCGACGCGACCGGTGCCGATGGCCTGTTGATTGGCCGGGCTGCCCAGGGGCGGCCATGGATTTTTCGCGAGATCGACCATTTCCTGCGTACCGGCGAGAAACTCCCGGCGCTGGAACTGATCGAGGTGGAACGCATTCTGCTAGAGCATCTGGCTGCCCTGCACGCCTTTTATGGCGATGTCATGGGCGTACGCATTGCTCGAAAGCATGTGGGCTGGTATCTCGCAACCCTGCCGGGCGCCAGGGAGTTTCGCGCCCACTTCAATCGTTTGGATGGTACGGATGCACAATGCGCCAACGTTCGGGCGTTTTTCGCCGAGCGTTACAAGAGCCTGACAGGGGACGGAGAGTGGGTGGCCGCATGACGATGATGACCGAGACTTTAGTGAGTGGAACAACACCCGTGAGCGACAACGTGAATTTGAAACAGCACCTCAATACGCCAAGCGAAGAAGGTCAGACCCTTCGCGGGAGTGTCGAGAAGGCGCTGCACAATTATTTCGCCCACCTTGAGGGCGCTGCCGTCACGGATGTGTACAACCTGGTGCTCTCCGAAGTCGAGGCTCCCCTGCTCGAGTGCGTGATGAACTACGTCAAGGGCAACCAGACCAAGGCCAGCGAGATGCTCGGGCTTAACCGGGGCACGCTGCGCAAGAAACTCAAGCAGTACGATTTGTTGTAAGCATTCAATCAAACCAGAAAGGCGCCCGCGTAAAAACGGTCGCCTTTTTTGCTGACTTCCTTTGCTTTTGATGGAAATTGAGATGACCGACCAGACTACCCGCCTGCCGATCCGCCGCGCCTTGATCAGCGTTTCCGACAAGACCGGGATCCTCGAATTCGCCAAGGAGCTTGAAGCCCTGGGCGTCGAGATCCTCTCCACCGGCGGGACGTTCAAGCTGCTGCAGGACAACGGCGTTGCCGCAGTGGAAGTCGCGGATTACACAGGCTTTGCGGAAATGATGGACGGCCGGGTGAAGACCCTGCACCCGAAAATCCACGGTGGGATCCTCGGTCGTCGCGGTATCGACGACGCAATCATGAACGAGCACGGCATCAAGCCGATCGACCTGGTAGCGGTCAACCTGTACCCGTTCGAAGCCACCATCAACAAGCCAGGCTGCGACCTGCCGACCGCCATCGAGAACATCGACATCGGCGGCCCGACCATGGTCCGTTCCGCCGCCAAGAACCACAAGGACGTGGCCATCGTGGTCAACGCCAGCGATTACGCCAGCGTCCTCGAAAACCTCAAGGCCGGTGGCCTTACCTACGCCCAGCGTTTCGACCTGATGCTCAAGGCCTTCGAGCACACCGCCGCCTACGACGGCATGATCGCCAACTACATGGGCACCGTGAACCAGTCTGCCGACACCCTGAGCACCGAAGGTCGCAGCGAGTTCCCGCGCACCTTCAACAGCCAGTTCATCAAGGCTCAGGAAATGCGCTACGGCGAGAACCCGCACCAGAGCGCGGCGTTCTATGTTGAAGCCAAGCCTGCCGAAGTCGGCATCGCCACCGCGACCCAGCTGCAAGGCAAGGAACTGTCGTACAACAACGTGGCCGACACCGACGCCGCGCTGGAATGCGTGAAGAGCTTCGTCAAGCCGGCGTGCGTGATCGTCAAGCACGCCAACCCGTGCGGCGTGGCTGTCAGCCCTGATGCCGAAGGCGGCATCCGCAAGGCCTACGACCTGGCCTACGCCACCGACACCGAATCCGCCTTCGGCGGCATCATCGCCTTCAACCGCGAACTGGACGCCGAGACTGCCAAGGCCATCGTCGAACGTCAGTTCGTCGAAGTGATCATCGCTCCGTCGGTCAGCGAAGAGGCCCGCGCCATCGTCGCTGCCAAAGCCAACGTACGCCTGCTGGCCTGCGGCGAGTGGTCGGCTGACCGAGCGGCGGCCTGGGACTACAAGCGTGTCAACGGTGGCCTGCTGGTACAGAGCCGCGACATCGGCATGATTGGCGCCGACGACCTGAAAGTGGTGACCAAGCGCGCACCGAGCGAGCAGGAAATCCATGACCTGATCTTCGCCTGGAAAGTTGCCAAGTACGTGAAGTCCAACGCCATCGTCTACGCCAAGAATCGCCAGACCATCGGTGTCGGCGCCGGCCAGATGAGCCGCGTGAACTCCGCGCGTATTGCTGCTATCAAGGCGGAACATGCCGGTTTGCAGGTAGCCGGTTCGGTGATGGCTTCCGACGCCTTCTTCCCGTTCCGCGACGGTCTGGACAATGCGGCCAAGGCGGGCGTGACTGCCGTGATCCAACCAGGCGGCTCGATGCGTGATGCTGAAGTGATTGCTGCTGCCGACGAAGCCGGTATCGCAATGGTATTTACCGGCATGCGCCACTTCCGTCACTGACAGCACAGCACTCCCCTGTAGGAGCGAGCTTGCTCGCGAAGAACGACTAGACGCCACAGTGTTTCAGACACCCCGCGTTATCGTTAACCACCATCGCGAGCAAGCTCGCTCCTACAGTTCCCAGATTTGCGTCATCCGAGGTTTTTGAAATGAATGTTTTGATCATTGGCAGCGGTGGCCGTGAACACGCCCTGGCCTGGAAAGTGGCTCAAGATCCGCGCGTGCAGAAGGTGTTCGTGGCACCGGGCAACGCCGGCACCGCCATCGAAGCCAAGTGCGAGAACGTCGCCATCGACGTTCTGGCGCTTGAGCAACTGGCAGACTTTGCCGAGAAAAACGTTTCCCTGACCATCGTTGGCCCTGAAGTGCCGCTGGTTGCCGGTGTTGTGGATCTGTTCCGCAGCCGTGGCCTGGATTGCTTCGGTCCGACCGCTGGCGCTGCGCAGCTGGAAGGCTCGAAAGCCTTCACCAAGGACTTCCTGGCTCGCCACAAGATTCCGACCGCCGACTACCAGAACTTCACCGAAATCGAGCCGGCCCTGGCTTACCTGCGTGAAAAAGGCGCTCCGATCGTGATCAAGGCCGATGGCCTGGCCGCCGGTAAAGGCGTGATCGTCGCCATGACCCTGGCCGAAGCCGAAGACGCCGTGCGCGACATGCTGGCGGGCAATGCCTTTGGCGATGCGGGTTCGCGCGTGGTCATCGAAGAGTTCCTGGACGGCGAAGAAGCCAGTTTCATCGTCATGGTCGACGGCAAGAACGTCCTGCCGATGGCCACCAGCCAGGACCACAAACGCGTCGGCGACAGCGACACCGGTCCAAACACAGGCGGCATGGGTGCTTACTCCCCGGCGCCAGTGGTCACCGCCGAAGTGCACAAGCGTGTCATGGATCTGGTGATCTGGCCGACCGTGCGCGGTATGGCCGAGGAAGGCAACGTCTACACTGGTTTCCTGTACGCCGGTCTGATGATCGACAAGGCTGGTAACCCAAAAGTCATCGAATTCAACTGCCGCTTCGGCGACCCTGAGACCCAACCGGTGATGCTGCGCCTGCAGTCGAGCCTGGTTCTGCTGGTCGAGGCTGCTCTGGCCCAGGCGCTGGACAAAGTAGAAGCGCAATGGGATCCACGCCCGAGCGTCGGCATCGTGCTTGCCGCTGGCGGCTATCCTGGTGACTATGCCAAAGGCGTGGCCATCAAGGGGCTGGATGCAGCCGCCGCACTGGAAGGCAAAGTCTTCCACGCCGGTACTGCGCTCAAGGACGGCCAAGTCGTAACGGCCGGCGGTCGGGTGCTTTGCGCAACGGCCATGGGTGCCAGCGTTGACGCTGCACAGCAGCAGGCCTACAAGCTCGCGGCTTCGATTGATTGGGAAGGCTGCTTCTATCGCAAGGACATTGGCTACCGCGCCATTGCCCGCGAGCGTGGCGAAAATCAGGAATAAGGTAAACACCGCGCCGGGCAATAAACACCGTTTATTGCCCGGCTATTCCGGCGCCGCGCATCGTTATATTCTGGCATCAACCTAACGAAGGGATTTCGCCGTGCGCTGGCTCAGGATTGCCGTAAGCTTGACCGTCACTTTGCTGACCTTGCTCTGCATGCTACCGGCCCACGCCGCGCAAGGCAGTGGCTGGGCGGTATTGCTCGACGAACAGGGCGACCTGCAGCTGAGCGACATTCGTTCCGCACGTTACACCAATCAATTCAGCCCTATCGAACTCGACCGCATTACCGCCGCCGAACCCGATGGCGCGTTATGGTTGCGATTCAGGCTTGCACCGGGCAAACATGAACAGTTGTTGCGTGTGTTCGCGCCTGACCTGCGCCAGTTCAACATGTTCGTTCTGGACGGCGACAAGCTGATCGATCAATCCAGCACGGGCAACGAACACCCCCAATCCGAGCGACCATTGCCCAGCAGCGACTTCATGCTGGCCCTGCCGCAAAGTGACACCCCCCTCGACGTCTACCTGCGACTGGCCTCCGACCACCAGTTACGGCCCTACATCACCCTGCAGTCAGCGATCATCTCGGCCGCCAACCAGAACCAGACGCTGATTTATGGCCTGCTGTTCGGTTGTATCGCCATGCTGATCCTGCACAACCTCATCCGCTACGCCTACACCCGCTCGCATAGCGCCCTATGGTTGGCGACGTGCGAAGGGCTGTTGATGCTCAGTCTGCTGTTGTTGTTGAATCTCGCAGGCCCCTGGCTGCCGGACTGGCATGCACTGCAAACGCCGGGGGCTTACTTGGCATTATTGATGACTGCACCCTGCGGTCTGATGCTTGCCTATCGTTTCTTCACCCCGCTCGGGCCGCATCCGCTGAACCGGTTGCTGCTTGGCGAGGTCCTGCTGATCACCGCCTGCGGCCTGATGCTGCTGTTCGTCAATACCTTGCCGCTGAACTTCATTACCTACGGCCTGGTAGCCCTGGCTGGCCTGAGCATGCTGTTCATCAGCGCCTATCACTGGCAAAAAGGTTATCGCCCGGCTCGCCTCTTCGTGGCGGCCATGGTGGTGTTCAACCTCGGGACACTGGTCATCCTGCCTGCTCTGTTGGGGCTGACCCTGATCGAACCCCACGGCCTGATCACCACATTGCTGGCGTTCATCTGCATCAGCGGCCTGTTGATGAGCATTGCACTGAGCGAACGCCAGCGACGCATCACCGAAGACCGCTTCAGCATCAGCCGTGACCTGGCGGCCAGCAACGCCGAGATCAACGCCAAGGCCGAGTTCCTGGCGAAAATCAGCCATGAAATCCGTACCCCGATGAACGGCGTCCTCGGCATGACCGAACTGCTGCTGGGCACGCCGCTATCGGTCAAGCAACGCGACTACGTTCAGACGATCCACAGCGCCGGCAACGAACTACTGACACTGATCAACGAAATTCTCGACATTTCCAAACTCGAGTCCGGACAGATTGAACTGGACGACGTGCAGTTCGACCTCAACGCGCTGATCGAAGACTGCCTGAGCATCTTCCGCGCCAAGGCCGAGCAGCAAAACGTCGAGTTGATCAGTTTCATCCAGCCGCAAGTGCCTCGGGTGATCAGCGGTGACCCGACACGCTTGCGCCAGACGCTGTTGAGCCTGCTTGAAAACGCCCTGAAAAAAACCGATGAAGGCGAAATCCTGATCGTCGTGGCGCTCGACGAGCGCAACACCAAACCACGCCTGCGTATCGCCGTGCAGGACAGTGGCGAGCCCATGGACGCCGAAGAGCGCGACGCCCTGATGCATACCGAACTGCACAGCCGGCATTTTCTTTCGGCCACCCAGTTGGGTGGCAACTTGGGGCTGGTGATAGCCCGTCAGTTGATCCGCTTGATGCAGGGGGAATTCGGGATCAAGAGCGGCAACAACCAGGGCAGCACCCTGTGGCTGACCCTGCCGCTGGACCCGGATCGCCTCGAACACCCGACCTCCGACCTCGACGGCCCGCTGCAAGGTGCGCGGGTATTGGTGGTGGATGACAATGACACCTGTCGCAAGGTGCTGGTGCAGCAATGCAGCGCCTGGGGTCTGAACGTCAGCGCCGCATCTTCCGGCAAGGAGGCGCTGGCCTTGCTGCGCACCAAGGCTCATTTGCGCGATTACTTCGATATAGTCTTGCTGGACCAGAACATGCCCGGCATGACCGGCATGCAACTGGCGGCCAAGATCAAGGAAGACCCGAGCCTGAACCATGACATCCTGCTGATCATGCTCACCGGCATCAGCAACGCACCGAGCAAGATCATCGCACGCAACTCCGGGATCAAGCGCATTCTCGCCAAGCCGGTGGCCGGCTATACCCTCAAGACCACTCTGGCCGACGAACTGACCCAGCGCAACAAAGGGCTCGTCGCGACCCAGCCCCTGCCAATCGGCCCGACGTTACCGGTCAAGGTCCCCTGCGACTTCCGCATTCTGGTGGCTGAAGACAACAGCATCTCGACTAAGGTGATCCGCGGCATGCTGAGCAAGCTCAACCTGCAACCGGATACCGCCTGCAACGGCGAAGAAGCCTTGCAGGCGATGAAAGCCCAGCGTTACGACCTGGTGCTGATGGACTGCGAAATGCCGATCCTCGACGGCTTCTCGGCCACTCAGCAATTGCGCGCCTGGGAAGTCAGCAACCAACGGGTTCGCACCCCTGTGGTGGCGTTGACCGCCCATATCCTTGCCGAACACAAAGAGCGTGCGCGCCAGGCTGGCATGGACGGACACATGGCCAAGCCGGTGGAACTGTCGCAGTTGCGCGAACTGATCGAACACTGGGTCGCCCAGCGTGATCAGCAGAAACGCACGACGACCCCAACGTCCTGAGCCGACAGACTTCGCAACCCCTGATAGACTCCCCCTCGACTTCCCTCGCCAGTGAGCCCGGCACCATGCTCCATGTGTTGTTCAGCGTTTATCTGAAGATGCTGGTGCTCTATAGCCCATTCTTCGTGTTGTCCTGCTTCATCAGCCTGACCCGTGGTTATTCGCGCAAGGAACAGCGTCGGTTGGCCTGGAAAGTAGCGGTCGCCACCCTGGTCTCCAGCATTCTGCTGTACTTGTTCGGCCGAGTGATTTTCAGTGTGTTCGGCATTACCGTGGACGCCTTTCGTATCGGTGCCGGCAGTGTGCTGTTCATCTCGGCGCTGGGCATGGCGCAAGGCAAATCGGCGGTACAGACCGACAATGTGCAGCAGGATGTCACCATCGTTCCACTGACCATCCCGCTGACAGTCGGCCCCGGCACCATCGGTGCCTTGCTGGTGATGGGAGTGAGCCAGCCGCACTGGGACGACAAGCTCACGGCCATTGTCGGCATTGCCCTGGCCAGTTTTACCGTGGGCGTGGTGCTGTTTTTGTCCAGCCGCATCGAACGTATTCTCGGCGACCAGGGGTTACAGATCGTCAGTCGATTGATGGGGTTGTTCGTGTGTGCACTGGCAGCACAGATCATCTTCACCGGGGTCAGGGGCTACCTGCTTCCTTAGCCCGCGAGGAGACTGCACGGTGTGCTCGCTGACCTGAATGCACAGTGCCTGTCGTTGCGACCCTAACCACAGCACTGTGTCTTCTCTGAATGCCTTGTATTCGTCGACCGAAAAACGCGAATGAAGGAACGAAGTGCTCACACCTCCCACAACGCGACTCAAGGCAAATTCCTGCCTGATGAACTGGCGATCTATCGGCTGACCCGTTTCAAAAAACATCGAAGCCAACGTCAGGAAGCCATCAGCCTCGATAACGCCTGCCAGCACTCTCACGCGATGATGACGGTTGCCGGCGTGATGACCTGCCGTGCTCGCCGATTCAGTCTCGACAGCCATGATCGATTGCCCACGGAAAACACCCGATGCCACCGACGTCTCCGGCAATTGCGCGACCCTGCGCAAAGCACTTGCCGTCAGCACGATCTGCTCAGCGGACAGACTTGATTGAAAGGCCGCACGGACAGCATCCTGTATTGAGAAAACCGTAACACCTGCAACCGGGAACATTCCCGAAGTTGTCCCTTGATCGTGGAGCTTCCAACCACAGGCAACCAGCGTATCCACAAATACATCGGTCCATTGAGCGTGGTTCCTGCCGTCTGGAAAATCTTCCTCTGCCGCGAGTTGCGCAAACAAAATAGTGTCAAGGGCGTCCTGCCCGATTGCAGCCGACAACGACGTCGACAACAGCAAAACGCTGCCTGAATTTATCAATACGGAATACGCCATGCGCTTTCCTTTTTTCAAGAAGGCCAGAGACACAAAGCCTCTGGCCTTGCCCCTTCACTTGCGCCGGCTGAAACGCTTGACCAGAACTTCTTTTCGGTGGATGCCAAGATACTCTTCGATATCCGACTTGATCTCCGCATAACGGACGGGATTGAAAGTAATGAACGACTTTCCGTGAAAAATTTCCAGAGAGGACGTCTTCCAATCAACAAACAGCAAGCCGCCGTCCTTCCCCCCACCCTGATGATCAACCGCGCCTATCGCAATCAGAATCATTCCGTTCGCCATTTGTTCGCAGGGAATAGTGGACAAGCGCACGCCTTCGGCATTCTTCGACTCAAGATTCAACAGGTTGATCGCCTCAGGCTCTTTCTTCAATGCATCCAATGTAGAGCTGGTCACTGCACTGAGCACGGAAGCCCCTGGAATTGCAGCCTTTGCGGCTTCGACGGCCGCCTGGATAATATCAACCATGATATTATCCATCGTTACCTTAAGCGAAGTGGCGCTGTATTTTGAATAGCCTTTATCCGGCACGAAACATCCAAGATCCTCCATGCACTTTGTAAACGCATGGTACCAAGCCTTGGGATCCTTATTACCGGAAACTTCATAAGTTGCTTCCATCTTCGACATGGTGATCAGATTTTCAATAATCGCCATGTTTTCGAGACTTATTTTGTCTCCGTACCCGACCAGACTGTTGCCAAGTACCAGCGCGTTGAGCTCCTTTGTAGGGCTCGAGGCAATCGACAAAGCCAAGGACCTTACACGCGGCTTGTCAGCCAAGGCAACTTTACGCTTCTGAATGCACTTCCTTACAAACTCAACGCGTTGCGAAACACTTACCGCGCTCTCAAAATCATCCATAAACAATACTCCTTTATATATTAATAAGCGCCCCATCCGGGAGCGCCCTGAATCTAACCCGCCCAATCCAGACTATCAACTGCGACCAAATACAACATATGTACTTCAATCAACATTTACCAAGAGCACATACACCCCATACAAATAAAGCACGCAAGACAACCGGACCGTCATTAACCTATGACGATCCGGCTTTATCCAACAAATAAAAATACTGACTGTTATAAGGGGGTGAGCTTATCGCCATAGCTGCGCGGCGTGTACACCCACGTACTACCATCGAGGCGAGGAATCACGCGCGTTGTCGATGAGCCGATGAGAACCATGGTCCGCATGTCCACCTGATCGACACTCAGTTGACCGAGTGTTGTCACCCGCAAGGTCTGCCCCGGACGACCGATGTCCCGCCCCAACACAACCGGCGTGGCCGGTTCACGATGCTGGCCAACAATCTCCAGCGCCCGCCCTAATTGCCACGGCCGCGAACGCGAGATCGGGTTGTAAAAGGCCAGGGCGAGATCGGCTTGAGCGGCCAGATCCAGGCGTTTTTCAATGATCGACCAAGGCTTGAGGTTGTCCGACAGCGACAGCACACAGAAGTCATGCCCCAAGGGCGCACCGGCCTGGGCAGCGGTTGCCAACGAAGCAGAGACACCCGGCAAAATCTCAAGATCGACGCTGTGCCAGATGGCATCGCTAGACTCGTGAAGCGCCTCAAGCACAGCGGCTGCCATGGCGAAAACACCCGGATCGCCAGACGAAACCACCACCACCGACCTACCTTGGGCTGCCAGTTCAAAGGCGTGACGGGCGCGCTGCATTTCTTCACGGTTATCGGTGCAGTGCAAGACCTGATCAGCCCGGAACGGCCCGGCCATGCGCACGTAGGTCTCGTAGCCGAGAACATCGTTGGCACGAGCCAGTTCCGCCTTCACCGCCGGCACCATCAATTCGGCAGCCCCCGGCCCGAGACCAATCACCGCCAGGCGCCCGCGTGGGCGGCCGATCTGCAAGGGGTCCAGCGGCTGCTCGGCGACCGCAATGGCAATAGTGTCATCACCAACGATGGAGACAGGCTGCCCTATGGCATGCCGCAGCAGTTCACTGGCCGCACCTGCAGCACTGACAAAACGCAATGGCACACCCAACTCAAGCGCACTTTCGCGCAGCGCAGAGTTGGCCATTTCGGTGTCGGCGGCCAACAGGCAAGCCATCGATTGCACGGCGATTCCGGCCTGATGCAAAGCCTCGCGAATGATCCCCGACACATTGCTCGATTCGCCCGTGACGGCAACCAGCACGTTGCGTGGATAGATCAGCAATTCGTTTGCGGCTGGCTCGCGCTCGGTATGGCCGACGTGAACGGTCAGCCGCGCCTGCTCATTCTCAGGCAACTGCACATGTGCCAGCCACGGAGCCTCACCCTCAATGCGCACCGTTTCGCCGGCGAGCAGATCGGAAACGAATCGTTTGCCCAACTCAAGATCGCCAAGGGCATAGCCGCTGGGCGGGTTGAGCAGGCAAGTGCCGAAACGCAACTCGCCGCTGGTGGTGATCGCCGCCGCGACTTCAAGCGCGGCAGCAATTTCCCGCGCCATCACATTCACCCCACCGAGACCACCCAACAGTGGAACCACTGCGCTACCGTCTTCGGCTACCGCCAATACCGGTGGTTCGGCGCCTTTTTCCAGCAACAGGGGCGCCAGCGTGCGGATCACGATCCCGGCCGCGCACAGGGCAATGATCGGCGCGCCCTGTTGATAGAGTTCGCGCAGGGTCGCACCGAACTCGTGATAGGCCCGATCCGCGCCTTCGACCCGTTCGGCCAAGCCATGGATCAGGGCGTCGGGATACACCTGCTGAATACTACGCGCGGTGGCGAGGCTGCCATTGCCAAGAATGACAATCGCCGGAACTGGACGGGTCATCAGCCTTGCCACCTTTCACCAGGAACGATGATCAACGAGAAGTACGGCGAGGACATCGGCTCGACCTGATCCAGCGGCACGATCTTCTGATTGGCCATGGTTGCACGCTCGACGTACAACGCGCGCTCGGCCAGGCCAAGTTCTTCCAGCACTTGGCGAACCTTGGGAAAGTTGCGCCCAAGCTTCATGATCACCGCCGCATCGGCATCGGCCAGGCGACGCTTGAGTTCGTCGTGCGGCAACACACCGGACAACACCGACAGACTCTGATTGCGATACACCAGCGGGGCACCGAGCACCGAGGCCCCGCCAAGCATCGAGCACACACCGGGCACGACTTCGGCCTGATAACGCTCGGCGAGCCGGTCGTGCAGGTACATGTAGGAGCCGTAGAAGAACGGATCGCCTTCGCAGATCACCGCCACATCGCGACCGGCATCGAGATGCGTCGCCAATTCGCCGGCTGCGTCATCGTAGAAGTCGCTGATCACTTGCTCGTAGGACAACGGTGCCGGCAAGGCTTCGGTGGTCACCGGGTACACCAGCGGCAACAAATTCTGCGCTTCCTGCAGATGCGCCTCGATGATGCCGAAGGCGTTGCCTTTCTTGCCCTTGGCCACGAAGTACGCCACCACTGGGGATTCGCGTAGCAAGCGCAGGGCCTTGACGGTAATCAGTTCCGGATCACCGGGACCGACGCCGAGGCCGATCAAACGTCCAGGTTGCTGCATCATTCGATCTCCGTGGCGAGGGCATTGACGGCGGCGGCGGCCATGGCGCTACCGCCCAGGCGACCCTGCATGATGACAAAAGGCACGCCACGGCTGTCAGCCGCCAGCGCGGCCTTGGATTCGGCGGCACCGACGAAGCCCACCGGAAAACCGAGGATCAGCGCCGGTTTTGGCGCACCGGCGTCAAGCATTTCCAGCAAGTAAAACAGTGCCGTCGGAGCGTTGCCGATGACCACCACGCTGCCTTCCAGATGCGGGCGCCACAGTTCCAGCGCAGCGGCTGAGCGGGTGTTACCCAAATCACGAGCCAGTTCCGGAACACTCTCGTCGCGCAAGGTGCAGATCACCGGATTGTTCGCCGGCAACCGCGCACGGGTCACGCCTTCGGAGACCATCCGCGCATCGCACAAAATCGGCGCGCCGGCCGCCAGCGCATCACGCCCGGCCTTGCCCGCACCTTCGGAAAACTGCAGGCCGTCGATGGCCTCGACCATGCCGCAGGCGTGAATGACACGGACCGCGAGTTTCTCCAGATCGTCCGGGATTCGGTCGAGGTTGGCCTCGGCGCGAATGATCGCGAAGGAGTTGCGATAGATCTCCTGACCGTCGCGGATGTAATCAAGCATCAAGGGGGCTCCGTGAGCGGGCGTCGAGCAGGGCCGCGACCGCTTCAATAGTAAGGTTGCGTGCGTGCAGCGCGCCGAAACCCGGCTGCGTTGCATCGCGAAAATAGAGGTCGTAGTGACCGTGGGCGACGGCCAGTAATGTGACGGGCGCCGTATGCGCGGCGGCGCAGGAGCGCGCGCACCCGCTCAAATGCACGCTCGGTGTTTGACCGTGACGCTGCAGCAATCTGGCCAGTTGCAGGGCATCGCCCTTGGTCTCGGCCAGGCTTTTACCGCAGCCGTTTGAGCCGGTGCAGGCGATCAACCGGGACAAGGGCAGATCGGCTTCGCACTGCAAGCCAATACACTGCAATTGCCGAATGACCTCAGCGGCGTTTTCCGTGCGGACATTGGGCAACAGCAGGCTTTGCCAAGGAGTGAAGCGCAGACTGGAATCCCCGAACTCCCGCGCCAGTTGTGCCACACCCCGCAGCATCGCCGGATCAAGTCGCCCCAGCGGCGGGACGGCTCCCACATAGACAACACCGGACTCGGCTTGGGGATGGGCACCCATGTGCAAATCACTGGAGCCCGAAACCCGTTGCCAACCGATAACGGCCTGCAGCGGCACTCGCTCAGCCAGTCGAAGCACAATGCCCCCGATCGGGTACTCGGCCAGCAAATGGCGCATCCGCGTTTGCTCGGGGCGCGCCAGTTCAAGGAACAACTCAAGGACCGCGACTACCAGCGCGTGCCCGTCAGCCAGTGCAACCGAGCCGGCGGGGCTGTCCGTCGGGCATCCCGCCAGACCGAACGCCAGCCGTCGCTCGCCGTTTTGTTCAAACGCCGAGAGCCACAGGTCATGGGGATGCTCGAGCATCGTCAGGTCTTCACCGCCATCAAGCTGCACGGCGAATTTGGCACTGAGGTCGTGGAACGCTTCCTGGCTTTGCAGTGTGGCGAGGATCTGCCCGGCCAGCGGACGAGTGTCGAACAGCATGCGCCGATCGATCCCGGCGCCGGGGCTGAGCATCAGGTTGCGCACATCGTCGCCAGCCGCCGTTCGCGGCCCCAGATCGGCGGCCAGCAGGCTGTCGATCAACGCCGCTTGCTCGTTGCCAATGCCGCGGATCTGCAGGTTGGCCCGGTTGGTCGCTTCGATCGCTCCGCTGGCATATCGCTCGGCGGCATCGGCCACAGCAATTGCCTGGTGCGCACGGATGGCGCCACCGTCGAGTTTGATCCGGCAAATACCACCGTCCAATGCCTGGACGACACGCAACAACCCGGGACAGGCGGAAGGGCGCAAGCGGTTGGGTATCTGACGTGACTTCACAGGACGACCGGTACAAGACGAAGGACAGCATTATGCCTGCTTTGTCCGACCTGATGAAAAACCCTGGCAGGTTGACGACGAAAAGCGCGTGATCCCCGGCCCAGGCTTTGCGCTTCAAGCCTGAATAGCCATCGCAAGTTCTAATTGAATACTCAGTAAAAAACGCTAACAGCAAGAATCAATTCAACCATCCAGACATATTTAAACCACACACCAACCCTTGTACTTTTCACCACCCCCCAAATAAAACAACGGCAAAAAACCAGCCATTTCAAGGGAACAAAAAATGAAATCTGAAAAAACAACCGGAATATTGACAGCCCACAACCTTATTTCATGTATCGACGAAATATCACTGCAAGATTACGACGACTTCACCCATTGCACACAAATAGCCACCCAGTCCGCAGACATGGTTGGCAGTCGCTTCGCCGACTCGACAACGTGGCTGAATGAATACGTTGCGACGTTGAATTTTTTCGGCTGGTCCGTTTTTCAGGATGCCATCTTCACCCGCACCCAACACTCCGTTTCGAAAAGCATTGCCGAGTTTCTGATCCAAAGCGCTCAAACCATGCCGGATAGCCGGCAAGGGAACGCTATGATTGACACACTCGACGCATTGAAACCCAACCAGACGGCGCTTTATTCACTGGACCAACAAAGTTCCCTGGGGGAGCGCTTTCAAGTAATACCCGCACGCTACGACTCAAAGGGGTTTCTTGAAATCGCAGTCTTTAATCTTGAATTAGTTACCACGATCAAAAAAAGTGGTTTTCTATTCTGGAATATGGAGGATCACGCTGCAAAAATCATCCAGCAACGTGCTTATCTTAAACTGGACAAAAACATACTCGAAAGCAAAAGATCGCTCATCGAACGCAAGCGGCTCGAAATCAGAATGAAGAGATTCGACCTGAAAAAGAACCATTAACTGGATAAGCCCTGATCACATTGACAGACACCAGCGACAGGCGAACTCAATCCACACCGCGCTATGATGCACCACCGCACAGGTCGATACAGATCGGCAGCGCGATGATTTGGCTTCGATTGATAGAAGAGGAACAGCATGACCCCCTGGCTGACAGTGGTAGGCATTGGAGAAGAAGGCTTCAAGGGGCTTGGCAAAAATGCCCGACACGCTCTGATGAACGCCACGCGGATCATTGGCGGTCAACGGCAACTGGACCTGTTGCCGGCCTGCATCTGCGGTGTACGGCAATTGTGGCCCAGTCCTTTCGCCCTTGAACCGGTTTTGGCGAAACAGGGAGACCCCGTTTGCGTCCTGGCCAGCGGTGATCCGATGTTTTTCGGGGTGGGAGCCAGTCTCTCCCGACATTTATCCAGCGATGAAATGCTTATTCTGCCCGCTCCCTCTTCTTGCTCACTTGCTGCGGCGCGAATGGGTTGGCCCTTACAGGAAGTGGTCACGTTGTCGGTGGTTGCCCGCCCCGTTGCCGCACTCAACGCACAATTGTCCAGTGGCGTGCGCTTGCTGGTGTTGAGTAACGACGGCCACAGCCCCGCCGCCATCGCCGCACTGCTGCGTGAACGTGGTTTCGGTCCGAGCCGGATAACAGTGCTCGAACATTTGGGCGGTGAAGCCGAGCGGCGTGTCGATGGCATCGCCAATGAATGGACTGATCCTGTGATCGCCGACCTGAATCTGATCGCTATCGAGTGCATCGCCGAGCCGAACACGCTACGCCTGTCACGACTGGCCGGCCTGCCAGACTCCGCCTTCAAGCACGACGGCCAACTGACCAAGCGCGATGTGCGCGCCATCACCCTCGCGCGCCTGGCCCCGATCCCCGGCGAACTGTTGTGGGATGTCGGCGCCGGCAGTGGCTCGATCGGCATCGAATGGATGCGCGCCCACCCCGGTTGCCGCGCACTGGCCATCGAGGCAGATGCGGGCCGACAAGCGTTGATCGAACACAACCGCGATGCCCTCGGCGTTCCCGGCCTGCAACTGGTTCGCGGCAGCGCGCCGCAGGCACTGACCGGGCTGGAGCGGCCGGATGCGATTTTCATCGGCGGCGGTGTCACCCGCGAGGGCGTGCTCGATACCTGCTGGGCCGAACTCAAACCCGGTGGCCGGCTGATTGCCAACGCAGTCACACTGCAAAGTGAAATGACCCTGATGGCCTGGCGCGAGCAACACGGCGGGGAGCTGACGCGAATTCATATCGCCCAGGCCCAACCGCTGGGCGACTTCGACACCTGGCGCCAGGCCTTGCCGATTACCTTGCTGGACGTGACGAAACCCTTCGATGCGTGACGAAACCGCCGAACACCCCGCCCCTCTGCGCAGCGGCCTGACCACCGGCAGTTGCGCCACGGCTACCAGCCTCGCCGCCGCGCGTCTGCTGCTGGCTGGCACATCGACCGATGCGGTGGAAATCGTGTTGCCCAAGGGCAAACAGGTGCAGATGCGCCTGGAGTTCTGCCGCCTCACCGAGGACGGCGCCGAATCAGGAACCCTCAAGGACGCCGGTGACGATCCAGACGTGACCCACGGTGCCCTGCTCTACTCCCAGGTGCGCCTGAGCAGCGAACCGGGGACGCGCTTCAAGGCCGGTCGCGGCGTCGGCACCGTGACCCGGCCCGGGCTGGTGCTGGGAGTCGGCGAGCCCGCGATCAACCCGGTGCCACGAAAAATGATCAGCGAACACTTGGCCCGACTGGCTGACGAACTCGGCTACAGTGGCGGTTTCGAGGTCACGGTCAATGTCGAGAACGGCGAGGCGCTGGCACTGAAAACCATGAACCCACGCCTGGGCATTCTTGGTGGCCTGTCGATACTCGGTACCAGTGGCATCGTCCGGCCGTTTTCCTGCGCCGCCTACATCGCCTCGATCCACCAGGGCATCGACGTGGCGAAGACCAACGGTTACCTACACATCGCCGCCTGCACCGGCAACGCCAGCGAAGACACCATGCGCCGGGTCTACAACCTGCCGGAAATCGCCCTGATCGAAATGGGCGACTTCGTTGGCGCCGTGCTCAAGCATCTGCGCAAAGCGCCTGTGGATAAACTCAGCCTGTGCGGTGGTTTCGGCAAGATCAGCAAACTGGCGGCCGGGCACATGGATTTGCACAGTCGTCATTCGAGCATTGACCTGCCGCAACTGGCGTTATGGGCGGCGCAGGTCGGCGCCGATGCGGCGTTGCAGCAGAGCATCCGCGAGGCCAACACCAGCCAGCAGGCACTGGCCATGGCCGCCGCAGCCGGGGTTGCCCTGGGCGATGCCGTCTGTCAGCACGCCCTGGATTTTGCCCGCAGCGTGGTGCCGCCGCAGGTTCAGGTGGAAGTCTTCGCCATCGATCGCCAGGGCGGGATCGTTGGCCATGCGGGGGCCTTTCAATGAAGCGCATCCTGTTGCTCGGCGGCGTGACCGAAGCCATGGCCATTGCCCGCACGCTGGGACCGCAGCACATCTACAGCCTGGCCGGCGTAGGTCGGATACCAACAGATCTGCAATGCCAGGTTCGCGTCGGCGGCTACGGCGGCGCCGAGGGTCTGGCGCAGTTCATTCGCAAAGAAGGCATCGATCTGCTGCTCGATGCCACTCACCCCTACGCCGCCCAAATCAGCCAGAACGCCGCGACCGCCGCGCGCTTGAGCGGCATTCCTTGCTGGGCGCTACGGCGTCCCGCCTGGCAAGCCCAGGCGGGTGATGACTGGCGGGAAGTCAGCGATTGGGCGAGACTGATCGACGCTCTGAAGCCCTTCCGTCGACCGCTGTTCACCCTCGGTCGCGAGCCCCTGCAACACCTGGACGAAATTCCAGCGGCACAATTCTGGACCCTGCGCGCACTGGATGTGTATCCGGGCAACGAGCGCTGCGAAGTGATCGGCGCCCGTGGACCATTCCTGATCGACGATGAACGTGAGTTGTTCGAACGGCGAAACATCGACGTGCTGATCAGCAAGAACAGCGGCAGCACGGCGACCGAACCGAAACTGGAAGTCGCACGTGAACGTGGGGTGCCGGTGATTGTCTTGAAGCGGCCGGTGTTGCCCGACGTGGATTGTGAATTCCTCTCGGTGGCGGATATGCTGGATGTCCTATCTATGTAGGACTGTTCCTGAGAGTTGCTAAATCCAGCGATTGCGCTGGCAATAAACTCAGACGCAGCTGGCTATCGTACTCTACGACCGCATTCCTATAGTTCGCCTCCTCCTGAACCGATCAAGCGCACCCGACATCCACGGGGATGAATGGCCTCGCCCAAAAGAAAGTGACGCTTGCCACCCTGTATCCCAAGGAATACGATTAAATATGGTCGAATTTGAGCGATCCCGAGTATTTGCTGACTGGCTCAACTCGCTGAGGGACACCATTGGCAAAGCTCGAATAATCGCGAGACTCCGGGCAGCCGAGTATGAAAATTTTGGTGATTGTGAATCTGTAGGTGCTGCGGTGTATGAGATGCGCGTTCACTACGGCCCAGGCTACAGGTTGTACTTCACTCGCCGAGATGAGGTGATTTACTTGCTGTTGATTGGGGGTGACAAGTCGACTCAAAAACGAGATATCAAACGTGCTATTCAAATGGCACACAATATCGGTAATGAGGAGTAAATCATGGCCGAACAATTTACCCGTTTTGATGCCGCCGAGTTTCTCAAGACACCGGAAGAAATGGCGGCTTATCTGGATGCCTGCTTTGAAGAGGATGCTGGAGACGGCGTGCTGATACGTGCAGCGCTCAACGATATCGCCCGGGCAAAGGGCATGACACAAATAGCCCGTGATGCCGGCTTGGGGCGCGAGAGTCTGTACAAGGCGCTGAGCAGTAGTGGCAATCCGGAATTCGCGACTATCATGAAGGTTATGAAAGCCTTGGGTCTGCGTTTGCACGCCATCGCTGTCTGATGCTGCGACACCACACCGCACGCCGTCTTTTTACTTATCGGCCCTGATCAGGCTAAATAGCCCGCGCCTGATCGCCCACCCAAACGGATTTGTCCCATGTCCCGACAACGGCTTGCAATTGCCTGGATAGCCTGCTTCGCAGTGCTGTTCAACATGCTCGCCATGCCGATGTCCGGAGCGATGGCGCAATCGGTGAAGTCACCGGCCGAACAGTTGTTGTGGGGCAGTTTCTGCAGCTCCAGCGGCACCAGGATGGTGGCGATTTCCATCGGGGACCTGGAACAGAAAGCCCCGCAAAGCGACGATCATTCCAACATGCAGCATTGCTGGTGCTGCTCGGGTTCTGCACCATTGGTGGCGCTGCCGGGGCATACGCCACAGCTGTATTTTGCGCACTTCGAGTCCAACCGAAGCCTGCCTGCGACCTCTCTGGAAAGCCCTTCACCGCGCCAGCAATGGCCGAGTCTCAACCCCCGCGCGTCCCCTCTGGTGTGATTTTTTCTCGCATTTGACTGCGTTTTAAATCGTTCCGGAGAATTGCCATGTTGAACAAACTCATCGTTCTGGCTGCGTTGCTGCTGCCTGCCTGCTTTGCCAATGCCCACGAATACAAGGTCGGCACACTGGAAATCGCTCATCCGTGGTCCCAGGAGTTGCCGCCCAATGCGCCCACCGTTGCGGCGTATTTCGTGATCAACAATCAAGGCAAGACCGCCGACCGCCTGCTCAGCGTCGACACCCCCATTGCGGGCGAAGCGCAATTGCATGAGCACGTGATGCAAGGCGACATGATGAAAATGCAGCACGTACCGAGCGTGGAAGTGCCCGCCGGTGGCGAGGTCACTTTCGCGCCCATGGCCTATCACGTGATGTTGCTGGGCCTCAAGGACCGCAGCCTGCTCACTGACGGCAAGCGCTTCCCCATGACGCTGCACTTCGAGAAGTCCGGTGACGTGACGGTCGAAGTCGCAGTGCAGAAGCAAGCGCCGGACGCCATGCAAGAACACAAGCACGCGCAATAACCACCTGCGCTGAATACGCCCATGCGCCCGCTTAGCGCCAGGTCATCCAGGTCACGCAATCAGGCATTGAGCCTGACACGTGGCAGCTGGATCAGCCTGTTCGCCATGCTGATGATCTTTATCGGTCCGCTGATTTCTCAGTCGATGCCGATGGATTCGCGCGCCATGTCGATGAACATGCCTACGGGTATGAGCATGGACATGTCGGCGATGGAGCATGCAGACCATGGCACGCAAGCCACCGCCGAGCATTGCCCGCCAGCCCCGGGGCACCATGTGCTGTGGGAAAAATGCGGCTATTGCAGCCTGCTGTTCAATTGCCCGGCGCTGACCGGTGGCGTGTCTTTCGCCAACTTCGTCATCCGGCCCGTCAACACCTTCACCACACCCTCTGCGCGCCAGGGCCATGCTCGGCCAACCTTCTTCCCCGGCGCCCGTACCCGCGCCCCGCCCGTCGTCGCGTAAACACTCACTTCTGATTTCACACGGTCCGCAAGACAGCCAAAGCAACCTGTGGGAGCGAGCTTGCTCGCGAGGAGGAAGTGTCAGTCAACGTTGATGTCGTCTGGCACACCGCTTTCGCGAACAAGCCCACTCCCACAGGGACAGCTTCAGGCTGCCGGCCGTGTCGTTTACGACTGTTCGATGGAAATTGTCATGTCCAGGTTTTCCGCTGTCCCGTGCTTGAGCCCTGCCCAAGCCTCTTATGCCCTGAACGAATCCGGTGTTCGTTTCAGGCACGCCACCGCCATCCTGTGCGGTGCATTGCTGGCGCCTTCTGCGCTGGCCGATGATCATGCCGGTCACACCGAAGAACTGAGCCCGACGGTGATTACCGCCGTTGCGCCCAGCTTGCCCCTGACCATCGTCACCAACCCCAAGGACCCGCGACAACCGGTGCCGGCCAGCGATGGCGCCGATTACCTGAAGACCATCCCCGGCTTTGCCATGGTGCGCAATGGTGGCACCAATGGTGACCCGGTGCTGCGCGGCATGTTCGGCTCGCGGCTGAACATCCTCACCAACGGCAGCATGATGCTCGGCGCCTGCCCGGGCCGGATGGACGCCCCGACCTCCTACATCTCACCGGAAACCTACGACAAGCTCACCGTGATCAAAGGCCCGCAAACCGTGCTGTGGGGACCGGGCTCCTCGGCTGGCACTATCCTGTTCGACCGCGAGCCGGAGCATTTCGGCGCACTCGGCACACGGGTCAACGCCAGCGTGCTGGCCGGCTCCAACGGCCGCTTCGACAAACTGGTGGACGCTGCCGCCGGTGGACAATCGGGTTATGTGCGGGTCATCGGCAACACCGCGCACTCCGACGACTACCAGGACGGCAACAACGACACCGTGGCGTCGCGCTATGACAAATGGAACGGCGACGTGGCCGTCGGCTGGACGCCGAACACCGACACCTTGCTGGAGCTGACCGCCGGCCGTGGCGATGGTGAAGCCCGCTACGCCGGGCGCGGCATGGACGGCTCGCAGTTCCTGCGCGAAAGCCTTGGCCTGCGCTTCGAGCAATCCAACATCGGCGAGGTACTGGATAAGGTCGAGGCGCAGGTCTACTACAACTACGCCGATCACGTGATGGACAACTACACCCTGCGCACGCCGTCCGGCACCGGGATGATGGCCGGCCCCATGGCCTCCAACGTCGACCGCCGCACCCTCGGCGCCCGGGTCAAGGCCACCTGGCGCTGGACTGATGTGCAACTGATCAGCGGCATCGACGCGCAGACCAACGAACATCGCCAGCGCGGTGCCATGGGCGTCGACACCTACAAGGACCTGCCGTACACCAAGGATGCCGACTTCCATAACTACGGAGTCTTCGGCGAATTGACCTGGTACGCCGCCGACCGTGACCGCCTGATCAGCGGCGCGCGCCTGGACCGAGCATCGGCCAAGGATTATCGGCAGACCACTGGCTCGGGCATGATGACCCGTCCGAATCCGACCGCCGACGACACCCGCGCCGACACCCTGCCGAGTGGTTTCATCCGCTATGAACATGACCTGGCCGATAGCCCGACCACCCTGTATGCAGGCCTCGGTCACTCCCAGCGGTTCCCGGATTACTGGGAGCTTTTCTCTCCCAAGTCCGGCCCCGCCGGTTCGGTGAATGCCTTCGACTCGATCAAACCGGAAAAAACCACCCAGCTCGATTTCGGCCTGCAATACAAGACCGAAGACCTCGAAGCCTGGGCCTCGGCTTACGTCGGACAGGTGCGCGATTACATCCTGTTCAACTACACCCCGACAATGATGGGTACGACCTCGCAAGCCGAAAACATCGACGCACGAATCATGGGCGGCGAACTGGGCGCCGCTTACAACTTCACCGACAACTGGAAAGCCGACGCGACCCTGGCCTATGCCTGGGGCAAGAACAGCAGCGATGGCAGTGCATTGCCGCAGATGCCGCCGCTGGATGCCCGTTTCGGCCTGACCTACAGCGAAGACAACTGGAGCGCCGGCGCACTGTGGAGAGTAGTCGCCGCACAAAACCGCATCGACCAGAACAAGGGCAACGTGGTCGGCAAGGACTTCGACAAGACGCCGGGCTTCGGCGTGTTCTCCCTCAACGGAGCCTATCGGATCAACAGCAACTGGAAGGTCAGCAGCGGCGTCGACAACCTGTTCGGCAAGGCTTACGCCGAACACTTGAACCTGGCCGGCAACGCCGGTTTCGGCTACCCGGCCAATGACCCGCAAGCCATCAAGGAACCGGGGCGAACACTCTGGACCAAGGTGGACATGAGTTTCTAAAAGCTTGGCGAGCAAGCTCGCTCCTACAGGGGAACGAGCTTGCTCGCGATCGGTTGCGCAGCAATCGCAAAAACAAACAACTGAAAGATCCAGCCAAGCGGAGCACACGTGATGAAACAGCCCAAAGTGAATTTCTACAACCTGGCCTGGCGCTGGCATTTCTATGCCGGATTGTTCGTTGCGCCATTCATGGTGATGCTGGCGTTGACCGGCACCGTCTACCTGTTCAAACCGCAGCTCGACTCGCTGATGTACAGCAGCCTGCTTAACGTCCCGGCCGGTCATCACACCGTCCCGGCCGACGACCTGCTGAAACGGGTGAAAACGGCTTACCCACAAGGTCAGGTCACCCAGTACCTGCCGCCGGTCAATGCCGGGCGCAGCGCGCAGTTTGTCGTGCTCAACGATGAAAAGGAGCTGAACGTTTTCGTTGATCCGTACCACGGTGACATCCTCGGTGAACAAGATGCCAAGAAGAACCTGCAAGCCATCGCCCGGTCGATTCACGGCGAGCTGATGATCGGCACCGTTGGCGATCGGCTGATCGAACTGGCCGCCGGGTGGGGCGTGGTGCTGGTGGTGTCCGGCATTTTCCTGTGGTGGCCGCGCGGTCAGGCGGCAGGCATTTTGTGGCCACGCCTGAACAGTCGAGGTCGCGTATTGTGGCGCGACCTGCACGCGGTCACCGGGTTCTGGGGCGCGTCCCTACTGCTGGTGATGCTGCTCAGCGGCATGACCTGGACCGGATTCTGGGGCAAGCAATACGCCGAAGTGTGGAACGTGTTCCCGGCGGCCATGTGGGATGACGTGCCGAAGTCCGACATCGAGGCACGCAGCCTCAACACCGCCACCCGCCAGACCGTGCCGTGGGCCATGGAAAACACCCCGTTGCCGATGTCCGGCGACCATGCCGAGCACATGGCCCACGACGGCGCAGCGGCCGGTCCGGCATCGCCGACCATCCGCCTGCAGGACGTACAAAACATCGCCAGAGAGCGCAAGGTCGAACCGGGCTACAGCATCACCCTGCCGACCACCGCGACCGGCGTGTTCACCATCGCCGTATTCGCCGACGACCCGCGTAATGACGCCACGCTGCACATCGACCAGTACACCGGCAAGGTCCTGGCCGATGTACGCTTCGAGCAGTACGGCACCGTCGCCCGCGCCACGGAAATCGGCGTGATGCTGCACGAGGGCAAGATGTTCGGTGTGTTCAATCAGATCGTCGTGTTGCTGATCTGCCTGATGATTTTGCTCAGCGCGGTCAGCGGCGTGGTGATCTGGTGGAAGCGCCGCCCACAAGGAAAACTCGGCGTGCCGCCGCTGCGCCATCACCTGCCAAAATGGAAAACCGCGATGGTTATCATGTTCGCCCTGGCAGTGGCCTTCCCGTTGGTGGGTGCTTCTCTGGTGGCGGTGTGGGTGCTCGATCGCGTGCTGCTGTCGCGCTTTACCCGGCAAACTGAGTCGGCTTCATCTTCATCTTGAAACAGGCGAGATGCGCCGGGCGAAAGGCACTGTAAACTCCCCGCGCATCACCTCAAGAGTCACTGCATGACCTCGCTGAATCTGACAAACCTCACCTGGTCCCCACTGGGTCACGGCCATTGCCACCACCAATTCCAGCTGCGTGACGCCTCGCTACACGTGGCCGCCGGTGAGTTCGTCGGGCTGATCGGCCCCAACGGCAGTGGCAAGACTAGCCTGTTGCGGTGTGCCTGGCGCTTCAATCAACCGGAAACCGGCGAGGTCAGACTCGATCACCAAAACGTCTGGAAGCGCTCCTCGCGCTGGTGCGCGCAACGCATCGCCGTGGTGTTGCAGGAGTTCCCTGATGCCTTCGGCCTGACTGTCGAGGAAGTGGTCGCCATGGGCCGCACGCCGCACAAAGGCTTGTTCGATGGCGACACCCTTGAAGACCGCGACCTGGTCAATCAGGCCTTGGAATCCGTCGGTCTCAAGGGCTTCGAAGACCACGGGTTCGCCACTCTCTCCGGAGGTGAAAAACAGCGGGTCATCCTCGCCCGCGCCCTGGCCCAGCAACCACAATTGCTGATCCTTGACGAGCCGACCAACCACCTCGACCCGCGTTTTCAGCTTGAGCTTTTGAAGTTGGTCAAGCGCTTGAATATCGGCACCCTGGCAAGCATCCACGACCTCAATCTGGCGGCGGCTTTTTGTGATCGACTGTACGTGATCAACCATGGTCATATCGTCGCCAGCGGCACACCGAAAGAAGTCCTGACGGCTGCGCTGCTGCGCAATGTGTTCGGCGTCCAAGCACTGATCGATGAACATCCGCTGCACGGCTACCCACGAATCACCTGGATAACCCAACCATGACTTTGCGTTCCCTGCTGCGCTCCGGCCTCTCTCTCGCGATGCTGCTGGGCAGCGTCCAGGTATTGGCTGAAGCCACCCACTACCCGCTGACAATCAAAAGCTGCAACCGCGAAGTGACCTTCAGGCAGGCACCGCAACACGCCCTCAGCCACGACATCAACATGACCCAAATGATGCTCGCCCTAGACCTCAAGCCACGGATGGCCGGTTACAGCGGCATCAGTGGCTGGAAGGCCGTGACGCCCGAGATGCAGGGCATTCTCGAAGGCCTGCCGGAACTGGCGGCCAAGTACCCGTCAGTGGAAACCCTGCTCAATGCCAACGTCGATTTCTTCTTCGCCGGCTGGGACTACGGCATGCGTATCGGTGGCGATCTCACGCCGCAAACCCTACAACCGCTGGGCATCAATGTGTATGAGCTGAGCGAATCCTGCGCCTTCGTGATGAAGCGCCCTGCCGCGACCCTGGAAGACACTTACAACGACCTGCGCAACCTCGGCAAAATCTTCGATGTGCAGGACCGCGCCAACGCGCTGATCGCCGCCATGCAGAATCAGATCACAGAGATCCACAAGGGCCTGCCGGCGAAAAAACCGCGGGTTTTTCTCTACGACAGTGGCGAAGATCGCGCGATGACCTCGGGGCGCCTGGGTATGCCACAAGCGCTGATCGATGCCGCTGGCGGGCACAACATTCTCGATGATGTCGACGCAAGCTGGACCCGGGTCAATTGGGAAACCGTGGTCGAGCGCAATCCGCAGGTGATCGTGATCGTCGACTACAGCGAAATCACTGCCGATCAGAAGATTCAATTCCTGCTGAGCAACAAGGCCCTGCAATCGGTGGACGCGATCAGGCACCAGCGCTTCATCGTCATCCCTTACGTGCAGGCCACGCCGGGGATCGATAACGTGCTGGCGGTCGCAACCCTGGCCAAGGGTTTCCACGGAGAATGACCAACCATCGCTACGTCCTGATGCTGATCGCACTCGGTGCCCTGTTGCTGGTGTCGTGCGTAGTGTCGCTGGGCTTCGGCCCGGCCCGGGTGCCGGTGGACGTGGTGTGGCGGATCCTGCTGCACAAGCTGTTCGGCATCGGCGCGCAGGACTGGAGCGCCGGCCAGGATCACATCGTCTGGCTGATCCGCGTCCCGCGCATGTTGCTCGGCGCACTGGTGGGCGCCGGCCTGGCACTGATCGGCGCGGTGCTGCAAGCGGTGACGCGCAACCCGTTGGCGGATCCGCACCTGCTCGGCGTCACCTCCGGCGCCACCCTCGGGGCGGTGATTGTGGTATTGCATGTCGGCGAAATCGTTGGCCTGCTGACCTTGCCGATCGCGGCATTCATCGGCGCATTGCTGAGCATGCTGGTGGTGCTGATGATTGCCAGTCGTCATGGGCGCCTGGACAGTGACCGGTTGCTGCTGTGCGGCGTGGCGGTCTCGTTCGTGATGATGGCGATCGCCAATCTGCTGCTGTTCATGGGCGACCATCGTGCCAGTTCGGCGGTGATGTTCTGGATGCTCGGCGGGCTAGGGTTGGCACGCTGGGAATTGCTGGCAGTACCGACAGCCAGTGTGTTGTTCGGGCTGATATTGCTGCTGGGCATGGCGCGACCGCTGAATGCACTGATGGCCGGTGAGCAGACGGCGGTGACCCTGGGCCTGAATGCACGCACCGTGCGCCTGCGAGTGTTTTTGATTGCCTCGTTGATGACCGGAGTGCTGGTGTCGATCAGCGGCTCGATTGGTTTTGTCGGGCTGATGGTGCCGCACATTGCGCGGCGGCTGGTCGGCGCGGAACACCGCCGATTACTGCCGGTGTGCGTGTTGCTTGGCAGCGTGTTTCTGCTTTGGGTCGACGTCGCCGCCCGAACCATGATCGCCCCGGAAGATCTTCCCATCGGCGTCGCAACCGCCGCGATTGGCGGACTGTTCTTCATCGGCCTGATGCGCCGTCGCTGATCCCACAGTTGATTGGGGTTGCCCACAAGATCTGCGCTCCAATCTGGCGCACCTCTTCGCACCAACACGCCTGTCGCGATCCTTCATGGTGCGCCATCAAACCGCACGACCGCTCTAAACCGACATTTCCCTGCCTTTGCCGACCGGGCACAGCCCTTGCAAAACACACCTTCAGTAGTCCGCATCTGCCAACCAAGAAAACTCATAAGTTCATGGAGATCGCACAATGAAGCGTCGCAGTTTGATCAAGGCTTTCACACTCTCGGCATCCATTGCCGCGATGGGCATGACCTGGACTGTCCAGGCCGCCGAGACCATCAAGGTCGGTATTCTGCATTCGTTGTCCGGAACCATGGCGATCTCCGAAACATCGCTCAAAGACATGGCGCTGATGACCATCGACGAGATCAATGCCAAGGGCGGCGTGAACGGCAAGATGCTCGAGCCGGTGGTGGTCGACCCTGCCTCGAACTGGCCGCTGTTCGCCGAGAAGGGTCGTCAATTGCTGACCCAGGACAAGGTCGCCGTGGTATTTGGTTGCTGGACTTCCGTATCGCGAAAATCGGTACTGCCGGTGTTCGAAGAACTCAACGGCTTGCTGTTCTACCCGGTGCAATACGAAGGCGAAGAGATGTCGCCGAACGTCTTCTACACCGGCGCTGCGCCGAACCAGCAGGCGATCCCTGCCGTTGAATACCTGA
The DNA here is from genome assembly GCF_058791055.1 of Pseudomonas sp. EU05-FHT14B02. Classification (NCBI taxonomy): domain Bacteria; kingdom Pseudomonadati; phylum Pseudomonadota; class Gammaproteobacteria; order Pseudomonadales; family Pseudomonadaceae; genus Pseudomonas; species Pseudomonas sp. EU05-FHT14B02. The sequence goes on along the minus strand of NZ_JBYTDD010000013.1, from coordinate 69,473 downwards.
TGAGCGAAGAAGGCGGCAGTGCCAAGCGCTACTTCCTGCTCGGCACCGACTACGTCTATCCGCGCACCACCAACAAGATCCTGCGTTCGTTCCTGCACTCCAAAGGCGTGGCCGACAAGGACATCGAAGAGGTCTATACCCCGTTCGGTCACAGCGACTACCAGACCATCGTCGCCAACATCAAGAAGTTCTCGGCAGGCGGCAAGACGGCGGTCATCTCCACCGTCAACGGCGACTCCAACGTACCGTTCTACAAGGAACTGGCCAACCAGGGCCTGAAGGCTACCGACGTGCCGGTCGTGGCGTTCTCGGTGGGCGAAGAAGAGCTGCGTGGCATCGACACCAAGCCATTGGTGGGTAACCTCGCGGCGTGGAACTACTTCGAGTCGGTTGAGAACCCGGCGAACAAGAAATTCGTCGCCGACTGGAAAGCCTACGCGAAGAAACACAACCTGCCGGGCGCCGACAAAGCGGTGACCAACGATCCGATGGAAGCCACATACGTCGGCATCCACATGTGGGCGCAAGCGGCTGAAAAAGCCAAGTCCACCGACGTCGACAAAGTTCGCGAAGCCCTGGGCGGCCAGACCTTTGCCGCGCCGTCCGGATACACCCTGACCATGGACAAGACCAACCACCACCTGCACAAGCCGGTGATGATCGGCGAGATCCAGGCCGACGGTCAGTTCAATGTGGTGTGGCAGACCGAAGGCCCGATCCGCGCCCAGCCGTGGAGCCCGTTCATTCCGGGTAACGACAAGAAACCGGACTACGCGATGAAGAGCAACTGAGCCACTGGGTGTCGGTTCCAGGCACGGTGCCTGAGGACGACACAATTCCCTGTGGGAGCGAGCTTGCTCGCGATGAGGGCGGCACATTCAACATCACTGTGACTGAACCGCCGCTATCGCGAGCAAGCTCGCTCCCACATTGATCGCGTAAGGCCAATGACATGCCCACTGCCCTCTACCGCTACATCCTTGCCCTCGTGCTGCTACTGCCGATGGCCACCCATGCCGGCGACGCCGAAGACTTCGTCGCCGCCAATCCCGTGCAGCAAGCCAGGCTGCTGGAAGCCTGGGCCGCGCAGCCCGATCCGGCTCGCATCGAATTGATCAACGCCCTGCAACAAGGCGAGTTGACCATCGACGGGCAACCGAAAGCCCTGCGCCTGAACAACCGCCTGCGGGGGCTGATCGACACTGCCCTGGCCACTCATCAGTTGCTCGCCGCCGACGCCAAAATCCGTCTGGCCGCCGCGCAGCAACTACAGAAAAGCGCCAAACCGGCGCAGTTGAAATTCCTCGACCAACAGCTGGCGGGCGAAAAGGACGAAGGCGTTCACGCCGCACTGAGCCTGGCTCTGGCCAACCTGCAACTGGTGGATACGGACCCGGCTGTACGGCTGGCCGCTGTGCGCTTGCTCGGCGAAACGGGTGATCCCCTGGCCCGCACCCGCCTCGAAGGCTTGCTCGATCCTGGCGTTGAGGCTGATGCCACCGTACGCACTGCGGCCGAAACCAGCCTCGCTCAAGTCAAACGCAAACTGCTGGTCGGCGAGATGCTCGGCCAGGCATTCAGCGGCATGTCCCTGGGCTCGATTCTGCTGCTCGCGGCCCTGGGACTTGCGATCACTTTCGGCCTGCTCGGTGTGATCAACATGGCCCACGGCGAAATGCTGATGCTCGGGGCCTACTCGACCTACGTCGTGCAACTGATGTTCCAGCGCTTGGCCCCGCAGGCCATCGAGTTCTATCCGCTGATCGCGCTACCGGTGGCGTTTTTCGTCACCGCGGCCATCGGCATGGCGCTGGAGCGCACGGTGATTCGCCACCTCTATGGCCGCCCACTGGAAACCCTGCTCGCCACCTGGGGCATCAGCCTCATGCTGATTCAACTGGTTCGCCTGGTGTTCGGCGCGCAGAACGTCGAAGTGGCCAACCCCGCGTGGCTGTCGGGCGGCATTCAAGTGCTACCGAACCTGGTGCTGCCGTACAACCGCATCGTCATCATTGCCTTTGCGCTGTTTGTGGTGGTGCTGACCTGGCTGCTGCTGAACAAGACTCGCCTGGGCCTGAATGTTCGCGCCGTCACCCAGAACCGCAACATGGCCGCCTGCTGCGGCGTTCCCACCGGACGCGTGGACATGCTCGCCTTCGGTCTCGGTTCGGGCATCGCCGGCCTTGGCGGTGTGGCCCTGAGCCAGATCGGCAACGTCGGCCCGGACCTCGGCCAGAGCTACATCATCGATTCGTTCCTGGTGGTGGTGCTCGGCGGTGTCGGTCAGTTGGCCGGTAGCGTGCTGGCGGCGTTTGGCCTGGGGATCGCCAACAAGATTCTCGAACCGCAGATCGGCGCCGTACTCGGCAAAATCCTCATCCTCGCGCTGATCATTCTGTTCATCCAGAAACGTCCGCAAGGCCTCTTCGCACTCAAAGGACGGGTGATCGACTGATGAACCAGCCCCTGCTCGTTACCGCGACCCAAAAAGCCGGCCCTAAAGCCTCGATTGCCGCAGGTGCAGTGATCCTCGCTTTACTGTTGGCGCTACCGCTCCTGTCGTTGTTACCGGTGGACAGCCCACTGCATATTTCAGCCTATACGCTGACCCTGGTCGGCAAGATTCTTTGCTACGCCATCGTCGCACTGGCGCTGGATCTGGTATGGGGCTACGCCGGCCTTCTGTCCCTCGGGCACGGCCTGTTCTTTGCCCTCGGCGGCTATGCCATGGGCATGTACCTGATGCGCCAGGCCGCGGGTGATGACTTGCCGGCCTTCATGACGTTCCTGTCGTGGACCGAAATGCCGTGGTTCTGGACTGGTACCAGCAGCTTCCTCTGGACCCTGTGCCTGGTGGTTTTGGCGCCGGGATTGCTGGCCTTGGTGTTCGGCTTCTTCGCCTTCCGCTCGCGGATCAAGGGCGTGTATTTCTCGATCATGACCCAGGCCCTGACCTTCGCCGGGATGCTACTGTTTTTCCGCAACGAAACCGGCTTCGGCGGCAACAATGGCTTCACCAACTTCCGCACGATTCTCGGTTTCGGCATCACCGAGCCGGGCACCCGCGCAGTGCTGTTTTTCGCCACGGTGCTGTTGCTGGTGGCGAGCCTGTTTATCGGCTGGCGTCTGGCGCAAAGCAAGTTCGGCCGGGTACTGACCGCACTGCGCGATGCGGAAAACCGCTTGATGTTCTGTGGCTACGACCCGCGCGGGTTCAAGTTGTTTGTCTGGGTATTGAGCGCGGTGCTGTGTGGCCTGGCCGGTGCGCTGTTCGTGCCGCAAGTGGGGATCATCAACCCGAGTGAGATGTCGCCGACCAACTCTATCGAAGCAGCGGTGTGGGTGGCCCTTGGCGGTCGCGGCACCTTGATCGGTCCGTTGCTCGGTGCCGGTGTGGTCAACGGCATGAAGAGCTGGTTCACCGTGGCATTCCCCGAATACTGGCTGTTCTTCCTAGGTGCGCTGTTCATCGTCGTGACCCTGTACCTGCCCAAGGGCGTGATCGGTCTGCTGAAAAAAAGAGGTGAATCATGAGAGTCACTGCAACGGCTGAATTCATGCTCGAACCGGCGTTTTTTCCTGTGGAGCCCAACAAGGACGCCGGCAGCAGCCGCGATGCCATCGGCCTCGGCCAACGTGCCGGCAAAGGGCTGAACACGCGCCACGGCACCATCCTGACCCTGGAAGACATCAGCGTCAGCTTCGATGGCTTCCGCGCGTTGAACAATCTGAACCTGTACATCGGCGTCGGCGAACTGCGCTGCATCATCGGCCCCAACGGCGCGGGCAAGACCACCCTGATGGACGTGATCACCGGCAAGACCCGCCCCAGTCACGGCAAGGCCTGGTTCGGCGAAACCCTGGACCTGACGCAAATGAGCGAAGTGCAGATCGCCCAGGCCGGTATCGGCCGCAAGTTCCAGAAGCCCACGGTGTTCGAAGCCTTGAGCGTGTTCGAAAACCTTGAGCTGGCGCAGAAAACCGACAAATCCGTTTGGGCCAGCCTGCGGGCGCGCATGAGCGGCGAGCAGAAAGACCGCATCGCTCAAGTGCTGGATACCATTCGCCTGACCTCGTCGGTCAATCGTCCGGCCGGTCTGTTGTCCCACGGCCAGAAACAATTCCTGGAGATCGGCATGCTGCTGATGCAGGACCCGCAATTGCTGCTGCTCGACGAACCGGTTGCGGGCATGACCGACGCCGAAACCGAATTCACCGCCGAGTTGTTCAAGAGCCTGGCCGGCAAGCACTCGCTGATGGTGGTGGAACACGACATGGGCTTCGTCGGCTCGATTGCCGACCACGTCACGGTGTTGCATCAGGGCAGCGTGCTGGCCGAAGGGTCGCTGGAGCAGGTGCAGGACAACGAGCGGGTGATCGAGGTGTACCTCGGTCGCTAAACTTGCAAACACCTATCCAACTGTGGGAGCGAGCTTGCTCGCGATAGCGGTGTATCAGTCAACAACAATGTTGAGTGTGCCGACGCCATCGCGAGCAAGCTCGCTCCCACAGGGGATCTGAGGAGAGTCTGGAAATGCTGCAAGTCGAAAAGCTGCACCAGTACTACGGCGGGAGCCACATCCTGCGTGGCCTGACGTTTGACGTAAAGGTCGGTGAAGTCACCTGCCTGCTCGGGCGCAACGGTGTGGGCAAGACCACGCTGCTCAAATGCCTGATGGGCCTGCTGCCGGCCAAAGAAGGCGCGGTCAATTGGGAAGGCAAGCCAATCACCGCCTTCAAACCGCACCAGCGTGTGCATGCCGGCATCGCCTACGTGCCACAGGGCCGGGAGATCTTCGGCCGCCTCACCGTGGAAGAGAACCTGCTGATGGGCCTGTCGCGGTTTCCCGGCAGTGAGGCAAAGGAAGTGCCGGCGTTCATCTACGAGCTGTTCCCGGTGCTGCTGCAAATGAAGCAACGCCGAGGGGGTGACCTGTCCGGTGGTCAGCAACAACAACTGGCGATCGGTCGTGCACTGGCCAGCCGCCCTCGCCTGCTGATCCTCGATGAGCCCACCGAAGGCATCCAACCCTCGGTGATCAAGGAGATCGGCGCGGTGATCAAGAAACTCGCGGCCCGTGGCGACATGGCCATTCTGCTGGTTGAGCAGTTCTACGATTTCGCCGCCGAACTGGCCGATCAATACCTGGTGATGTCCCGGGGTGAAATCGTGCAACAGGGTCGCGGCGAGAATATGGAAGCTGAAGGGGTGCGCGGGCTGGTCACGATCTGAGCTTCCGTCCACAGCGGGCTCGAAGCACCATTTTGTCGCACCATCTTCCACGCTGCGCCCTCAACTGGTGCGCGGCGACGCTCAACGGCGCTCTCATTCCAGTGATGCCCTGCGGCACAGCCTTTGCAACCCTCCTGAGGACCTCTCGATAAGCACTGACCATGACTCTTCCTGCATCCGGCGTTTTGTTTACCCCCAGTTGGCATGCCGAACTGGAACTGGGCTACGCCCGATTCGACAACACCACCCGCCCGGTCCAGCGTCGACACAAAGGCCCACTGCGGGTGCAAAAGCACCTGTACGCCGAAGGGCCTGAAGTCTGCCAGCACATCATCGTCCACCCCCCAGGCGGAATTGCCGGTGGTGATCGACTGGACATTTCGGCCAGCGTCGGCACTGACGCCTGGGCGCAGATCACCAGCCCCGGGGCAGCCAAGTGGTATCGTGCGGCTGGTCCCGCGTTTCAGCGGCTGAGCTTGCGAGTAGCGGCCGGTGCGACACTGGAATGGTTGCCCCAGGAGACGATCATTTTCAGTGCTGCCCGAGCTGAACTCAGCACTTGCATTGAGCTTGAAGGCGATGCGCGGCTGTTCTACTGGGACGTCGTGGCCTTGGGCCGTCCGGCCAGTGGCGAACGCTTCGACCTCGGGCACTTTCAGGCGCAACTGGATATCCGCCGCGACGGTCAGTTGCTCTGGCACGAACGCCAGCGCATTGTCGGGGCTGACGGTTTGCTCGATTCGCCGATTGGGCTGGATGGGCAGCCGGTGTTTGCGACATTGCTGGTGACGGGTGAAATTGATAGCGAACTACTGGAGCGCTGCCGCTCGCTGAGCCATGACGTGCGCGGGGATCTGACGCAGTTGCCGGGGCTGCTGGTTGCCCGATGCCTGGCCAGTGAGGCGCTGTTGGCGCGAGGCTGGCTAATCGACCTATGGCGATTGTTAAGACCGGCATCATTGGGGCGCGAGGCCGTGCCACCACGAATTTGGAACACGTGAAATACCATTCAATGTGGGAGCAGATCCCACTCTTTTTAATCTGCCCGGATGGATGTCTACGATGGACCTGACCCCACGCGAAAAAGACAAGCTGCTGATCTTCACCGCCGGCCTGGTGGCCGAGCGGCGTTTGGCTCGCGGTGTGAAGCTCAATTACCCGGAGGCCATGGCCTACATTTGCGCAGCGTTGCTTGAAGGCGCCCGCGACGGCCAGACCGTGGCCGAGCTGATGCACTTCGGTACCACCCTGTTGACCCGCGAACAAGTGATGGAAGGTATCCCGGAAATGATCCCGGAAATCCAGGTCGAGGCCACCTTCCCCGACGGCACCAAACTGGTCACAGTCCACCAACCCATCGCCTGAGGCCGCGCCATGACCTACCACATCCGCGATGCCGTGCATGCCGATCTGCCGGCCATCCGCGACATCTACAACGACGCGGTGCTCAACACCACGGCAATCTGGAACGAGCAGGCAGTCGACCTCGGCAACCGCCAGACCTGGTTCAGCGCTCGGCAATCCCAGGCTTATCCGGTTCTGGTGATCGTCGATGCCGACAACACGGTGCTCGGGTATGCCTCGTTCGGCGACTGGCGACCTTTCGATGGTTTCCGTCACACCGTCGAACACTCGGTCTACGTGCGCAGCGACCAGCGCGGCAACGGCCTCGGTCCGCAACTGATGGAAGCACTGATCGAGCGTGCCAAAGGCTGCGGCAAGCACGTGATGGTCGCCGCCATCGAAAGCGGTAACCTCGCCTCCATTCGCTTGCATGAGCGCATCGGCTTTATCACCACCGGGCAAATGCCGCAGGTTGGCACCAAGTTCGGTCGCTGGCTGGACCTGACTTTCATGCAATTGACCCTCGACCCCGGCGCGCAGCCGCCCAGCATCAACCAGGAGTAATGCCCGATGAACGCCGCCCAACTGCGACGCGTCAACGTCGAAAGCTTTGCGCATTATCGCCAGGGCCTGATCGATCTGCTGCTCGATGCCGTCGGCTATGGCGCCAGTGTCGGCTTCATGGCTGACCTCGATGCGGCCCAGGCCCACGCCTGGTTCGATGAAGTCCAGGACAACCTGAACAAAGGCAGTGTGTTGCTGTGGGTGGTGGTCAAGGACGAGCAGGTACAGGCCAGCGTGCAACTGAGTCTGTGCCAGAAAGCCAACGGCCTGAACCGCGCCGAAGTGCAGAAGCTGCTGGTGCGCGAAGATGCGCGGCGTCGCGGTCTGGGCCAGCAACTGATGAGCGCTCTGGAAGCGGCTGCCCTGCAGCAAAAGCGCGGCATGATTTACCTCGACACCGAAGCCGGTTCGCCCGCCGAAGCCTTCTACCAATCGCTGGGTTACACCCGCGCCGGTGAAATCCCCGACTACGCCTGCGACCCGAGCGGCCGCTACAAGCCGACCGCCCTCTACTACAAGATTCTCCAAGGAGCCCACTGATGATTCCCGGTGAATACCAGATCCAGCCCGGCGAGATCGAGCTCAACGTTGGCCGGCGCACCCTCAGCCTGAAGGTGGCCAACAGCGGCGACCGGCCGATCCAGGTTGGCTCGCATTACCACTTTTTCGAAACCAACGACGCCCTGACATTCGACCGCGCCGCCAGCCGTGGCATGCGCTTGAATATTCCTGCCGGCACCGCCGTGCGCTTCGAACCGGGGCAGAGCCGCGAGGTGGAGTTGGTGGACCTGGCCGGGCATCGTCGGGTGTTCGGGTTTGCCGGGCGGATCATGGGCGATCTCTGATTAATGCGTTGTCAGTACCGCCCCCATCGCGAGCAAGCTCGCTCCCACAGGGGAACGCGATCAACTGTGGGAGCGGGCTTGCTCGCGATGTGAGCGCAGCGAACGATTTCAAATTCAATTGAATCTCAAGGCGAACACATGAAGATTTCCCGTCAAGCCTACGCCGACATGTTCGGTCCCACTGTCGGCGACAAAGTGCGCCTGGCCGACACCGAGTTGTGGATCGAAGTGGAACAGGACTTCACCACTTACGGCGAAGAAGTGAAATTCGGTGGCGGTAAAGTCATCCGTGATGGCCAGGGTCAGAGCCAGTTGTTAGCCGCCGAGGTGGTCGATACCCTGATCACCAACGCACTGATCATCGATCACTGGGGCATCGTCAAGGCCGACGTCGGTCTCAAGGACGGGCGCATCGCGGCGATCGGCAAGGCCGGCAATCCGGACATCCAGCCCAACGTCAACATTGCCATTGGCGCCAGCACCGAAGTCATCGCTGGCGAAGGCATGATCCTCACCGCCGGCGGCATCGACACCCACATCCACTTCATCTGCCCACAACAGATCGAAGAGGCATTGATGAGCGGCGTCACCACCATGATCGGTGGCGGCACCGGACCGGCCACTGGCACCAATGCGACCACCTGCACTTCCGGGCCGTGGCACCTGGCGCGCATGCTCCAGGCCGCCGATGCGTTCCCGATGAACATCGGCCTGACCGGCAAAGGCAATGCCAGCCTGCCGGAACCATTGATCGAGCAGGTCAAGGCCGGCGCCATCGGCCTCAAGTTGCATGAGGACTGGGGCACCACGCCGGCGAGTATCGACAACTGCCTCAGCGTGGCCGACCGGTTCGACGTGCAGGTGGCGATCCACACCGACACCCTCAACGAATCCGGTTTCGTCGAGACCACCATTGCCGCCTTCAAGGGCCGCACCATTCACACCTATCACACCGAAGGTGCCGGTGGCGGTCACGCGCCGGACATCATCAAGGCCTGTGGTCTTGCCAACGTGCTGCCGAGCTCCACCAATCCGACCCGGCCGTTCACCCGCAACACCATTGATGAACACCTCGACATGCTGATGGTCTGCCATCACCTCGACCCGAGCATTGCCGAGGATGTGGCCTTCGCCGAAAGCCGCATCCGCCGCGAGACGATTGCCGCCGAAGACATCCTCCACGACCTCGGTGCGTTTTCGATGATCAGCTCCGACAGCCAGGCCATGGGACGGGTCGGCGAAGTCATCACCCGCACCTGGCAGACCGCCGACAAGATGAAAAAGCAACGCGGGCCGCTACCCGGTGATGGTGAAGGCAACGACAACTTCCGCGCCAAACGCTACATCGCCAAGTACACCATCAACCCGGCGATCACCCACGGCATCAGCCATGAAGTGGGTTCGGTCGAAGTGGGCAAATGGGCGGATCTGGTACTTTGGCGTCCGGCGTTTTTTGGCGTGAAACCGACGCTGATTCTCAAGGGCGGCGCCATCGCGGCCAGCCTGATGGGCGACGCCAATGCCTCGATCCCGACGCCACAACCGGTGCACTACCGCCCGATGTTCGCCAGCTACGGAGGTTCGCTGCACGCCACCAGCCTGACCTTCATCAGCCAGGCGGCGCAGGATGCAGGCTTGCCTGAAGCCCTGGGTTTGAAAAAGAAAATCGCCGTGGTCAAAGGTTGCCGCGACGTGCAGAAAACCGACCTGATCCACAACGACTACCTGCCGAACATCGACGTCGATCCGCAGACCTATCAGGTCAAGGCCGATGGCGTGTTGCTGTGGTGTGAGCCAGCGCAAACCTTGCCAATGGCCCAGCGTTATTTCCTGTTCTAAGCCGTTTGTTGCACCCCACACAAAGGCCTCGCACCCAGGGTGTCGAGGCCTTTGTATTTTCCGTGATTATTGATCGGCCCCAATCCGCAGCCGGTCCAGCTTGGCCCGCGCCATCGCTTCTCGGGTCAGGTTCTTCAGCCGCTGTGTGACCTGCCGGTCGATGTCATTCAAGGCTTGAACATACGCCTCGTCAGTCATCACCCGGCCATCTGCATAGTCTGCTTCACTTTTGCCCAATTCGCTGCACAGCCCCTTGATTTCCGCCTCCACTGCAGCCTTTTCCTCGGTGGTGAGCCGCGTACCTTCGGCCCTGCGCTGCAACGCAACCTGCAAATCGGTGGTGGCGTCGATCCGGCGTTTCAAGCCATTCAATTCCTCGCGGTAAGTCGACTCCAGCCAGGACTTCCAGAGCGGTTGCTCAAAGATCCGATCGATCAGCAGATCACCCTCCTCCAGCGCCTTGATCCGCTCGAGCGCCGCCTCGATCATTTCTTTGCTGACCTCGGCGATGCTGCGAAACTGCATGCCCCGCGCCTGCCACGGTAAATCCAGGCGCTGCGCCAGATCGGTCATGTAGGCCAGGTGCACTTCCACTTCATCGATCGTACCGGTCACTTCGCCATCGACACCGGTCCGACGGAACTGTTCTCCCTTCGCCAATCGCTCGGACACCCGGTGACGGGCGATGGCGCCGAGTTCATCGAGCCGGGATTTGCCCAGGGCCAGCTCAAGCAATTGCGTCTCGATCAGATCTGCGCGCACGAGGGCGTAGGCCTCGTGAACCATCACCTGCACGCCCATGGCATTGAACAGTTGCGTCCCGCCATCCACGCATTCGGTGGGGGTTGCGGCTTCGTTGAACAACTTGATGCGCAGTTCAGTGTCGCTGGCCATGGCCTCAAGCATGCGCCAGACCTTGGCCGTAAGCTCTGCCTGATAGGTGCCGCCGGCCTTGAAGTCGGCGGATTGGGTGAGCCTGCGAATTTCGTTGAAGAACGGCACTGAATCGAATTCATCCTCGACCGCGTTCCAGACTTCCTGTTTTGCCTGCCATTGCCGCTCAGACATGCCCGTCACCCAATCCGAACTGTCGAGCACGCCAAGGGGCGGATAAGGACGCTCCGGGTCCATGCCGACCGACTCGATGTAAGACTTCAGGATGTCGAGATTTTCCGGCGAAATCCAACGCGGATCCCTGCTGATCACGGTGCGCGCCAGCAACTCTGCGCGAAATGAACCGGGCGCGACTTCAGGTATCCGGTTGATCGGGTTAGCGCTCAGATCAAGATAGATAGCGCGCGGTCGCGACTGCGAAAACAGCCCGACAGGCCAGCTGTCCAGCCCTGTTTCGCGCAACAAAAGCACCTGCAAATGCGGCATTCGGCTGATGTTTGGAATGAGCTTCAGGGGGTTACCACTCAAGCGCAGGGACGTCATGCGCGTCAGATTCTTCAGGCGATCTACCGCCGATGCATCCAGTTCAATTTTATTGCCGTCAAGAAACAGGTGGCTGAGATGGCGCATGTCCCCCACCGCCTGCGGAACGGCCGTCAGCAGATTGTCTTGCAGATTGAGGTAGCGCACCTGATGAAACGAGTCGAGGAAAGACATGTGCCCGGCACGCAATTGGCCACCGCGCAGGCTCAGCCTGGTGACATGGTCAAAGTTGGCCTCCAGCTTCGGCAGGGTTTCCAGAAGTCGGCCCAGCTTGGGAATGTTGTCCAGGTTCAACGCCTGCGGCCGCACTACCCCGGTAGCCTCGATGCCCTCTGGCCCGGTGCGCTGCCAGCATTGCCTGAGCGCTTTGTAGATGTTGTTTCGCGCATGCCACTCCGCCACGCCCTCCGGGCTAAAACGAAAGGACTCGGTCGGCGAGTTCATCCAGCGTTGCATGGTACGGTTCAACTGGTTGAACTCGGCCTCAAGCACCGCCAGTCCCTCATGCGCCGCACCTTCGCCCTGACCCAAGTCCGCCAGCAGCGTCTCGACTTCCTCCGAGGTAAAACCCGGATACAGTGCACGGGCCCGTCGCCGCAGCCCCATGCCGTGCGGGACCTGTTGTGCGTAACCCCGCATGCCGCCGCGCAAGCGCATGACGCTCGGGTCGTAGGACGGTTTGAGCACCGGGTTATCGCGCAGGATCGGCTCGAACACAGCTCGATCCAGTGGTTTTGACTTTACCGCCTGCTCAAGGCCTGCCGCGTCATGGATTTCAAAACCCAGGGCGGCGCGCTGGGTGTCGGGCAATGCGTGCAGCACGGCGGCATACAAATTGTCCGCGCCGTGCAGGTGCTCGTCGCCCGCGTCCCGTGCTTCATATCGGCCATCCTCGCCCCGGATCAACACTTTGCGGGTAGGCGCGTCGTCCGGGCCGAGACTGTCGTGCAGCCGCCCTGAAAAAGAAAATTCACGGATTTCCAGACGCAGGTCCGAGGGCCAGCCCGGCAGGGCTGTCAGCGAGTGCAGCTCCAGGCGCTCGGTGTCGGTGTTGTGCAGCTCGCCGAGGTACAGGCCTTCATACGCTCGCGCCACTCGCAGCTGGTGCGCCGCTTCCCGGGCCTGATGGGAAAGCCTCAAGGGCACGCGCTGTTTCTCGGCCCAATGTTGCAGGTCCGAGGGGGGGGCGTGTTCCACAAGTGCTTGCGCCACGCTGGTCGAAAGCGACGACTCGTGCCCCTTGAGCAAACTCACACGAGGATCCTCTGCACGCTCCCGGCGCTCGTACAACTTGTCGAACAAACGCCTTTTGCTGCCCCGCGCCTGCTCGGCCAGGCGATCGCGCAAGGCCTTCGTGCGCGCCGTCTTGTCTCCGGAAAACCACTGCCCCAGGGTCTCGCGAAGGGCCTGTTCATCCAGGAACCCGACCACACGTGCAGGCAGCGCACCGGTGATTAGATCCTGCCAGGTCAGCTGCAAGGTATCGGCCGGCAACGCGTCGGCATAGCCCTCCTTGAACGCCGCCCCCGACAGCCCCGGCCCCTTGAACACTTCGATGGCCTTGCCCTCGGGCCAGCCCGGCAACTCAGTCATGAAGCGCACGGCAAGATCGGCCCACTCCTGGCCGACTCGATCGGCCAGGATCTGTTCTGCGCAAGCTTCTGCGTCGGCGTACGCCTTGAAGCGCTTGAGGGTATCGGTCAGCAGTGCGGGCGGGGTTTCGTGCTCCACGTGGAGCCGCCGCAGTGTATTTTCGTGAACACCACTGACGGCCAGGATCTGCTCCAGTGTTTCATCGGTGAACCCATCCACCGAGGCGCCCAGACGCTGGAGCAATTGACGCCGATCCCATTCAAGCGGTTGATCGAGTTCCGTCTTCCACAGGCCGGCGTCGTTGTACTCCAGCAAGGGCTGATAGGCATCGGCTCGCGAAGGGTGTTGCAGGCGATGCTCGCCAGTGCTCGGGTCCTGTTTGACTTCGTAGCATTTGTCGCCGAGGCGCAGCAGGTCCTGATCAAGGTGCCGGTACAAGCCTTTTCCACCAACGACGCCATCCTTGGGCAAGGTGACCGATTGTTGATACGGCGTCAGGTCCGGATTCCACAAACGCTGCTTGCCGGCGACCTCAACAGGCTTGAGCCCTTCGACAAAGGGCGAGACCTTGATCGGCGTCAGCTGGACGCCTGGCAACCCGTGACCGGCGCCCATGAGCGCCAACTGCGCAAAGTTGATCAGCACTCCATTGAAATAGGCAGAGGCCTCTTCCTTGTCCCCTTTGCTCCAGTCTTCGATGCCTTCGGCCACTTCGGCGAGCATCTGCGCAATCATGATGCCCAGCATCGCTTCGCCCAGACCGGGCACCAGCATCGCGGCGAAATTGAACACGTTCCAGCCGATGTTCAGGTAACTGGTCAGGCGCTTGAAGCGGGCGCTGGCGTCCTCGTCACCGGTCGGCACCGCGATGCGTCGGGCATCGACGATGGCCTTGTCGCGGCGTTCAACGAACAATGTCACCCACAGGTCGCCCGTGATCTGATTGGTAACGGGTTCTGCATCGGGATTCTCGACCGCCGTTTCACGCCACCATGGCCCCATGTCCAATGGCTCGCGTTGCTGCCAGGTAAACGTCTTCAGACGTTCGTTGACCCGGCTGAAAAACAGCCCCTTGTCCTTTTGCGCCACGAACCGGCTGAAAAACGCCTGGTACTGCGTGTCTCGCAGCTGACCGATCAGGGTTTTCATGAACGCGGCCAGCGAAGGGTACTCCTTGAGCGGATGTTGCGGATCATCCGGTACATAGGCGATCACGTGGCCGGACAAACGACTCTGATGGTAGATGTCATCGCGGCGCAAAAGCTCATCGTTGAGCCCCTGCGGCCCATTGGCGAAAAACGCCTGCAGCAATTTGAACCGATCGTACTCCGTTCCCGGCAATATCGAGAGGCGCTGCGACCATTCGCTCCAGAATTTCACTGAGTCGGGGGTCAAGGCATCGATCGCCTGCTTGATCTGCGACGGATCGCTGACGGCACTGAACAGCACGATGCCCGTCAAACGAAAGCCCATCAGCGACAATCGATGGCAATGTAGCGGCTGGTCGTACAGCGTGGTATCGGCCTGGCTCTCGCGTATCTGCCCGAGTTTGCCGTAGGCATGGTCGCTGATATCGCCTTTCAATCGCGCGACCAGTGAAGCTACCTGAAAAGCGGCTTTTTCACTGGCCACCGACTCGTCCTGCAAGGCGCGTCGTGCTTCAGTTGTGGTCGGCAGCAAGATGGATTTGATATGCCGCTGGTACTGTCCGCCAATGTCGAGGCTGCGGCACATCGATGCAAACCTGGGCAAGGGAATCGCGGTCTCAAGCACGAGGCTGCCGCGCTCTTCCTTGCGATAGATACCCGAGCTGCTGCGCCAGGCGTCTTCGGTAGTTTCTGCTTCCTCGAAATTGTGCAACGCCGCTTCCAGCAACGTGGACTGTCGAACGCGGCTGGCCCCGGTATCAATGACAAAGGCAATATTACTGGGTACTTCAAGTTGCACGCTGAGTGCGTCGATGTTCTCCACAGTATTGAAGTTCGCCTGCATCGATGCACTGAGCAGCGGTTTGGCGAAGGCATTGATATCGTGTTGCAAGTTGCCCAGGGACTTGTCCAGCACGCCTTGCAAGCGTCCTTGTTCTTCAATCAACCCTTTCAGATATTGTCGGTCGACTTCCCGTGCCGCGCTGTACCACTCGGGCATTTCAGGCCTTAGTGTTTCAAGGCCTTTCATTCTCGACATCGACGCCTTTTTTATTGCGTCGGGTATGGCGCCCAGTACACGCTCGTAATGAACACCGTTGGTTTTGGCGGGCGTTTCCAGCCAGTTGCTTCCATGCAAATCAGACACTGTTCAATCACCTTGATAACAGGATAGGAGCGAACAGACTCGTGCACCGGAGCCTAAAACAAAAGACCAAATTACTGTTGGGCCA
Organism: Pseudomonas sp. EU05-FHT14B02; assembly: GCF_058791055.1. Classification (NCBI taxonomy): domain Bacteria; kingdom Pseudomonadati; phylum Pseudomonadota; class Gammaproteobacteria; order Pseudomonadales; family Pseudomonadaceae; genus Pseudomonas; species Pseudomonas sp. EU05-FHT14B02. The sequence goes on along the minus strand of NZ_JBYTDD010000013.1, from coordinate 54,238 downwards.
ACGCTTCAAAAGGCTCTAACAGTTCGAAAATCAAGGAGCTGCCAATACATAAATACCGCCATTGCTGCCCATGGTTATGCCACAGCATGAGTAGTCGTGTTTTTCCCGCCAAAGGGACTAATATTCGAAACGCTATCCTTCGATCCATGTTCAGGTAACCGCTATGCGTCTTTCCGAATTCATCGTGTGTAATGTTGATCGCATCGTCAATGAGTGGGAGCAGTTCGCCAAGACCATCACCCCTGCCGCCGAATCCATGGACAGCGCTTCGTTGCGCGACCACGCGAAATCGATCCTGCTGGCCGCCTCGCGGGACATGACCAAACCGCAAAGCCCCGATGAACAGGCAGCCAAAGCTCGCGGTGAAGGTCCGGAAAAAACGCCAAGCCTGGACGAGGCTGGCGCCAGCCACGGCGAATTGCGTCATAACGTGGGGTTTGATCTGGTGCAGATGACCAGCGAATTCCGCCATCTTCGCGCCTGCGTGATCCGCCTGTGGGTAGACAGTCTCGAGTCCCCCGACATGGCTTACTTCCAGGACATGATCCGTTTCAATGAAGCCATCGACGAAGCGTTGGCCGAATCCACGGCCGCCTATGCCGACCAGGTCAACCGCTCGCGGGACATCTTCCTGGCGATTCTCGGCCACGACCTGCGCGCGCCCCTGCAAGCGGTAAGCATGTCCATCGAACTGCTGCTGCGCAAAACTCCACTGGAGGGCGATGCCCTGACCTGCGCGACCCACATCCAGCGGGGCACGCGACATATGGCGATGATGGTCGGCGACTTGCTGGAGTTGGTGCGCAGCCGCCTGGGCAAGAGCTTGCCTATCGAGCGACGCCCATTGGACCTGGCCGAAGTGGCCCATGCGGCGATTGCCGAAGCCTGCGCTGGCAACCCTGCATGCGATCCAACCTTGGAAATACTCGGAGACACCCACGGTGTGTGGGACGCGGGTCGACTCACTCAGCTATTGCAGAACCTGATTGGCAACGCCTTGCAGCACGGTTCGAACAAACGCGACGTGACTGTGACCCTCAAGGGCCAGCCGGATGCGGTGCGCCTGACTGTGCATAACTTCGGCGTGCCGATTCCCGAGGACGCCATCGCCACGATTTTCGATCCGCTGGTGCGCAGCGCCGACGAAGAGCTGGGGCAGCCTTCCACCAGCCTCGGGCTGGGGTTGTTTATCGTCAAGGAAGTGGTGGATGCGCATCAGGGGACGATTGAAGTCACCTCGAACGAAGAGGACGGCACGTTGTTTACGGTGATGTTGCCACGCAACTCAATGTAGGAGCTGCCGAAGGCTGCTCCTACAGGGTTGAAGGTAGATTGTGTTATTCCACTACCAATCGCCCTAACCGCTGCTTAAGCATGCGGTTCTCGGCCCGCAATTGCTGGACTTCTTCAAGCAGGTCCAGCGCCAGGGCGACGCCTTCCCATTCAAGGTCCAGGTCGCGCCGCAACTTGGCGGCGCGCTTGGCCAGGGCCAGTTCGTAGTCGTTGAAAACCCAGTCCTTGGGCTGAGCGCCCTGAGGTTCGAGGATGCCGTGCTCGACGATTTCGATCACGTAGACGTCCGACAGCTCGGCCGCCTCACAGAATTCCGCCATGTCCAGTTGAACGTTCAGGGGACTGCTCATTGTCAGTGTCTCCTTGGTTCCAAGGGATCAAAAATGCTCTCGCGGGTCGAATGCGGCCTTTTTCGCCAGCTCTTGCCACAGGGCCTTGATGTCATCGTCGGACTTCTTCGGCATCACGGCCTTCAGTTGCACGAACAGGTAACCACGCTCACCGGCTTTGTTCATCAGGCCATGGCCCTTGGCGCGCATGCGCTGGCCGTTCTGGCTGCCGGCCGGCACCTTGAGATTGATCTTGCCGGTCAGGGTCGGCACGGCGACTTCGGCACCCAGCGCCAGCTCCCACGGTGCCAATGGCAAGGTGATGATCAGGTTCTCGCCTTCAACGTCAAATTTCGGGTGCGGTGCAAAACGGATCGTCAGGTACAGATCGCCATTGGCCCCGCCACCCACACCCGGAGCGCCCTGCCCCTTGAGGCGAATGCGCTCGCCGTCGCTCACGCCGGCCGGGATCTTCACGTTCAGGCTTTTGCTGGTGTTGCTCACATGCTGGCCGGCCGGATTGTACTGCGGCACCTGGAAGGTGACCTTCTTCGACTCAGTCGACAATGTTTCTTCGAGAAAAACCCCAAGCTCCATTTCCACGTCCTGCCCTCGACGTCCGGTGCTGCGACGTGACTGTCCACCACCAAAGCCTGGCCCACGGTTACCGAATATCGAACTGAAAAAGTCCGAGAAATCGCCCGTGTCCTGGCCGCCACCACCGAAACCACCACGGCTCTGCCAGCCCGGTGGCCCCTGGAACGGCTGGCCGTGCTGGCCGTAGCGGCGCAAATCATCGTATTCGGCGCGTTTGTCGGCGCTTTTCAGTGCTTCATAGGCTTCCGAAGCGTCCTTGAACTTGGCCTCGGCATCCTTTTCCTTGCTGACGTCGGGGTGGTATTTGCGCGCCAGCTTGCGATAGGCGGCCTTGATCGCCTTATCGTCTGCGGTCGGCTCCACGCCGAGAATCTTGTAATAGTCTTTGAAGTCCATCGCGGGAATCACCATCCGTTATCAGAATCGCGCCACAGGCCACAGCATGCGCTTGTTTGCAGCCATTGGTTTGACCAATCTCAAGTTTGTGACCGGGCGGCGCTGCAGAAGTTTATCGGCAGCAGGCGGGGCTTCTTGCGAGCACTCCCGCGGCTGTCCGGTTGATGCAGGGTAGTTTGGGGGGGATGCCCCATCTTTCAAGGCATTGTCTGCGAAGAATTAGCAGATAACCGGCCTTCGAATCTGACGCGCTCTGACATACACTGCGCGGCCGTTTTTTAACCGGAACCTGAAAGACATGAACAACGCATCTCCAGCCCGTGCCTTGGGTATCGACTTTGGCACGTCCAACTCCACCGTCGGCTGGCTGCGCCCCGGCGTGGAAACGCTTATCGCGCTGGAGGACGACAAGATCACCCTGCCGTCGGTAGTCTTCTTCAATATCGAAGAACGTCGCCCGGTATACGGCCGTCTGGCGTTGCACGAGTACCTGGAAGGCTACGAAGGCCGCCTGATGCGCTCGCTCAAGAGCCTGCTGGGTTCCAAGCTGATCAAGCACGACACCAGCGTCCTGGGCACGGCGATGCCGTTCAAGGACCTGCTCGGGCTGTTCATCGGCCAGCTCAAGAGCCGTGCCGAAGCCTCCGCTGGTCGGGAATTCGAAGAGGTTGTACTGGGCCGCCCGGTGTTTTTTGTCGACGATGACCCGATGGCCGACAAGGAAGCCGAAGACACCCTGGTAGACGTGGCGCGCAAGATCGGTTTCAAGGAAGTCTCGTTCCAGTACGAGCCGATTGCCGCCGCGTTCGACTATGAGTCAACCATCGAGAAAGAAGAGCTGGTACTGATCGTCGACATCGGCGGTGGTACCTCCGACTTCTCACTGGTGCGCCTGTCGCCGGAACGTCGGGGTGTGGATAACCGCCACGAGGACATCCTCGCCACCGGCGGTGTGCACATCGGCGGAACCGACTTCGACAAACAGCTCAGCCTGCAAGGCCTGATGCCGCTGTTCGGCTACGGCAGCCGCATGAAGAGCGGCGCCTACATGCCGACCAGTCACCACATGAACCTGGCGACCTGGCACACCATCAACTCGGTGTACTCGCAGAAATCGCAACTGGCCCTGGGCAGCATGCGCTATGACATTGAGGACACCGGCGGTATCGACCGCCTGTTCAAGCTGATCGAACAGCGCGCCGGACACTGGTTGGCCATGGAAGTGGAAGAAACCAAGATCCAGCTGACCCACGCCGACAATCGCCACGTGCCGCTGGATCGCATTGAAACGGGCCTGAGTGTGGACCTGAGCCGTGCGCTGTTCGAGTCAGCCATCGACAGCCTGCTGGAGCGGGTGCGCAACAGCGTCACCCAACTGCTGGCAGACGCCGATGTGCGGGTCGATCAGGTCGATACGGTGTTTTTCACCGGCGGCTCGAGCGGGATCCCCGCCCTGCGCAACAGTGTTTCGGCGATGTTGCCGAATGCACGGCATGTGGAAGGGAACATCTTTGGCAGTATCGGTAGCGGTCTGGCGATTGAAGCGGCCAAGCGTTACGGCTCTATGGACTGATCCAGAACCGAGGTGCCTCTATCGCGAGCAACCTCGCTCCCACATTAGTCCTGCGAGCACAGGTCCATTGTGGGAGCGAGCTTGCTCGCGATGGGGCCAGATCAGCCAACAAAGATCCAGCGGATCAAACCATCCCCACCTGCTTCAGCTCACTCTTCAGATACGCGTAGTAAATCGGCCCCGCCACCACCCCCGGCAGGCCGAACGCGGCCTCGAACACCAGCATCGCCAGCAGCAACTCCCACGACTTGGCACTGATCTGCCCGCCGACGATGCGCGCGTTGAGGAAGTATTCGAGCTTGTGGATAACAATCAGGTAACCCAGCGCCGCCACAGCGACCCAGATCGACAACGACAATCCGACGATAGTGATCAGGGTGTTCGACATCAGGTTGCCGATCACCGGCAGCAGGCCGAGCAGGAACGTCAGCACGATCAGGGTTTTGGTCAGAGGCAACTTGATACCGAACATCGGCAAGATCACCGCCAGGAAAATCCCGGTGAAGACCGTGTTAAGCAGGGAGATCTTGATCTGGGCGAACACGATGTTGCGAAACGCCTGGACCAGCAGGTGCAGACGTTCGAACAACGCCGCGGCCAGCGGCTTGCGTTTGGTCAGGTCCGGCACGCGCTGCAAGGCAATGATTGCCCCCAGCACCATACCGATCAGCAAGGTCACGAACATGTGCGCCGCGTCCTTGCCCACCAGTTGCAAATCACTGAGGTGTTTGCTGACCCATTCGCCAATCGCCACGCGGAACTCCGCGGCACTGGCCGGCAGATAGGCGTCGATGAACGGCGGCAATTGCCCGCGCGCGCGGTCGACCACTCCCATGAACTTGTCGAGGGACGCGCCGGGGTTTTCCGCCTCGTGCAGCAGGAAGCTGAAGGCACCGGCAAAGATCAGCGACAGCACGCTGACAATCAGAGTCCCCAGCAACGCCACCGCCAGCCAGCGCGCACGCCGGCCTTCGATCAGCCGTTGCAGTTGCGGGGTGAGCATGTTGACCAGTTCGAACACGAGCAACCCGGCGAGCAGGCTAGGCAGCAACCGCAGCGGCAGGACCAGCAGCAGTCCGCCAAAAATGATGACCCAGCTGATGACCAGCAAGACTTGACGCTGAGAAAACGTTGGCATACAGCCTCAAAAACGAACGGCGTAAAAAGGATTGGCAGTCTGCCAGCGATCCGGTGCGAGCACTAGGGATTGTGTGGGGCGACCTTAGTGGTGCTTCAGGACTTTTGCGGCGACTTCTGCGGCTCCATCGTCGGAGCGCCGCCCGGAGCAGGCTCTCCCACAGTAGAGCTGAGTACACTGGACAAATGTGGGAGCGAGCCTGCTCGCGATGGGGCCAGCTCAGCCACCACTGTCCTTGAGCCGATCTTATTTCTTCTTCAGGCAATCACTCATGAAGGCTTTGCGCTCGTCACCCTTCAAGGCTTTGGAGGTCGCATCGGCATTACAGGTTTTCATTTTCTCTTGCTGCGGGGTCAAGGCTTTACCGGCATCGTTGGCCGCCGGGGTGGCCTTGAGGCAATTGCTCATGAAGGCTTTGCGCTCATCGCCCTTGAGGGTTTTTGCAGTCGCCTCGGCGTTGCAGGTGGTCATCTTGTTCTGTTGGTCTGTGGCGGCGAAGCTTTGGGAACAGAGCAGCAAACCGATCATCAACAAAGGGACACGCGTTATCTTCATGGAGTTTTCTCCGTGTCGCCGCATCGAGAGATGCGGCCTCCACGAGGAGTGTAGTCAAGCCTTGTTACACCTTCCTCCAGCCAGAGAGGATCATTCGGCCGGTGAGGCACCAGCGGGCTGTTGCTTCAGCAGGTTCTTGAATGCGTGTTGATAGTCTCGCCAGGCTGACAGGCGCTTTGCGATCACGGAAACCGGCAAGCGCTCGAACGACACCCAGGCTTCCCCAGGCACACTGTATCGTGTCGCCAACGTCTTCAATGACGTGAATTGAGCATAAGCCCCCGACTTGTACAGTTTGTTTATGGTTATCTGCCTGATGGTGTTGTCCCGGGAAACCTCCGGCAGCGCCGCCGGGCCTGCAGGCACATCGTTGATAAAGGCAAAATCCGCGTTGGCGGGTCCCGGTTCAAGGGTTGCAATGGGGGGTAGTTCAAACTCGAAATGCCCATTATCCGCCGTATGGGCGGCAGGGAACTCCGGCCACGAATCGGCAACCACCAGTTGCTTGAGATCGGTCAAGTCATCGCCAATGACCACGTACTGATGATCAAATGCGGTGGCTTTGACGAGGTGGATCCGCGAGGTTCTCGGTTGGCTGGCCAGCAGCGCGAAGGTCACCTTGGAGTTTTCCGAACAATTGCCTCCCTTGATTTCAATGGCTTTACGCGCATGTTCGGCGAGAGACATCCGTGCAGTGAATTGACCTTCCTGCAGATCCAGTCCTCGCAGCCCCTTGATTTTCGCGATCGCTGAACCACCGTTTTCCCAGATGCTCGGCAGCTGGTTGCCCGACAGAGGCAACAGTTCCTTGGATCGATAGATGGCACGCTGTGCCTGTCGCAGATTGGCCATGACCTGGGGTGTCACTTCGACTGGCTGCACAGCTGTCGAGACATCGGTATCCAGGTAAGCGGCATAGTTCTGCAATGCTGCGCATTGATCGCTGGACACCGGGAGGTTTTCCCTCACGGCGCGTTGCAGCGCCTGATATTCATCGAGTCGCCCGGTTTGCTCGAGATCGCGAGCGCGCGCGCCCAGATTGCGCTCCGACTCCGTGAGTGGCACAAAATCGTTATCGGGGAACAGTCGCTCGATCAATGCCTGGTACTGTTCGAGCGACATCAGATTCTTCAGGTCAGGCAAGACTTCAATACTTTGTACCGCTCGCAGATTGGCCTCGGCACCCTCGCCGTTCGCCCTGGAAAGCCCATACTTAAGTGAATTCGGGCATTCGAGGTACAAGGTTTCGTGCATCAGTTTGAGACCGCGCAGGAAGTTGTATCGATCTATCGAAGGGACGCTTGGATGGAAGGCTAAGGAGACAAGTTGCGAATAATACTGCCCGACCTCTTGCAGTCGCGTGAGTTCGCCTCCCATCGTCGGAGCGCCCCCACGCAGACGCATGATTGCCGGATCGAATGTCGCTTTTTTTAGCTCCGGCAAGTCGGAAAGTACGCTTAACAGCCTGTAGGGTTTCAGGGCATGGTCGCGCAATGCCGCCTTCAGGACCGGGCCCTGACCGATATGAATCTGCAACGCATCACGCTCGGCATCGGGTAATGCCTGCAAGATCGAGGTGAACAAATCACTGCCCGAATGCAGGGCATTGCCTTGCTCGTCACAAGCCTGGAACAACCCGTTTTTGCTTAAGACGAGCGTACGCCGGATGGCGGCATCCTCGGGGCCGATGCTGTCCAGTTGTCGACCATCGAAACGGTAGTGACGCAGCTCGATCCTCACATTGGCATTCCAGCCAGGCAGGTTTTCCAGGGAATGCAACGCCAAGGCGTCAAAGTCCGGATTTTCGACCGAGTCCAGATAAAAACCCTCGTACGCACGACTGATCCGTACGTCCCTGAGCGCCCAATCGGCGCACCCTTGCAGTCGCTCGGGAAGCCTGCGCAGCTTGAGCGCCTGCAACTCCTCCGGGCGCGCCAGCGCGACCAGCTCTTGTGCAACGACACCGGGCATTCCTGGAACCTCGCCCTGGATGAACCTTGCCTCGGCACTGACGGCTTGCCCGACATCTCGGTAACGTTTTTCGAACAACGAGGCCTTGCGCCGCTCTGCCAATTGCGCGAGTTGCCCCCTCAAACGCATGGCATTTTGTGTGCGGCTGCCGATCGGTGCATCAGGCTCATCACCCAGCAGTTGCCGGGTCTCGGCATCATCGAGAAGCAACAGCAAGGTGTCGATCAGGTCGGTATCCGCCAATTGGTCCGTAGAGAAAGAAACAGGTTCGTCATCGACCCCGATGGCGTACAGCACTCGTCCATCAGCCCCCTTGAGCTCAATCGCTCTGCCGGGCCACAAGCCGTCCAGCAGTTGAAACTGCCAAAGCGGATCGGCCTGCAAATTTTCCTGTTCCTGGGTACTGCCGATGTTGCGGATGAAGGTGTCGATATCCCGGTCGATCCTGAACCGGGTCACCGTATCGCTCAGCAAAGGGATTGCCCGTTCGTTATCAGCGTACATGCGTACCAACGCACCGACATCGGCACGGCTGACAGTGCGAATGTCGCCTAACTTGTCGGTCAACCCCTCCACCGACGGGCCGAGTCGCTTGATCAGCGCATCGGCATCCCAGGTGTGAGGTGTTTCACCCTCGATTACAAAAGCGCCGGTGCCGTTACTCTCCGCCACCGGCTGATAGGCCTCGGGACGGGTCGGATGCTGAACCCGGTGCTTGCCGGATTGCGGATCGAACTTGAGCTCGAAATGACCATCGTCCAAAGACAGAATCTGCCGGCCCTGATGCTGATGCAGACCGTAAACGTCAGGTTTGGAATCCGTCGCCAGACGCAGGTTTTGTTGCAGGTACGGCTGCAGATTTCCCCCCCATAGCCGCTGCTGACCGTTTCGGAGCGTGACTTGATGGGCGCCTTCGAGGAAGGACGACAACCTGGGCTTCACCACTTGAGTGGCGATAGCACCGCCCACGGCAAACGTGCCCAACTGAACCAGGTTTTCAGCGACGCCGACCAGATGCTCCGCCGCTTCAACGTACTCGCCCTGGGCGAGTTCAACGACACCTTCCACAACCCCGTCTACTAGTTGATAGGCGATATACCCCAGCATGAGCTCCCCGAGCACCGGGACAAAGGGGGTCGCGACGAGCAAGGCAACCTGCATGATGTCGGAGAACATTTTTTCCAGGTTTTCGATCCACGCCCAACGTGCGGCGCTGTCCGCATCGGCGGTGGTCACGGCCAGCGCGCGCCCGTCGGCAAAAATCTTGTCAACTTGCTGCTGATAGAGATAAACCCACGGATCGCCGTTATAACGGCTGACGGTATCGCTTTCGAACGATACCGCAGCTATTCGTAAATCGGGGCGATCTACTTGAGTTTCGCGCCAGGCAGGCAGATTGGAGCCCGGTTGTGTGTCGTGGTAAGTGATTTCCCACAGTTTCGCATTGAGCGCGGCGAAGAAATGACCACGCTGGCATTGATCCACGAATCGACTGAAAAACGCCTGATAGCTGCGCCGGGAAGCGCCGGATGCCTGATCGTTACCCCGTAGTTGGTGAGTCAGTTCGAGCGCGAACTCGGCCGTCGAGGCATACTCTTTCAGCGGATGCTCGGGATCGTGCGGTACGTAGGCAATGACGCGCCGGACATTCGCACCGGGGATATCGAGATCGGCAGCGATCAGTACAATCCCGGTCAGACGGGTGTCGAGCATGCTCAAGTGGTAGAAACGCACGAGAGCGCCATCCCACACCAGTCCCTTTTTACCCAGAACCATGTTCAACACGGTCAGGTAGGCCGGTGCCCCGATGTCCTTCTTCATCAATGCCAGATGTGCTGCAGCTTTCATGGCGCTTTTCTGACTGGCGACGATGCGGTGCTGCACCGCCTCCCGATCCATGGCACCTTCGGGAGCCAGATAACTTTCCAGATATTTTTTATATTGGGACCCGATATCCAGAGTTCGGCACAGCGTCTTGAACTGTTCGATCGTTATTCCCAGCTTCTTTATTTCAAACCGTCCGATTTCGTCGGGCTTAGTGATAAATGCAGAGTCGCTGGTAAATACTTCGCCCTCGGCAAAGTTTTGCAGAGACGCGTTAAGTAACGAGACAGTTCGACTGCCGACACCGCCGGTGACATTGAATGCCCAAGCGGATGTTTTAGCCGGAAAATACAACCGCAGAAAAACTTCACGAACATCGACCATTACACCGAATTGCTTCTTGAGGGCGTTGGTGAGCAGTGGCTGGGCAAAGGACTCGGCATCTTGCAGCTTCCCGAGCATCCGGTCGACCTGGTTCTGCGCCTGCCAACTGACCTTTGTGGCTTCTTTCGCTGCCACATGTTCCGTGTGGGACGCCGCTTTGCTCCAGGCGGGAATAACTTTTGATGTGTTGCGTAAATCACCCATCCGCTGAAGCGAAGAATCGACAATCCAGTCGGGAATGGCGCTTTTGATAAAGTTGTAGTGAGTACTGTGCTCTTGTTCTACATCGGAATAGTCTGGCCTACTCGCAGACTTCAACAACAAATTTTTCACAATCATTACTCGCAAACTTAGAGATAGAAGATCGAAGCCTACAGCGCCCCAATTCTGTTCCCATGAAGTTTGTTTCGGATAATGCTGTATGAAAATTCTTAACGAGTGCGTTAAAACTTCTTGTTGCGTCGATAGTAGTCGGGCGTGCACCCGGCCTGACGCTGGAACATCGCGATAAACGCCGAACCGGTGCTGTAGCCCATATCGAAGGCGATTTCCTGAATGCTGCGATGGTTGTCCAGTGCTTCAATCGCGGCCAGGAATCGCAGACGCTGGCGCCACTCACCAAAACTCATGCCCAACTCGCGGACAAACTGCCGCGCCAGGGTCCGTTCACTGACGTGAACCTGCGCCGCCCAATGCGCCAAGGGCCGGTTGTCACCGGGTTCGGCTTGCAGGGCCTCGCATATGCTCAGCAGTCCCGGTGTGCTGGCATAGGGCAGGTAACACTCATGCACCGGCGCCTGTTGCAACTGATCCACCAGAACCTGAGCCAGGCGTTTATCCGCGGCCTGCTCGGGAATCTTGACGTCACGGACGGCGAAGTCCTTGAGGATCGCCTTGAGGATGTCACTGATGGCGAGCGTGCAGGCCTGTTGTGGCAGATCCTCGCAGACCGCCGGCGCCAGGCAAACGGCACGGTAGTTGATCGGCTGGTGGCTGTAGAAACTGTGCTCGATTTCGGGGGGCACCCACACCGCGTATTGCGGCGGCGAGAGGAAACGGCTGCCTTCGACGTCCATGTGCAACACCCCGTGGGCCGCATACTCCAGAGTGCCCCAGGGATGACGGTGCGCAGCGGCAAATTCGTGGGTATTGAAATCGGCGTAGCGGAAGTACACCGCCGAAGGCAATTCGCTGAAATCCAGCAGATCGATGTGTTTACTGCTCATGCTGTCCGTCATCAGGGGCCGGTTGTCTGGATCGAAGTATAGGCTTGCATCCAGACAAGCGGATAATTGCCCTTCATTAACGTTCTGGTTTTTCCCGATGCAATACGCTTATCCCCTGCTGGCCATTTTTATCTGGGCCGGCAACACCGTGATCACCAAAATGTCGGCCGGGGCGATCTTCCCTGCCGAGATCGGCTTCTACCGCTGGCTGCTGGCCGGAATGCTGTTCACGCCCTTCATGCTCAAACCGGTGCTCACCCATTGGTCGCAGATCCGCCCGAAACTGGGCAAGATCTTTGTCCTCGGTGTTCTCGGCATGGCGGTCTATCAAAGCCTGGCGTACTTCGCCGCGAGCCTGACCTCGGCCACCAACATGGGCATCATCCTGTCACTGATGCCGTTGATGTCGCTCGCCATGGCGATCATCAGCCTCGGCCAGCGCCTGACCATGGGTGCCCTGGCCGGTGCGGTGCTGTCGTTTGCAGGTGTCCTGGTGGTGGTGTCGTCCGGCAGCCTTGGCACATTGCTCGAACACGGGGTCAACCTGGGCGACGCGATGATGCTGATCGCCACCCTGGCCTACGCGGTCTACAGCACCCTGTTGAAAAAGTGGCAACTGAAACTGCCGCCGCTGGTGCTTCTGTATTTGCAGGTACTGGTGGCCGTGGTGGTGCTGTTCCCGCTGTTCATCGTCTCACCGAAAGTCGGTCCGACCCTGCAGAACATTCCACTGGTGCTGTACGCCTGCCTGCTGGCTTCGATGGTCGCGCCACTGGCGTGGATGCAAGCCGTGGTGCGTTTGGGACCGAGCCGGACCACGCAGTTTTTCAATTTGCTACCGCTGATTACCGCATTGATTGCGGCGGTGGTGCTGCATGAGCAACTGGCGATGTATCACCTGGTGGGCGGAGTTTTGACCTTGGGTGGGGTGATCGTTTCCGAGCGTTGGACGACGGTGTTGAGTCGCAAGGTCAGTGTTGCCTGATCTGACGCCATCGCGAGCAAGCTCGCTCCCACAGGTTTTGTGTCGAATCTGATTTCTGTGAACAACCGGAAACCTGTGGGAGCGTGGCTTGCCCGCGATGAACGATAACGCGGACTAGAGCCCGGCCGCAGCTAACCGCGCCGCATGCTCGACAAACAACCGGATCGGCTCAGCCCCCTTGCCCACCAGCCCCAGTGACTGGTTGACGATATCGAAGTGATCCAGCGGATACTCATCGCCAATCACCGTACCCAGATGCGAACTGTAGCGCCCGACCATGCCGTCGCAATGCCCGGCTTCGCGGACGAAGGTTTTAGCGAATAACCGACAGCTGCGGTTGGTGCCATCCAGCAGGTTGCGCCCGCGATCGGTAATGCCCGGTTGCAAGGTGCCGGACCAGGAGTAATAGCGCACGCCGTTGACTTCCTCTGGACCATGACCGCCCCAGGTGTCGGGCAGCCCCTGTGGATAACGCTGGTTGAACAACGCGACGCCAGCGCTGGTGAGGGAGTGATGGGACGCATGGATATCCACCGGCAGCTTCGGCCCGCGGTAACCGGTATCCAACAACCCCATCAGCACGCCGACGATCCGCAATAAAAAGCACAGCAGACGACCACGGACGCTCCCATGGGGATAATGTTCGTGCAGGTAATCGGCGAGCTCCGAACCGTGGTTCGGCCCCGCCACCGAGGTCACCGATGCCACCAGGTCCGGGCGCTTGGCCGCTGCATAACGGGCAGTCAGCGAGCCTTGGCTATGGCCGATCAGGTTGACCTTGTCTGCCCCGGTTACCCGCAGGATTTCTTCGATACGCGCCAGCAATTGCTCGCCCCGCACTTCATTCGAATTGAGCGGCGAGACCTGCACCGCGAACACCACTGCACCGCCATGGCGCAACACCTCGACGATCCCGTACCAATACGGATAAAGCACCAACCGAATGAACCCGAGCATTCCCGGGACCAACACCAGCGGGTAGCGCGGGGCAGAACCTTGCGACATGGGCGAACATCCTTGTGGTCGGGCGGTGGCGCAAGGCTGGATGCAAGACATCCGCCAAGCATTACCAGCGAAGATGACAAGTCTATGTCATCCGCCCTACTTCAACCCTACCACGCCCGCCACGATCAGCCCGACCGAGACCAGCTTGATCACGGTCAGGCTTTCACCCAGCAGCGCGAAACCGAGAAACACCGTGCCCAGCGAACCGATGGCGGTCCAGATCGGGTACGCAATGCTCACCGGCAGCTCGCGCATGGCCAGGGTCAGAAAATAGATCCCGCCCACAGCGGCCACTACGGTGACCAGCGAAGGCCAGAGTCGGGTGAAGCCCTCGGCGTACTTCATGCCCATGGCGAAGGTGACTTCGAACCCGGCGGCGACCAGCAGAAACAGCCAGGCCATCTAGAACTCTCCGGCCAGCGCCAACAAGCGCTGCTCAGCCTCGGCGGCAGAGATTTCAAAGCTGCGCCCGGCGGACTCCTCGCCCTCGGCAGCCACCACGGTGACGTCCGTGATGCCAATGAATCCAAGCACCGTACGCAGTAGCGTGTCGGCATGGTTCATGGCTTCCAGCTCGCCTCCCGGACCAAAACCGAAGCCGCCACGGCTGGTGATGATCAGGGCTTTCTTGCCCTGCACCAACGGCTCGTACTGGGCCACGCCATTGTCCAGGGTGTGATCGAAGGTCACCCCTACCCGCACGATCTGATCGATCCAGGCTTTCAAGCCGCTGGGGACGCTGAAGTTGTGCATCGGCGTGGAAATCACCAGCACATCATGGCCAAGCAGTTCGCCGACCAGCTCGTCGCTGAACGCCAGATCGGCCTGCATCGACAGCGGCCGAGCGGCGGGCTCGGGGTAAAACGCGGCGGCCACGAATGCCTCGTTGACCGGCGGAATCAGCGCTCGACCGACTTCGCGTCGGGTCAGTTGCGCGTGTGGATGACGGGCCTGCCAGGCCGCCAGAAACACTTCGGCCAAACGCCGGGAGTGCGAGCGATCACCACGGGGGCTGGCGTGAACAGCAAGAATTTTACTCATCTGATTCTCCTCAGGGCTAAACTCAAACGGCTTGTGGCTTGCAGCTTGAAGCTCACTATCGTCCTCGTTCAAATGAGCAGAAATCAGTCTGGATGAATCTATTTCATCCATGGAGTATTCAATGTTCGCCTCGTTGCCGCTGACCGCCCTGCGCGCTTTTGAATCCGCCTCACGCCTGCTGAGCTTCAAGGCTGCTGCCGAAGAACTCTCGGTGACGCCGACGGCGGTATCCCACCAGATCCGCTCCCTGGAAAGTTGGCTCGGCGTGCCATTGTTCGAGCGTCTGCCGCGCCAGGTGCGCCTGACCGAATGCGGCGAACGGCTGTTCCAGAGCCTGCACGGGGCTTTTCTGGAAGTGGCGCAAAGTGTCGATACACTGCGTCCGCAACGCAGTGGTGCCAGCCTGACGGTTTCCACCACCGCCGCCTTCGCCGCCCTGTGGCTGGTGCCACGATTGGGACGTTTCTACGCCCGACACCCGAATATCAACGTGCGCCTCGATACCCACTGCGAAGTCATCGATCTGCATCAGGACGCCAGTGTCGATCTGGTGCTGCGCTACAGCCTCGATGATTACCCCAACCTGTACGGCCAGTGCCTGTTCGATGAGTCCTTTGGTGTCTACGGTTCGCCTGAACAAGTGGCCCTGGCATCGAGTCGCGCCCCGACGCTGATCAGCGTGCGCTGGCACAATTCCAAACTCTATGCCCACGGCTGGGAGGCCTGGTGCGCTCGCTCCGGCGAAACCTGGCTGAGCGGTCGGCCCGCCGTGCGCGAATACGACGAAGAGCATTACGCCCTGCAAGCGGCGATTGCCGGCCAAGGCCTGGTGCTGGCAAGCAATATTCTGGTGTCGGAAAGCGTGGCCAGTGGTCTGTTGTTGCCGTACCGGGGAGATATCCAGGTCGATGGAGCCGGCTACAGCGCACTGTGCGTGCCGGGACGCGAACGTCATCCACCGGTTCGGGCATTTTTTGCGTGGCTGCGTGAAGAGGCATTGTTGTCCGGGCATGCGGTGCGCTGATCAGCGCCTCGACAACAGTTCAAATATTTCAAGCTTAACGACTACTTTAGTTCACCCCCACGAATTAAAACAACCACAAACAGCGAATAACTACCACAACCAAAAACTGAAGTTACAAACCAAAGCTAGACTTCGAAATTTATAAATCTATTCTAACAACCACAGTCAACCGGCTGCTCACACCAACAAGTAAAGGATTACTTTGATGCTACTTGAACAACGACTCGAATTTATTGATTCTCTGCCAGCATTACCTATCATCACGCAGCGCTCGGCACCTGTATTTTCTACGCTCTCAAACACACCTGAACATGATATCGACAAACCAACCGCCAGCGTCATGCCTGATACTATCAATGCCTTCCTGCCCGGCATTTCGCAGGAAATCATCGACGACGTCAATTTGTGCAAACTGGTCATGCAAAACGCCGCCACCAAACTCTATCCCAAAGATGAGCAACTCTTCGAATGGTATCGCTACTATGTTGACGGCCTGAGCAAACTTGGCTGGGTGACTCAAAACCGGAACATCCAGGAGGTCACGATCAAGAGAGTTGGCCTGACAATGGATCAAGTTGCCCTGGAAGTGGCTGCAGGATTGATTGGTAGCAATGCAGCTAAAATCCTGGCTGAAGTTGCTAAAAAGGCCGTTGAGGCGGTGCAGAAAAGTCCAGATGCCATTAAGATTTTTGACCGTAACTCTAAGCTGGGCACCCAGGCAAAATTCGATATCGCACCGATCTGGCTTGATAACGGTAGGCAACCAAACATGATCCTCAACTGCATCTCCCTGGATGCAAGGGAGAGCAGAAACGGTATTCTGTTCTGGAAATCGACCCGCCAGTCCACCACTATTAAAACGGGTGCTGTGCGCACTTACCTGGACACTAAAACGTTTTCAGGCCTGCGTGGCGACTTGTACAGGAAGTTTAGCGAAAGTGGTAAAAAATTCATTGATGACCTGCCAGACTTCTAACAGCCACTGATACGTTTAAATCGGCAGACACCTGCCGATTTAAACAATTTCTTGCGCCCACCTGCGCGTAGGTGAAAATATGAAAAAAACAACAATTGATACTTGGTTGGTTAATGGCAACATAACGATTTTCTACGGCCTGCACACTGACAGTTTTAAAAAAGATATCCTAGCGTCTAGCCTGCTAGGCGAACTAGTGGCTGCACAAAAAAGCACAAACCGTGAAACTTCCTGGCCAACCTATAAAAATACCGTTCAAAAAATTGGCTGGACGGTCAATAGCCAAGCGACCCAGCAATTAGAATTTAAACACAGGAGCCTATTTAATATTATTGAACAAAGCGCCGGGAGTGCCCTGCCACAAGATGAACGGCAAGCGCTCGCTTTTGCATTTGCTCAACTGGCAAAACTCCAGCCTGACTCACCGGCGATCAGGGTAATCGTCGAGCAACTTCAAAGAAACGCTATTGTGAGCAACACCACCACGGACATACTGGTTTCAACGGCTGTTCTGCTGACGATTATTCGCAACGATAAAACCGTGGTAACTCTGCAAGTGGCGTTCGAAACAGCCAAAAAAATTGCAATAGATATTCTCGACCAGCCGGTTCTGAATAGCAACAACGAACACAAGACCAACATTTGGCTAATGAGTAGTTTGCTGGATGGGCGCCAATACAATCGAGTAAGAGATGACGTCCTCAAGAAACTGGGTAACAGGATGGAAGCGGAGTTATTGCAAATCCATGCGCCCACCGGCTTGAGTTGAATGATCTAGCCTCGCCAGACGTTCAAGCGACCCGGAGTCGGGGGCGCTTGAACACTGCTCACCAACATATTCAGTTTTTCACCGTCTTCGGCGCCTTGCCCGCCTTCATCTGCTCCAGCAACGGTGCGCACTGGTTCGGCTCGCCGCCACTCGGCGCTATCAGCGCCAACAACCCTGCCGCCGGTGCGGCGATCACGCCCAACGCGACCATCCCGGCTCCACGCAACATCAACGGCACGGCCTTGACCCCAGCATCGGGCTTGATGAACTTGCCCCGCACGTACAGCGGCGAACGCAGCGAAATCAAACGCCAGCCCTTTGATTCCGGGGTGATGGTCAGGTCCAGTTGTTCGGTCGCCATGTTCGCGGTGCCATCGATGTAAACAATAGCATTCTCTGTGTCGAACACAAACAAGCGCGTACTCGCCAGGCCGGACTGGATGCCGAAGTCAGCGGCGGCGCAGTTGATCTTCACTTCCTTGTCGCCAAAGATCTTGCCGACCACGTAGTTGCCGACGTTCAGCCCGGCCAACTCCATCAACTCGCGACTGATAGCGCCATCGTTGATCAGCATTTTCAGATTGCCATTGGCGCTGCCCAGCAGTTTAGCCACCGAATTGCCGCGCCCGCTAATATCACCGTCGCCGTTGAGTTCGCCGAAACTGGTTTTCATCGGTTCAAAGCCGGGGAACAACTGCTTGAGCTTGAAGCCACGCGCCGTGAGTCTGGCATGGCCCTCCAGCGGATCGGTGTGGCCGTTCAGGCGAATCTGCGCATCCAGCTTGCCGCCGGCCACGCCGAAACGCAGTGGCTCGAGGCTGAGCACGCCATCGGTGAGTACCAGATGGGTATAGAGATCGTTGAACGGCAATTTTTCGCTGTGCACGATGCGCTTGCCGGTGAACTCAACATCGGCGTCCATATCGCGCCAGCGATCGGTCTTGAACTCTTCGACCGGCAGTACTTTGTCCGCCGGTTGTTTGCTGTCACCGCCTCGGGCCTTCTGCTCGGCGTTGGAGTCGGCACCAATCAGCGGTGCCAGGTCAGCGAACAGCAATTGATTGGACAACAGCGAACCGCTGAGCTTTGGCCGTGGCTGGCTGGCCACGTAGGTCAGGTTGCCATGGATGTCACTTTCACCGATCTTGCCGTTGAATTCTTCATAGTGGAACACCGCGCCACCCGGCTCGTGTAACTTGGCGATCAGATGGCCATCGGTGGCATAGGGTGGCGTGTCCGGCAGGATCACACCGGTCAGCGGATAGAGATTGCCCAGACTGGTACCGGCCAGTTTCAGGCGCAGGTCCAGAGCGCCGAGGTTCAGCGGATCGGTCAGGGTGCCGGCCAGTTCGACGCTGGAATCGGCAATTTTTACCTGTGCCTGAAGCGGAAACGGCCGTGCCGCGTCCTGCAACGCCAACAGCCCGCCAATCTTGCCTTGGCCCGCGAGTTTCTGGCCGTGGTACTGCCCGTTGACCTTGAGGGCGAATGCATAGTCCTGGGGTGACGAACCCTTCTCCTGCGCGGCTTTCGCCGCTTTGTCGCCGACGATATCGCTGAACGGAATCGGCTTGCCCAATGGATCGATCAGTACGTCGAGTTGGGTCTTCAGGTTCTGGTCGTCGAGGGTGACATGCCCCTTGTCAAAGCCGATCGCCCCAATATCCACCACCCAGCTCGACGGCTCGGCGTCCGGGTCCTTTGGGTCGAATTTGAAGGTCCAGTTTGCGCGCCCGTCAGCCAGGCGTTGCAGGTGGGCATTGGGCTCAGTGAGATCGATACGCGGGATCATCACCCGCTGCGCCAGCAATGCCAAGGGTGAAATACGCAGTTCCACCCGTTTGAAGGTGACCATCTGCGGCTGTTTCGACCAGTCGGGATTACCCAGGCTCAAGTCTTCGGCCACCACATGAGGCCACGGTACCCAGGCGCGCCAGCCGCCTTCATCGGGCTCGGGTTGCCAGACCACCGACAGATTGCCGTTGATGGCGAAAGCGCGGTGCAGCTCTTCGGAAACTTTGGCGCTGAGCGGCGCTTTGATCCGGTTCCAGTCGAAGAACACGATGATCAGCACCAGCATCACCAACAAGGTGAGGAAAGTGGAAAGGGTCCAGACCAACGTCCTTTGAGTGCGCGTCATTGCACAGGGCTCCTGATACGACCGGGCGCCCCGACTGCGACGCACATGTGAAACGGTGAGCCGCAAAACGGCTCGCCATGCAAACTACGACTGACAAAAACCCGGCAGGTTTAATCGATAGACCGATTTCTCCGATTTCGCCCAGTCCAATACTGACCAGCCGGTCGAGCTGCGTTACCGGTTCTGCACTTTTGCACAACACAGGCGGGGCGAAAATACCCACGGAAGTGCAAGACAACTCGCCGGAAACGCCCGGCCTAGGGCCTCCACAGCAAACAATCAATTCCGTTGATTATTACCATTGCGTTTATGAACTTTTATATCGACTTATCGAGAGTAGCATTGCTCTCGTACCCACTTTTCGCCTCCCCAAGGAGCACAACAATCATGAAACGCCAATTACTGCTTAGCCTTTCACTCTCGATGCTGACCAGCACAGCTTTTGCCCTGCCAGCAGCTGACCAGGCTACTCCACAAGTGAAACAAGACCACTCGGTGTTCAGCCAGACCGTCGCCGCCGATGGTTCCGATCGCACCCCACAAGGCCAGACTCTTGCCGAAGGTGGCAATGATCGCCTGAAAGAAAAAGGCCTGATCACTCAGGATGGCTCGGACCGCACTCCTCAGGGCCAAACCCTGGCTGCCGATGGTTCCGATCGTACCCCACAAGGTCAAACCCTGGCTGCCGATGGTTCCGACCGTACGCCACAAGGCCAGACCCTTGCCGCCGACGGTTCGGATCGTACTCCACAAGGTCAAACCCTTGCTGAAGGCGGTGGTGACCGCGTGATCGAACGCAACAGCGCCGTGAGCTAAGCTCCATGGCCGCCTTGAAAAAAAGCCCAATCCCCGGATTGGGCTTTTGAATTTTCATAGGCCCGCTTAATAGATGCCACACATCCCCGCGTGATCCCCCCTACAGTCGTTCGACGCCAGCAAAGCCGATTTGCTAGAGTGCGCCGCGTCCCTGTCCAGAAAACGCCCTTGCGATGCTGCCCCGCGCCGAACAGAAACAACAAACCCGTAACGCCCTGATGGACGCTGCCCGGCACCTGATGGATGGCGGCCGAGGATTCGGCAGCCTGAGCCTGCGCGAAGTCGCGAAAACCGCCGGCATCGTACCGACCGGTTTCTACCGCCATTTTGCCGATATGGATGAATTGGGCCTGGTGCTGGTGAGCGAAGTCGGCCAGACATTCCGCGAAACCATTCGCCTGGTACGACACAACGAGTTCGTGATGGGCGGCATCATCGATGCCTCGGTGCGGATCTTTCTCGATGTGGTCAGCGCCAACCGTTCGCAGTTCCTGTTTCTTGCCCGTGAGCAGTACGGCGGTTCGGTGCCGGTGCGCCAGGCCATCGGCCGTTTGCGTGAAAACATCAGCTCGGACCTGGCGGCGGATTTGTCACTGATGCCGAAACTGCAGCATCTGGACATCGCCGACCTGAGCGTCATGGCGGATCTGATCGTCAAGAGCGTGTTCGCCACCCTGCCGGACATCATCGATCCGCCAGCCGAAGCCTTGCCAGAGCACTTGACGCCCCAGGCGAAAATCACCCAGCAGCTGCGGTTTATCTTTATCGGCCTCAAGCATTGGCAAGGGCTTGGCAGCACTGAGTAACTTTCTGAGGATGAAATCCCTGTGGGTGCGAGCTTGCTCGCGATGAGGGCATGACATCCACCCTCTATGTGACCGCTCCACCGCCATCGCGAGCAAGCTCGCTCGCACATTAAACCTCGCCGCTTTAACTTGGTGCACAAATCAAAAACAACGCACCAACTTCAACCAAAAAACTCACTCCATTGATACAAGTATCACGTCTCCTTCAGCCATTTCCTACGCATCATGTCGATTGGCAAGCCCCTTGCTCTAGCCTGAGCATTGTCCATAGCTGGAAGCCTTCCGATGCTGGTTATTCATCGCAGAATCGACCCTCAACCCGTTTGGGCCGCCGAACTGCACCTGACGTTCGAAGCCCGCAGCAAAAGCCGATTGCGCTGTTTCAGTGCCGAAGGTGAAGACGTCGGATTGTTTTTGGAGCGCGGCCAGCCGCCGTTGCGTAACGGCGAATGCCTGCAAGCCGAAGACGGGCGAATCGTGCGCGTCTGCGCCCGTCCCGAACAACTGCTGCACGTCACCTGCGCCAATGCCTTCGAGTTGACCCGCGCGGCCTATCACCTGGGCAACCGCCATGTCGCCCTGCAAGTCGGCAACGGCTGGTTGCGCCTGCTCGACGACTACGTGCTCAAGGCCATGCTCGAACAACTCGGTGCCGTTGCCGTGAACATCGAGGCGCCATTCCAGCCGGAACATGGCGCCTACGGTGGTGGCCATCATCATTCGCGTCACGGCGATGAAGACTTCAACTACGCGCCGAAACTGCACCAGTTCGGCGTACGCACATGAACCCGGCCTGGGCGCTGCTGCGTCTGGCCAGTCCGCAATTGCCGATTGGCGGCTACAGCTACTCCCAGGGGCTGGAAATGGCTGTGGATAACGGCCGTGTTCACGACCCCGACAGTGCGCGACGCTGGATCAGCGATCAGTTGCTGCTGAATCTGGCACGCTTCGAAGCACCCTTGCTGCTCGCCCATTGCTTGGCCGCCAGCGAGGAAAACTGGGACGAATTGCTGCAACGCTGCGAGGAACACCGCGCCAGCCGCGAAACCCGCGAGCTGCATCAGGAGAGCCGGCAGATGGGCTACTCGTTGCAGCAATTGCTCAATGGCTTGCCGGAGCTCGACGCCCCCGCCCGCGCCTTCCTCGAACAGCGCAGCGAACCACATCTGGCCCTGGGTTGGGCGTTGGCCGCGCGCGCCTGGCAGATCAGCCCGCAGGACGCCCTGGCCGCATGGCTCTGGAGCTGGCTGGAAAACCAGTTGGCGGTGCTGATGAAGACCCTGCCCCTGGGTCAGCAAGCCGCCCAACGCCTGACCAGCGAACTGTTGCCGCTGCTTCAACAAGCTCAACAGAACGCCACTCAAATCGATCCCGTTCATTACGGCAGCGCCGCTTTCGGCCTGTCCCTGGCGTGTATGGCCCACGAGCGCCAGTACAGCCGTCTGTTCCGTTCCTAGGGCCATTTATTTTGGAGAAACACATGAACGCACAACCCCTGCGCGTCGGTATTGGCGGCCCGGTCGGCTCCGGCAAAACCGCCCTGACCCTGGCCCTGTGCCTGGCCCTGCGCGAGCGTTACAACCTGGCCGTCGTGACCAACGACATCTACACCCGCGAAGACGCAGATTTTCTGGTGCGCAACGAAGCCCTGGCACCGGAGCGCATCATCGGCGTGGAAACCGGTGGCTGCCCGCACACGGCCATCCGCGAAGACGCCTCGATCAACCTCGAAGCCGTGGATCAGCTCAACCGCCGTTTTCCGGGGCTGGACCTGATTCTCGTAGAGTCCGGTGGCGACAACCTCTCCGCGACCTTCAGCCCGGAACTGTCCGACCTGACCATCTACGTGATCGACGTCTCGGCCGGCGACAAGCTGCCACGCAAGGGCGGGCCGGGAATCTGCAAATCCGACCTGCTGGTGATCAACAAGATCGACCTGGCACCTCTGGTCGGTGCCTCGCTGGAGATGATGAACAGCGACACCCAACGCATGCGCAACGGCAAGCCCTTTGTCTTCAGCAATCAGAAAACCGGCCTGGGCCTGGAGGAGATCATTGCCTTCATCGAACGCCAGGGTTTGCTGACCGCGGCCTGATCATGACTTATCAACAAGGAAGCTTATCCATGACACTCAAACGCATTCTCGCCGCCCTGGCCCTGCTGCTGACTCCGGCCCTCGCCTTCGCCCATCCGGGACACGGCGACAACGGCTTGATCGCCGGTATCAGCCACCCACTTGGCGGGCTCGATCACTTGCTGGCAATGCTCGCGGTCGGCCTGTGGGCAGCACAGCAGCAAGGCACCGCGCGCTGGGCGCTGCCGTGCGCCTTTGTCGGCACTATGTTGATTGGCGGGCTGGTGGGTTTTGAAGGATTGAACCTGCCGGCACTGGAGAGCGGGATTGCCGCGTCGGTGTTCGCGTTGGGCCTGGCCGTGGCATTGGCCGTGCGTCCACCTCTGGGCATGGCGGTGGCTGCGACGGCGTTGTTTGCGCTATTCCACGGCGTGGCCCATGGCCTGGAGCTGCCGGAGATGTCGAGTCCATGGACCTACGCCACAGGCTTCGTCACGGCGACGGCAGTGTTACACGTGGCAGGTTATGCACTGGTGCGGGTGTTGCCGCAGGCGGCGGCGCCGTTGGTTCGACTGGCGGGCGCGGCTTCGGCGGCGACTGGCGTGTGGTTGCTGACAGGTTGACTCTCTAGTGCCTGACCCGGCCTCTTCGCCGGCACGCCCGCTCCCACATTGGAATGCGTACACCTGTGGGCGGGCTTGTCCCGGGTGGCATCCCGACGAAGGCGGCCTGACAGACACAACCTCTCTCAGGCCAGCCTCTCTGCTAACATGTCGCGCAATCGCCCCTGCCGTGACGACGCCAGCCAATGCCGCCTGTTTCCCGCTCCGCCTCTCAGCCTGAACTGACCGCCCTGTTCGCCTCGGTGCAACAGCACTTCCTGAACGTCATCGTGCCGCTCTGGCAAGGTCCGGGCTGGAACGCCGATATGGCGTTGCCTTATGAGGCGCTGGATGCCAAACACCAACCGCTGCCACCGCAACGCTACCGGGCCATGGCCTGTGCGCGGCAGTTGTATCTGTTTGCCAGCCTGATCGATCAGGTGCCGGGCGCCGAAGAGCGTGCCGCCGCGTTGTTTCGCTCCTTGCAGCGGCACTTCCACGATGCCGAGCACGGCGGCTGGTTCTACAGTGTCGATGCACAAGGTGCGCCGCTCGATCAGCGCAAGGATCTCTACACCCACGCCTTCATCCTGTTCGCCTGCGCCCATTACTGGGACAAGGTCCGCGAGCCGCTGGTGGAGTCGGTGCTCAATGCCTCGCTGGAAGTGGTCGCGCAGCGTTTCGCCACGGACGACGGTCTGTACGAAGCTACGCTCGACCGCGACTGGGCATCGCTGGACAGCGGCCCTTTGCAAAACCCGCTGATGCATCTGGCCGAAGCTTTCCTCGCCACCCTGTCAGTGCGTGAAGACCTCGACGTCCAACAGGCGCTCGTCGGGTTATGCACAGCCATGCACGCACGCTTCATCGATCCACAGCACGGCGTATTGATGGAAAAACCGCTGGGGTCTGTGGATAACTGGTTTGAACCGGGGCATCAGTTCGAATGGTATTTCCTGTTGGAATCCTCGGAGCTGTTGCGCAATTCGACGCTGCATGCCGATCTGGAGCGGGCCTTCGCTTTTACCGAGCAAGTGGGCGTTGATCAGCGGACTGGCGCCGTGCGGGCGATGCTCGATTTCGCAGCCGATGGCGGCGCCCGGGACGCCACGCAACGCATCTGGGCCCAGGCCGAGTACCTACGCGCATTAACGCTGCGCCCGGACAGCGAAGCGGATGTACTGAGTCAATTGCAGGCATTGCAGCAGCGCTCGCTGCATGCCGGCGGCTGGTACGAATGCCGTGACGAGCACGGTGAAGTCAGCCGCCGCGACATGCCGTCGACCACGCCTTATCACCTGGCGACCTGTTATCGCGGGTTAGCGCAGTATCTCGGCTGACTGAGTGGCAAGAGGAAATCCAATCACTCAATCCACTTGCGGTCCCCGGTAAAGCTGATGGTCAGCCATCGAGCGGCATCCGGCTCGCCAAGCTTTTTGGAAATTTCCTCGCGCAGACTGTCCAGTTGCCCCACGCCGTCCAGCCGGTAATCCTTCGGCAATACGATGTGAATCTCGATAAAACACGCACGCCCGTGTTTCTGCACGTAGGAAATGTAATCGTCGAAACCATGCTCGGCCTTCACGACCTCCATCACCTGACGCACCTTGTCGTCCAGCTGATCCGGGACGATCCCCAGCACATCGCGCAACGCCGGCCCGAGGATTTTGAACGCCGGGGGGAGCATGCCCAAGGCCAGCAGAATCAGGATCATCGGGTCGACATACACCGCCCACTTGTCGTAACCCTGAGTCTTGAGCAGCAGTGCGATCAGGAAACTCACCAGCAGTCCCGCCGACAGCATCGCGTCCACCAGCCAACTGATGTTGTCGAACTGGATCAGCGATGAGTTGAGCGTGCGATTGCGTTGGCGGACGTAGAAGAAATAAATGAGCTCAACGACAGTGAAGAAGGCCGCGTAGAAAATCACCAGACCGAGTTCGACTTCGCGACCACCACTGATGATGCCGAACACACCGTTGAGAAAGGCATAAACGGCCACCAGGAATATGAAACTGCCTTCGATCACCAGCACCATGGGCTCCAGGTGCCAGGAACCGAACTGAAAGCGATGGTTGCTTTCCTTGGCGATCAGCCGGGCGGTGATCAGCATCAGGACCTTGATGAAGGCCGCGATCAACGAAAAGAAGCCATCGAACAGAATGGATTGGGCGCCCGAAACAAAGCCGGTGATGATCCCGGCGAATGTTACGGCGAGCATCAGGAAGGTCGATTGCTTGAGCAGCGCCTGCTCGCTTCGATTACTCACTTGATCTCCTCGGATACCTCTAGACCGCCGGGTGCGGCGGATTGCTTGAGGGAGGAGTCTAGCTGATGTCCGGTTTTGTCTGGTCCGGCCCCATCGCGAGCAAGCCCGCTCCCACATTGGATCGCGGTCTAATGTGGGAGCGGGCTTGGTCGCGAAGAACGATGCCTCGGTATTAAGCCTTGCCACCACTGCGATCAATAGCAAACCCGGCCCAGGTCTGGCTCACCGGCATCAGCTCCAGGCTGTTGATGTTGATGTGCGCCGGGGCATTGAGCACCCAGAAGATTGTCTCGGCGATGTCTTGCGGCTGAATCGGCTCGGCGCCAGCGTAAGTGGCGTTGTAGCGCTCCTGGTCACCGGCAAAACGCACCAGCGAGAACTCGCTCTCGCACAGGCCCGGCTCGATGTTGCTGACCCGCACGCCCGTGCCTTGCAGGTCGCAGCGCAGGTTCAGGGAGAACTGTTTGACGAACGCCTTGGTCGCGCCATACACATGGCTGCCCGGGTACGGGTAGTTGCCGGCGATGGACCCCAGGTTGACGATACCGGCACCTCGACCGTGGGCGATCAGGCGCGGCAACAACAGACGTGTGCTGTACATCAGGCCTTTGACGTTGGTATCGACCATGGTGTCCCAGTCGTCCAGGTCGCACTTGGGCGCCGGATCAACCCCCAGGGCCAGTCCGGCGTTGTTGATCAATCCGCGCAGTTTTGCAAAGGATGGCGGCAGATTGGCAATCGCCTCCTCCATGGCCTTGCGATCACGCACATCAAGCACCAGCCCATGGACTTCCGTCTGCTTCGACAGCTCAGCGCACAACGCATTGAGGCGCTCTTCACGACGGCCAGTCAGCACCAGTTTCCAGCCGGCTTCGGCAAAACGACGGGCACAGGCTTCACCAAAACCGGAGGTCGCGCCGGTAATAAACAGGGTGTTGGACATCGTGTTCTCCTTGCTTCGGCTGATCGCCAGCCATTGGAATAGAAAATCAGCAGGCAGCATGCCCGGCCTTGTTCACAGCGGCAACCACCGTTCAATTTGTTCAAAAAACGCTCAATCCCGGCAACCCCTTGACCAGCGTGGCCTACAGCCATGTGCGCGCACGTTATCCACAGGCCGATCCACAGTCTTTGGGGGCAAGTGGAAAAGCTGCAAGCCGCTATCCACAAGGCTTTGCGCGGGGTTTTGAAACTTTTTTGCTTGACCCTCAAGCGCCTGCTGTGTAGCCCTTGGCCATTTTCATGACTGACGGGTCAATCCAGCGATGGCGCCAAGCCAGCAACCACGGCCTTCAGCCGAGTCTTTCCAGAGTTTAGTCACAGACTTATCCACAGGCTTGTCCACGCCGACTCCATGCATTTTCATCCCGAACAAAAAGGTTGACAAAGCGGCCTGCAAGCTGCGCAAAAACACTTGATCAAAAAACAACCACACCTCTGCAAGCCACGGTTTAAAAGGCCTGCAGCCAGCTACTCCCACGTTATTCACAGCCGGTTCCACAGCAAACGGGGACAAGTCAAAACCGTGACAAAACAACTATTTGCAGCGGCTTTATGTCGCGCTTTACGAGCTTGGGAATATTGTTTTCCACAATTTCCCAGAGGCATGCCAAAAACCTGTGGGAGCGAGCTTGCTCGCGATGACTGCGGCACAGCTTGCATCGTGGAGACTGACACACCGCTATCGCGAGCAAGCTCGCTCCCACAGGGTTCAGTGGTGTTTTGAAGATGTAAAAAAGCCCCGGCGATTGCGCGCCGGGGCTTGTGTACAACCACTGAAACTCAGTGCCCGCCGAGATAGGCGCTACGCACATCCTCGTTGACCAACAACTCCTTGCCGGTGCCGGTCATGCGAATTTCGCCGTTGACCATCACGTAAGCCCGGTCCGACAACCGCAGGGCGTGGTTGGCGTTCTGCTCCACCAGAAAGATAGTCATGCCGGTCTTGGCCAGTTCCCGCAGGGTGGCGAAGATCTGCTTCACCACAATCGGCGCCAGGCCCAGGCTTGGCTCATCGAGCAGCAACAACTTGGGCCGGCTCATCAGGGCCCGGGCGATAGCCAGCATCTGCTGCTCGCCACCGGACATGGTCATCGCCCGCTGGGTACGCCGCTCTTCGAGCCTGGGGAACAGCTCGAACATGCGCTGCATGTCCTCCTTGGCGTACTTGTCGCCAATGGGGATAGTGCCCATCAACAGGTTTTCTTCGACTGTCATGTCGGGGAACACCCGCCGCCCTTCCGGCGATTGCGCAATGCCGTTGGAGGCGATGTAGTGGGACGACTTGTGGGTAATGTCCACGCCCTGATAGAGGATCTGCCCGTCCGCCGCCCTTGGCTGGCCGAAGATCGACATCAGCAGGGTCGACTTGCCGGCACCATTGGAGCCGATCAGGCTGACGGTTTCCCCTTCATTGATGTGCAGCGAGACACCTTTAAGGGCCTGGATCGGCCCGTAAAACACGTCCAGTTCCTTGAGCTCGAGGATGGGTTTACTCATACCACCTCCTCTTCTTCCGCGCCCAGATAAGCGGCAATCACTTTCGGGTCGTTGCGGATGTCGTCGGGGCCACCCTCGGCGATGACGATGCCGTGGTCCAGCACCACAATGTGGTCGGAGATACTCATAACCATGCCCATGTCGTGTTCGATCAGCACCACGGTCAGATCGTGCTCGTCGCGCAGCAGCCGGATCATCGCGCTCAGCGCTTCGGTTTCCTGAGGGTTGAGGCCGGCGGCCGGTTCGTCGAGGCAGATGATCTGCGGACGGGTGCACATGGCCCGGGCGATTTCCAGGCGGCGTTGCTGACCGTAGGACAGTTCACCGGCCAAGCGGTTGGCGCAGTCCACCAGATCCACCACTTCCAGCCAGTAGAACGCGTGGTCCAGAGCATCGCTTTCGGCCTTGCGATAGCCCTTGGTGTTGAGGATGCCGGCGAGCATGCTGCGATTGACCCACATGTGCTGGGCTACCAGCAGGTTTTCCAGCACCGACATTTCCTTGAACAGGCGAATGTTCTGGAAGGTCCTTGCCAGGCCGGCGCGGTTCACCAGGTGGGTGCCGCCGAACATCTTGTAGCGCATCCGGGTGATGAAGCTTTTTGGCGAAACGAAGTCGGTCGGCTTGAACGATTCGCCGAGCAACTGGATGACATTGGTCTGTTGCCCACGCACGTTGAGTTCGATCTTGCCGCCGGAAGCCTTGTAGAACCCGGTCAGGCAGTTGAACACGGTGGTCTTGCCGGCGCCGTTGGGGCCGATCAGGGCGAAGATCGAGTTGCGCTTGACCTTCAGGCTGACATCATTCAACGCCTTGATGCCGCCGAAGTGCATCATCAGTTTTTCTACACTGAGTACGACTTCGCTCATGGCGCTACTCCTTTACGCGGGGTCACACCGGTACGGCTGATCCGAATCAGGCCGCGCGGTCGCCAGATCATCATCAACACCATCAGGATGCCGAACAGCAGCACGCGGTACTCGGCGAAGCCACGCAGCAGCTCCGGGGCGACGGTCAGCACGAACGCTGCAATCACCACGCCTATGGTCGAACCCATGCCACCGAGTACCACGATGGCGAGGATCAGTGCCGATTCGAAGAAGGTGAACGAGGTCGGGTTGACAAAGCCCTGGTAGGTGGCGAAGAACACCCCGGCCAGACCGGCCGTCGAGGCGCCGATGGTGAACGCCGAGAGCTTGACCAGCACGTGGTTCAGCCCCATGGAGCGGCAGGCGATTTCGTCTTCGCGCAGGGCTTCCCAGGCGCGGCCGACCGGCATGCGGGTCAGGCGATGCTTGATGTGCAGCACGGCCAGGACCACCAGGAACAACACGGCGTAGATGAAGTAGTACTTCACGTCAGGGTTGTAGGCGATGCCGAAGAACTCATGGAACGGCACCCCGCCCTCTTTCGCCCTTTTTCCGAACTCGATGCCGAAGAAGGTGGGCAACGGCGCTGCCATGCCATTCGGGCCGCCGGTCAGGGTCAGCCAGTTATTGAGGATCAACCGAATGATTTCACCGAAGCCCAGGGTCACGATCGCCAGGTAATCACCGTGCAGGCGCAGCACCGGGAAACCGAGGATGCAACCGGCCAGTCCAGCGGTAATCGCCGCCAACGGCAACACCGTCCAGAAGCCCAGCCCAAGATATTGATATCCGAGCGCCAGGCCGTAGGCACCGATGGCGTAGAACGCCACGTAACCAAGGTCGAGCAGGCCGGCCAGGCCGACCACGATGTTCAGCCCCAGCCCCAGCAGCACGTAGATCAGCCCGAGGATGACCACGCCCAACAGGTACGAGTTGGAGAAAAACGGGAATACCACCGCGATAACAATCATCAGCGGGATGATCCAGCGCAGCCGGGATTTGTAATCAGGCGGCAGTACATGGACCCCGGATCCGGTGGTTTCAAATCCCTCGAGGATTCTCAGGCCCTTGGGGGTTTGCAGGAACAGGCTAAGGGCAAAACGGCCGGCCATGACGATGGCGACAATCCATGCCACCCGGGTCGCTTCCAGGTTGAAGCCGTAGCCGTCGAGGACTACGCCGACAATCGGGCCGAACACAATCAGGGCCACCAGGCCGGCAAGAATCGCGTCAACCAGGCTTCTTTTGAGATCAATGGTTTTTTTAGTGGTTGAAGACATCGCTTACACCTTCGACACAAGAGGACGGCCGAGCAGGCCTTGGGGCCGAAAGACCAGAACGAGAACGAGCAGCGAGAAGCTGAAAACGTCTTTGTAGTCCGAGTTCACCAGACCGGAAAACAGCGACTCGGAAATCCCGAGAATGATCCCGCCGAGCATTGCGCCGGGCAGTGAGCCAATCCCGCCGAGCACCGCGGCAGTGAACGCCTTGATCCCGATGATGAAGCCGGCATAGAAGTCGAACGTGCCGTAGTTCATGGTGATCAGCACGCCGGCCAGGGCCGCCATCGCTGCACCGATGATGAACACGTAGGAAATCACTCGATCGGTGTTGATCCCCAGGATCGAAGCCATCTTGCGGTCTTGCTGGGTTGCACGGCACATGCGGCCGAGCTTGGTGTATTTGATGACGTAGGTCAGCAGGCCCATCCCGACGAACGCTGCGACCAGAATGAAGACCTTGGTGTAGGTCAACTGAACGAAACCGGTACCGATATCAACGCGCCAGGCACCCGAGAGCAAAGTCGGAACGCCTTGTTGCTTCGCGCCCTGGGAGATCTGTGCGTAGTTTTGCAGGATCAGAGAGATGCCGATCGCACTGATCAGCGGTGCAAGTCGAGTGGAGTTACGCAGGGGTTTGTAAGCGACACGCTCGATGACCCAGCCATACACTGCCGTGACGACGATGGTGAAGATCAGTGTGCCAAGCATCAGCAGCGGAAAAGATTCGATACCGAAGTAAGCCAGCAGAGCCAGACTGATTGCCGCGAGGTAAGCGGAAATCATGTAAACCTCGCCGTGGGCGAAGTTGATCATGCCGATGATGCCATAGACCATTGTGTAGCCGATGGCGATCAGGCCATAGACCGACCCGAGGGTCAGGCCGTTGACCAGTTGCTGCAGGAAAATACCATCCATAACGCAATCTCACGCAATGAGAACCTGCACATGTGGCTGTGCGGTTCCTCTAAGGAAAATACAGATATACGTCGGAGCAATGTCAGCCACGATCAGGCAGGCCACCACGGCCCCCTGTAGGAGCGAGCTTGCTCGCGATTGCGGTTTAACATTCAACGAATGAGTTGCCTGCCAGTCCGTCATCGCGCGCAAGCTCGCTCCCACAGGGAACCCGTGGGGTTCACCCGATTGAGTCAGCCCTTACTTCTGTTTTTCCAGCTGGTGGTATTTGCCATCCTTGTCCCACTGGTAAACCACGTAGTCGGAGATTTTCAGGTCGCCCTTGCTGTCCCAGGTCTTCTCGCCCATGACGGTCTTGACCGGGTTCTTCTTCAGCCACGCAGCCGCTTCTTCGCCCTTGTTGGACTTGGCGCCGTTGAAGGCTGCTGCCAGGGTCTGGACCGAAGCGTAGGCGTACAGGGTGTAGCCTTCAGGCTCGGTACCGGCCTTGCGGAATGCGTCTACCACGGTCTTGCTGTCTGGCAGCAGGCGTGGGTCGGCGCCGAAGGTCATCAGCACGCCGTCAACGAATTGCGGGCCGCCAGCGGTGGTCACCAGTTCGTCGGTCACGATGCCGTCGTCGGACATGAACTTGACGTCCTTGAGGCCTTGTTCACGCAGTTGACGCACCAGAGGACCGGCTTCCGGGTGCAGACCACCGAAGTAGACGACGTCAGCGCCGGCGCCGCGGATCTTGGTCACGATGGTGCTGAAGTCTTTCTCGCCACGGGTCAGGCCTTCATACAGCACAGGCGTTACGCCGCGCTTGACCAGTTGAGCCTTGGTAGCATCCGCCAGGCCCTGGCCGTAGGTGTCCTTGTCGTGCAGCACGACAACTTTCTTGCCCTTGAGCACATCGACGATGTAGTCGCCGGCCACGATGCCTTGTTGGTCGTCACGCCCGCACATACGGAACATGGCGCTCAGGCCGCGCTCGGTAACGGCCGGGTTGGTGGAACCCGGGGTGATGGCGATGATGCCCGCTTCGTCGTAGATCTCGGAAGCCGGAATGGTCGAGGAAGAGCAGAAGTGACCGACTACGCCGGCGACTTTCTGGTTGGTCAGGTCCTTGGCGACCGTCACAGCTTGTTTCGGCTCGCAGGCGTCATCGCCCTTGACCAGTACGATTTTTTCCCCGTTAACCCCGCCAGCCGCGTTGACCGCATCGGCCGCGGCCTGTGCACCCTTCATGTACTGTTCGCCAAATGCCGCGTTGGCGCCCGTCATTGGTCCCGCTACGCCGATCTTGATGTCAGCCTGAGCAAATGCAGAAACACCCAGCGCAGTTGCCACTGCGAGGGCCAGAAAGCCTTTCTTGTAAAACGTCTGGGACATGAGGTGGTGCTCCATGGTTTTTTTAATTGGCACTGCGACTTCACTGAATGCTCAGAGCAAGGGCCGTGCCATCGGTTTTTTATTCTGAAAAAAGTCGCTGCTTTCTTGTTATTTCGACTGTTTCGGTCCCATTTTCATTGGGCGTGCAACCGTCTAAACCGCAGAAGGTAAAACCATTTATTATTTGAGGCGCAACCCGACTGCGCCATCATTGCAACCGCGGCTTTAAACAACGTGCAACCAGCCTGTAACAACGTGCGTCACCGAAGTGCACACTGCTGGTGCGGAACTGCTACAACCCGCACCACTACAGGCTAGCCGCAGATCGAAAAAGCGCCGCCTCCCACTGCAAAAATCAACATTCAGATCACGATCCGCAGGCACTGGCCTGCGTGATACAGCGAGAATCCCGCCTCATACAGACAGCTGCGCAACCCCACCCCGGCCAGTGGCTGCATGGGTGCAAAGGGAATCGGTAGCGCTTGAGGATTTCCGTTACACAAGTAGTCGGCAAACGCCTTGCCGACCACCGTGCCCGTGGTCACGCCCCGGCCGTTGTAACCGGTGACTGCCACCAAACCGGGCGCCGGTTCGAACAGGCGCATCAAATGATCGGGGGTGAAGGCGATGCAACCGGTCCAGGTGCACTCCCACTCCACCGGCTTGAGGTACGGGAAATAGTGTTGCTGCACGCGGTCGGCCCAGGCCTTGAGGAACCAGGCCGGTTTCTGATTGCCATTACCGAGACTGCCAAGCAGCAGGCGACCGTCTTTGTCTCGACGGATACTGCTGAGCACTTGGCGGGTGTCCCAGGACCCCTGGCCACCGGGCAGAATTTGCCGGGCGGCTTCTTCGGTCAGCGGCACCGAGGACACTTGATAGTAGTAACCGGGGAAGAAATTGCGCCGCAATTGCGTCCAGTCGCCTTCGGTGTAGGCATTGGAGGCAATCACTACTTTCTCGGCCATGACCGAGCCCTGGGCAGTCTGTACTGACCAGCGCTGCCCCTGACGTTCGAGTCGGGTGACCGGGGAATGATCGAACAATTGACCGCCCAGGCCGATGGCCGCTTTGGCCAGCCCCGTGGTGTAGGCCATCGGGTTGAGTGTGCCGGCGCGGCGATCGAGCAATGCCGCGGCGATCTTTTTCGTGCCGGTGGCTTGCTCGCAGGCCTGACCGGTGAGCAGTTCTACTGGCGCACCGCGGCGCTTCCATTGTTCTTCACGACTGCGCAAGTCGGCCTCGCCACGGGCGTTATGCGCCATGTGCAGCGTGCCTTCGCGGCGCAACTGGCAATCGATGTTGTACTTGTCCACAAGGCTGAACACCAGGGATGGCGCTGCACCCAGCATGCGGTTGAGCTGGCTGCCAACCGCCTCGCCAAACCCGGCTTCGATCTCGTCCGGAGGGATCCACATCCCGGCATTGACCAGCCCGACGTTGCGCCCGGAACCACCATGGCCGGCGCGATGGGCCTCCAGCACGCAAACAGTCTTGCCCTGCTCCAGCAGATGCACCGCCGCCGACAAACCGGTAAACCCGGCGCCGATGACGCAGACATCCACCGTAACCTCACCCGTGAGGGCCGAATTGTCCGGCCTTTGCGGCGTCAGTTTTTCCCACAGACACTCTTCGCGTAACGGCATTGCCAGACTCCAAGCAGAAACCTAACAAACACATACTTCAAATGTGGGAGCGGGCTTGCTCGCGAAAAACGTCAGGGCAACACGGTTATGCAGCAAACACGCGTTATCGTTGACGTCCATCGCGAGCAAGCTCGCTCCTACAGGAAGGCACCTGTCAATCGAACGTGATGCCCTGCGCCAACGGCAACTCCAGCGAATAGTTCACGGTGTTGGTCTGGCGGCGCATGTAGCCGCGCCATGCATCGGAGCCGGACTCACGGCCGCCGCCGGTTTCTTTCTCGCCACCAAACGCGCCGCCGATTTCCGCGCCGCTCGGGCCGATGTTGACGTTGGCAATGCCGCAGTCGCTGCCCACCGCCGACATGAACTGCTCGGCTTCACGCACGTCGGTGGTGAAGATGCACGAGGACAGGCCTTGTGGCACGGCGTTGTTCAGGCGCAGGGCTTCCTGGAAATCGCTGTAGCCAACCACGTACAGGATGGGAGCGAAGGTTTCGTGGCAGACCACATCGCTTTGCTCCGGCATTTCGACGATAGCCGGCGACACGTAGTAGGCATTCGGGAACTTGTCTTGCAGCTGACGCTCACCGCCAAACACCCGGCCGCCTTCGCTCAAGGCCTGCTCCAGCGCATCCTGCATGTTGTCGAAGCTTTGCTTGTCGATCAGCGGGCCGATCAGGTTGCCTTCCAGTGGATGGCCGATACGCACTTTCGAGTACGCAGCTTTCAGGCGGGTGACGATTTCTTCTTTCACCGATTCATGGGCGATCAGGCGACGCAGGGTGGTGCAGCGCTGACCGGCGGTGCCGACGGCGCTGAACAGAATCGCGCGAACGGCCATGTCCAGGTCGGCGCTTGGGCCGAGGATCATCGCGTTGTTGCCGCCCAGTTCCAGGATACTGCGGGCAAAACGCGCGGCGATTTTCGGCGCCACTTCACGACCCATGCGGGTACTGCCGGTGGCGCTGACCAGTGCGACACGCGGATCATCGACCAGGGCTTCGCCGGCATCGCGACCCCCAATAATCACCTGGCTCAGGTGCGGTGGTGCATCGCTGAAGTTCTTCAGCACGCGATCGAACAGCGCCTGGCAAGCCAGTGCGGTCAGTGGAGTCTTTTCCGACGGTTTCCAGATCACCGGGTTGCCGCACACCAGCGCCAACGTGGCGTTCCAGGCCCAGACCGCGACCGGAAAGTTGAACGCACTGATCACTCCGACAACGCCCAGCGGGTGCCAGGTTTCGCGCATGTGGTGGCCAGGACGCTCGGAGGCGATGGTCAGACCGTACAACTGACGGGACAGACCGACGGCGAAGTCGCAGATGTCGATCATTTCCTGAACTTCACCCAGGCCTTCCTGGGTGATCTTGCCGGCCTCCCAGGACACCAGTTCGCCGAGGTCGGCCTTGTATTCACGCAAGATGTCACCCAGTTGCCGCACCAACTCGCCACGGCGCGGTGCCGGAACCTTGCGCCACAGTTCGAACGCATGATCTGCGCGACTGATGTGTTGCTCGACTTCAGCCGCGCCTTCCCAGTTAACAGCGGCGATCCTGCTGCCATCGATCGGCGAATGCACCGGCACTTTGCCATTCTGGTACAGGGCCGGGTTCACACCTAGACGATCAAGCAATGCGGCAACCATGGGTCACTCCTCAAGCAAAAGACAGAACACGTGCAGCCGGAAAATCACGGCTGATCAGACCTGTAGTTTTAGCTGCCCGGAGGTTACTCAACAAACGACCTTTAAGAGAGATATCATTCCGTTTATTCATGCTGTGCATTGCTGGCAACAAGAAACAAGAACCAAGGACCGCCCATGCTGAATAAACGCTACTTGCCATCGATCGCTGCATTGCAGTGCTTCGAGGCCGTCACCCGGCATTTGAGCTTCACCCGGGCCGCCGAAGAGTTGAACCTGACCCAAAGCGCCGTGAGCAAACAGGTCGCGCAACTCGAAGAGCTGTTGCAGCACCTGCTGTTTCGCAGGGTACGCCGCCGCCTGCAGATGACGCCGGCTGGCGATCTGTACCTGGTTGAGGTGCGAAAAATCCTCACGCAGGTCGAGATGTCGACCCATTACCTACGCTCCTACGGTGGTGAAACAGAAGTCCTGCGGGTTTCGACGCCCCCCACTTTCGGTGCGCGCTGGCTGGTGCCGCGCCTGAAAGGCTGGCGCCTGCGGCATCCGTCGATCCACCTGGACCTGTGCAGCGAGCAGGAAGCCGACGACCTGCTGCAAGGTCGCAGCGACCTGGCGTTCTACTTCGGCCAGGGCTCACGGCCCGGCACCGAATGCCTGAAGCTGTTCGGCGAAGAGCTGGTGCCGGTGTGCGCCCCGGGCAGCCTGCCGGACACACCGTTTACCGATCCTACGCAACTGACTGACCTGGTCCTGCTGCAAAACGCTTCCCGCCCCCAGGCCTGGCATGACTGGTTCGACCATCAGGGCTACCACACCGAGCACAGCTACCACGGACCGCGCTTCGAAACCTTTTACATGTGCATCCGCGCCGCCCAGGTCGGCTGCGGCGTGGCGTTGCTGCCGCGCTTTCTGGTGGAAGAGGAACTGGCCGACGGCAAGCTGGTCATTCCCTGGCAGCATGCAATGCCCAGCACCGACGCGTACTACCTGGCGTACCCGGAACATTCGGCGGAAGTCCCCAAGGTGCGGGACTTTGTGAAGTGGATGCTGGAGCAGATCGATAGCCCGGATGTGATGCAACATTAAACCCTCCCACAGAGGATTTGCTGCAGCCAAAAAATTGCTGGCATTCCTTGCTAGTGATATGCGCCACTAGCGCCACTGATCAATACCGCTGCAACGCCGGAGATTCCCGTTATGAGCGAGAGCGTGTTTGCCGATCGCATCGTGCAGAACCTGCTCGACACCGACTTCTACAAGTTGACGATGATGCAGGCGGTGCTGCACAACTACCCGAACGTCGAAGTCGAATGGGAGTTTCGTTGCCGTAACAGCGAGGACTTGCGCCCGTACCTGGCGGAAATCCGATTCCAGATCGAGCGCCTTGCCGAACTGAGCCTGAGCGCCGACCAGTTGAGCTTTCTGGAACGCATCAGCTTCCTGAAGCCGGACTTCCTGCGCTTTCTCGGGTTGTTTCGTTTCAACCTGCGTTACATCCACACCGGCCTCGAAAACGGTGAACTGTTTATCCGGCTGCGGGGCCCCTGGCTGCATGTGATCCTGTTCGAAGTGCCGCTGCTGGCGCTGGTCAGCGAGGTGCGCAACCGCTATCGCTACCGCGAAGTCGTGCTGGAACAGGCCCGCGAGCAGCTCTATCGCAAGTTCGACTGGCTGAGCGCCAATGCCAGCAGCGACGAATTATCCGAATTGCAGGTGGCCGACTTCGGCACCCGTCGTCGCTTTTCCTACCGAGTGCAGGAAGAAGTAGTGAATGTGCTCAAGCACGATTTCCCTGGACGCTTCGTCGGCACCAGCAACGTTCACCTGTCCCGGGAGCTGGACATGAAACCCCTGGGCACCATGGCCCACGAATGGATCATGGCGCACCAGCAACTTGGTCCGCGGCTGATCGACAGCCAGATTGCCGCACTCGATTGCTGGGTCCGTGAATACCGTGGCCTGCTGGGGATTGCCCTGACCGACTGCATCACCATTGATGCCTTCCTCGGCGATTTCGATCTTTTTTTCGCCAAGCTTTTCGACGGCTTGCGCCACGACTCAGGCGATCCGGTGGTTTGGGCAGAAAAAGCCATCGCCCACTATCACAGGCTCGGCATCGACCCGATGAGCAAGACGCTGACTTTCTCCGACAGCCTGACCCTGCCCAGGGCTCTGGAGATATTCCGGGCGCTGCGCGGTCGGATCAATGTCAGCTTCGGC
Source organism: Pseudomonas sp. EU05-FHT14B02 (assembly GCF_058791055.1). Taxonomy (NCBI): domain Bacteria; kingdom Pseudomonadati; phylum Pseudomonadota; class Gammaproteobacteria; order Pseudomonadales; family Pseudomonadaceae; genus Pseudomonas; species Pseudomonas sp. EU05-FHT14B02. Next base: position 15,994 of record NZ_JBYTDD010000013.1, on the reverse strand, counting down.
ATCGGTACCAACCTGACGTGTGATATTCCGGGTGTCGAACCGATGAGCATCGTGCTTAAAATGACCGCCTGCAACGGCCAGCCGGTGGCGAAGATCTCCGACGAGCCAGGCAAGACGCACTGTAAAGACCCGAATTTCGTCGCTTACTTGCGACACGTTTTCCAGGTTCCTGCCGCCCTTTCAAGTACATCAAGCAAGGAGTGAATTCATGCAAGCCGTACAGCGTGAGATTGCTGAACAGCTCAAGGTCCAGCCGCCATTCGCCGACGAAGCCGCCCTTGAGGCCGAAGTCGCCCGGCGGGTGACCTTCATTCAGGACTGCCTGGTCAATTCCGGGCTCAAAACCCTGGTACTGGGCATCAGTGGTGGTGTCGACTCCCTCACCGCCGGCCTGCTGGCCCAACGGGCCGTCCGTGAACTGCGCCAGCGCAGCGGTGATGCCGCCTACAAATTCATCGCCGTACGCCTGCCCTACGAAACCCAGTTCGATGAACACGACGCCCAGGCTTCGGTGGATTTCATCAAGCCGGACGAGCGCCACACCGTAAATATCGGTCCGGCGGTCAAATCCCTGGCCAATGAAGTGGCGGCCTTCGAAGGCAAACATGCGGTGTCGGTGGATTTCGTGCTCGGCAACACCAAGGCGCGCATGCGCATGGTCGCCCAGTACACCATCGCTGGCGCTGCCCATGGCCTGGTGATCGGCACCGATCACGCGGCGGAAGCGGTGATTTCTACCCCCCTACACTAAACTGCACAACACCCTCTGTACCCCCCGTCCTACCCACTTCCCCTTACCTTATCTCCCCACTCATAATGCACACCGCTGGTTCCTCAACTGATTGAAATGGAAACCGAAGGTGGTGCGTTGATGAAGATGGTTGCAGTCAAGGGAAAGCTCCTAGACCTAAGAAATTCTGTCCTGACTGAAGGCAAGTATCGGGAGCAGTTCTTGTCCCAACCTGAAGCTCAACATCTCGAAGTGAAGGTCACCGGGTGCGTGTTGATAGGGAGTGGCGAGCAACTCCAACCCCTGACCTCGGAATATCTCTGCCGCAACTACCGGAATAACCTACTGGCTGATGCCAGCACCAAGTCCTACGCGTACCGTATTGGGTACCTTCTGGATGACCTGAAGACCCAGGTGGAGTTTGAGAGCAGTGACCGAGACGAAGCGTTGTTGAGCGTCACTATAGGTAGGCTTGAGAGTTATCTGGCCGGCCTGAACACTGCAGGCCTTGCGCCCAAAACAATTAAAGGAAGGGACTCAGCCCATCATCACCTGTTCACAACGTTTCTATGCAAGCAGTTTGATGAGAGCCCGGCGCTCCGAGAGGACAATCCCTACGAGACAGGCCTAATTTGGAGTGGCAAAGCAAACACCCTGGGTATCGTTCAACCCTGCAGCATGGATGAGCTGGAGCAGTTGATCCTACACGCTGAATCGGAGCGTGAGCGGTGCCTGATCCAGGCCGTATACGACACTGGAATGCGGGAGTCAGAAGTACCTCGCGTTACGCTGCAGGCGGTACGAGATGCGCTCGACTTTCAGAAGCTGCAGTTCATCACCGCAGGATTGTCTCACGCAAGACCGTTGAAGGCGGAGTACTGCCCGCTCCATATCCAAGGGAGCAAGGGCAGAAAGAATCAGATCAAGCCGCGTGTGACGCTGGTCAGCCGGACGACGCTGGAACGCATCGAGAACTACCACAGGACTCCTCTATACCGGCGCTCTGCTAATCGATACCCGACTCCAGAAGAAACACCCGCGTTCTTCAACTCACATGGTGAGCCCTACAAGACCAAGAGCATCGAGAAGCTCTTTGACCGCGTCGCCAAGCGGGCCAGGAATGCGAGGAAAACCAGGCGGCTCATCTCGCCGCACAAGCTGCGCCACGGCGGCGCATACGCGATTCTCAACAGCCCTGACCTAGGCAATGATTACGTCGATCGTCTCGTTACGCTCACGAAGTCGTATGGGCACAATCGGGAGACGACATCTGAGGGTTACACGCTGATCCCTCATGATTTGTATAAAAAGCTCGCCGACCCTAATTCCGTGGAAAAGACCAAAGCCAGCGAGATGGAACTACTCCGTGAAAGAACTACCAAGCGAATCCGTACAGGAGACAAAAAATGAAATATGAATCTCCTGAAGGCGAACTTACAGAGGCCGCCCAAGAGCCGATAAAGCGCAAGAAGCGCTTGGAGGCCGATATCACGAAAGAGATCGACTCGTGGGCCGAAAAGATCAAATCCAGCCGGTCAAGCCTTCTTAATGTGCAGCTTAATCAAAAGGGCGAGCCGGCTATCGCACCCACTTATTTAGAGACCCAGCTGGACACATCCTATGGCGTCTTCAAAACGAGAACCGCAATCCTAAATTCAGTCATCCAAAGAATGATTGATGAGGAAATTATTATCCCCGGGCATAATTCGATTGCCAATGAATGGCGTCGCAAGCTGCTGTGCTGGTATGAAGGTATGACGGATGCCGAGAAGCAAGCCATCCCGATTGTAAGCAATACCATTTCAGTCCGCAGATGCCTCCAGAATGTACCGGGAATGGGAAATCTCAAGTGGGCACGTTTGAATATCCCACTTGTAGAGCAAACCTTCAGCGACATCTTGTTAGATCTAGAAAAACGCGGTGTCGTAGACGCCAATTACAAAACAGTTGCTGAGCGAAATCTTGAGATCGACGAAAAGAAAGAGCAATTCCCAAAAGGTGAGACTTGGGAAAAGCAGCTGAATACGCTGCGATCAATCCCGCTCTCGCATGTCGAAGACCTGGTACCGGTTGACCCCGCACGCCCATTCATTCAAATCTTCCACATGTTTGCCGCAGCATCGATGGCTACCAGGTCTGAGTCTGGGCAGCGCAATTTTGTCGAAGGCTTCAGGTATGTCAGTCAACACTTGCAAGAAGTTGGCTACACCGGCACTGAGCATGCATTGCAATGCATCACGCCAAACTACTTGACTCGGCTTCGAAACTACATGGTAGAGCAACTTAGCATTGGGGCAACGACATCGCATATAGCTGACAATGCCATTTCATGCACACGCAAAATGTTAAAGCGCTCGTTGAAAATCAAAGGAATTGGCTTCAGTAGTTTTGTGGACACTCAAGGGTTCGAAACAAGCAGAAGCACCGATGAGTATCGCCCCTATACTTCTCCAGAGCGAATCAGAATCAAAGAGGCCTGCGAGTTAGAAATCCAGGAAACCAATCGACTCGCGGCGGATTACCAGCAGTTTAATGGCGGCTGCGACCCCGTCAATGCTAAAGGTCATATTCAGAGCGGCCTTGGCACACTAGAAAATGCCAGATGGATTTTTGAAAACAAACTCAACTGCCAACGCCTTAGCCGTGCATTTGCTGACCAAAATAACTTCTACGAGAAAGCTTTTTGCAAAATCCTGGATTATTCAGAATTTGGCATCATCGATATCTATAAGAGCTGGGGTGTCATCTACGAATATACATCCAGATTACTCGCCCCCTATTTAATCCGCTTAGCACAAGTAACAGGACTCAATGCCGACTCTGTGAAATCTCTGGATGTGGATGACTTCATCAAATGCCATGAAATCACCAAGCGGCCCTACCTGCGCTACTGGAAGGAGCGATCAGGCGGAGAAAAACTCTACCACCTTGATCTCATGAATGCTGGCCTTGATCTCATGGATGCTGACGTCACTTGGCTTAGTGTTGCTCAGAGCGTTGAAGTCGAGAAGATCTTCAACGATGTGATCTACTTAACTCGTCACATCCGTGACCGCGCTGCCCCTCCCGTTAGAGAGAAGCTTTTTATTTATGAATCCTTGAAAAGATCCGAGTATCGCGAGATCAAATCGATTGAGAACTCCAACATCATCAACCTGGTGATGAATCGGTTTGCTAAAGATCATAACTTGAAGAAAGACAATGGTGACGACATGGCAATCTCTGCTTCAAGGTTAAGGCCTAGCCTTGTAGCAGAACTGGTCGATCAGGGTGTTTCTCTGCGTGAGATTCAAATGATTCTCGGCCATCGAAGCATCTCCACCACGATCAACTACCTCGACCAGTTAGAGTTCAGCAAAACCGCGCAGAAAGTGGTTGATGAAGCTTTGCTGAAGATACACAAGGAATTCGTGCTGGATGAAGCGAGCAGCGTAAACGCTCCCAAGACCAACATCGATACCCCAAACGACCTCAGCTCCCCAGCAGTCACCATCAGCACTGGACTGGTCGAGTGTCGAAATGTCTACGATCCCCCACCAGAGATCAGGAAATCGCCAAGCTATAAGGAAGGGAACCCATGCTCGCTTCTGAACAAATGCCTTTCCTGCCGAAACAGCATCATTACGGTCTCTAACCTGCCTGACCTGTTCGCTATGCGAAGGGACTATAACGCGATGATGGAGACCAGCGCCGTCGCGCAAACTCCCTATGGGCGAATCATCCGGGAGAACCTAGAAACGCTGAACTCCATCCTGACACCGTCGGCGCAGGGTTTCGATATCGAGCAACTGGAGTATGCCGAGCGACTATCTGAACACATCATTACAAGCACCCTGGTAGAAGGTATGACCCTTTGATGACTTCGCTCGATACCCTTATCTACCAGATTAAACCGGCAAGAGATCAATTCCTGTGCCTACTCAGTGCTCAGAACGTTCTTGCCGAAGGACTTAGTAGCTCCGGCCAACTCAGCCATGGTGAGCCCAGCGTCGGCTACGACCCTGTTGCGATCCACAATGCACTTATGAATCTTCCCGTGAGTAAGCTCAGCGTCATCAGGGACTTGGTATGGGACTTCAATGACGAACCGCATCTTCTGGCGAGAAATATTCAGGGCTCAAAGTCTAGGATTGACTTTGGGAACTACAAAAACCTTAACTCAACGATTCTCTTCGAGTTGAAAATTGCATTCGTCTGCGCACTTCAAATGCCAGGGGCCATTCGAACTGGAGAAAGGCTTAAAACTTTAAAGCCGCACACCATCATCGATATTTTCAAGTCAGTCATCCCGTTCATTGATAAAATGTGTGCTCGCAAACGTTGTGAACAGGGCGATGAATATTTCGAGCTTTCTTACTACAGCCTCGCAGACTTCGGTGAAGATGATTATGCTGTAGAAGCCAAAGTATACGATCGTGCTTTTCGGAACGTCACGAATTTAGGATTCACACTCCTACGCTCACATTTTTTACTCGAAAATCTGTTTGCGAAGCCACTGCCTTTTGTAGAAATGCATACTCTGGAGTGGCCACAAAACAGCATTACTGATCCTAAAATCCGTAAAAAACAAAAACATTTTGACAACCACATCTTTGAGAAATGCTCACGCAAAGCCACTTTCGCGGTTGTCGACTTCCTGAAAGCGTTGAAGGAACCTGTTTGTGACAAAGATGGCCTTGAACGAGTAAAGGTTAGTGGTTACGACGCTGCAGCCATAGCCAAACTCACCAAGAAAAATTTTGACATCTATGTAGCCATTCGTCTGACTTCTAGAGGATATACAGGAAAAGAAATCGAACCGTTCCTTTACTACAGCGACCCAGAATACTGGTCTCTCCAACGTGAAGGAATGTTTAAGGATAAGGAAGCCATCTGCAAATTGACCAAGGCTAAGATGGATGAGGACTTTTATCAGTACATTACACACATCAGCAACAGCGCATATTACATAATCGCTCAATACACTGGCATGAGGCCATCCGAGCTCTCAGGCATAATGGCGCAAGGATGCCTAACGACAAGTGAGTTTGGTCACAATTTAATCCTGAGCACAGTCATTAAAAATCGCGAGGCGTTTGGAAAACTTTTTGGCGATAAATGGGCAGCGATTCCTATCGTCATGGATGCCGTAAGGACACTACAAATACTAAACCGGTTCAAGCAGAACCCGTACTTGATAGCCAATATGAATACCGTGGCCCCTGGGCAACAGGGAAGCGCAAATTCGATCGGAAATTTTGACCACACTTTGTGGGCGTTCCTATCAGAAGTCTTAGATTTCGAAGAACTAGAAACTCTTGATGTCTCCGCTTATACCCTGCGTCACTCCCTGGCGCATCAAATGTTTCGTGCTTCCGTAGGACTTCCTTTCATCTCCTACCAACTGAAGCATTTTGGAAATCTTGTGAGTGGCATTGGGCAAAACCGCCTAAGCGCCGTCACGATTGACTATGGCAATATCGGCTCAGCACTCACCTCCGACGCGGGGCGCGACGCCGCAAATGCCATTCGGCACGATGCCGAAAAAGAATTCATCATGAATGCCTGCGATCCCGATGGCGGCTACGTGGGTGAAAATGCCGGAGCCCATCGGGAGCGATTGAAGAAATACTTCCAAGGCTATCTTGAGGCAGGCTACACCAGAGACGAAATCTTTGATCGGATGGTTGAGCTCGGCTTTGCGATCATCAACGTGGGTCAAGGCTACTGCTATGGCGACGCTACAGAGGACTTCGACGCATCGCTCCCTTGTATCGGTTCGCTTCGGTGCAACCCATATCGCTGCAAAAACGCTGTGGTCACCAAGGCCAATGCACCCAAGTGGCGCGAGATTTATGTGCAAAACACGATTGCAGTCAGAAAGCTCGAGTCGGAGGTCAAGTCATCCGATCAGCTTATTTATGGTGGCTTTGCGAAATCGATTGCGCAGATGAAGGCGGCAATCGCTGAGGCTGAGGCGGTACTGCAAGGATTGGGCGAGGAGTTGGTAGTATGAGCTCTTCTCCATACGATGAAAAGAACGAAGAATTATTTGAGGCAGTAACGCGACAACTTAATGAGGCGCTGCGTAAATTAGAAAAGGATTCTTCACTATCTGCGTCTGTTTCATCGCTGGCCAAGCTATCTGGTGTGCATCGAAATACCATTTATAACCGCAAATGGCCACTAGAGAAACTTAACGTAATCAAAGAAAATCGCGTTCAGCAAAAGAAAGATGACGCTATTATCAAGGCTGGCCAAAAAACACCAGAGGAGCTTCTGGAGCTAAGTCGGCTTGAGGTTATTTATTGGTTCACACAGCTTCAGGACGCTCGCAATAGCAATAACTCGCTGATCAAAAAGCTTAAAGAAACCGAAGCGAGCAGAAATTTCTACATGAAACAATCACGAGAACACTTAGAAAATATCAATAAGCAAACATATGAAATCAGTAAGCTGCAGGACGCGCTCGCCTTGCAGGAAGAAGAACTCACATTCTTGAAGCGAAATCTGTCGCCAGCTAAATGATATTGCGACTTCAGCCCCCCGCCCTCAAGCAAAATCGAGCGGTGGGGGCGGGCACTGCCAAAAAACACATTCCAAAGGCTAATTTAACACCGACTACACCATTAGATACCTAGGTGGGCCCTCAACTAAAAGAAGTGAGATACCTTATCCCCTTGACAATTTTCCCAGTCAGCTTAATTACTTCCTTTGGATCAGTGTAAGCTATTCCATAGTATGTACTTTCCTTTTTGGTAAAGTTGAATCGTAACTGAGTTACGCCGTCCACCACATGCTGATCTCCACATTCGTCAATGACTTCTTCAGGCTCCCACATATAGCACTCAGGTCGAGTCAAGCACCAACGGAGAGCTTGGCAAGCAAATAGAATCCTTCGCAGGTATGGATACGCAGAAATCCGCGCCTTCTGTCTAGCCAAATCATTAAGTAACGAATACCCCTGCTCTACTACTATCAAGTCTCTTTTATCGATTTTTCTGATGGCTTCGGGATATGTGCGGATGACTCTATAGGTTTCAGCCAGTTCATTTATAAAGGTACCGATTCCATTAACTACCTTTACGTCAATCAGCGGGCCAGCACCTATAGTAAGAATTCGTTCAATGTCGATTGTTGAGAGTAAGCTTTCAATTGCATCAATCGCTTCTTGAGAGAGAGGTGTTTCAGCGGGATCAATTTCATCCTTGAATCTTCTAACTTCCCGATCAAGACCATTAATATCTAAACCATCCAGATGAAAGTTTTGACCGACTGGTATTGACACCTGCCACTTCCACAGCAGGAATGTGCTTTGACCAAGGTAGCTCCTGATTTCATCCCAACCTAGTATGTGCAGCTCTGGCAATGCAACAGAAGGAAGGCAGGGAAAAGGTGTGGAGTCATCACGCTCTGCTTTCGCCTTGGTATTTTTCTTTTCCACCCAATCAGACAATGACTTTTTGACATCCGAATGACTAATCAAGAAAAAATAGTGCGAAACGTCCTTTTCGTACTCCATGAGCAGCTTAAGCTCACGCTGAAGCGTGGTTGTAGTTATGTCAACCTGCCTCTTACACTGCGCCACAGCCATAGTGGCCGGATCTCTTACATCAACACCATACTGCTTGTCCCCGGTAGTCCCATACGCGTGCACGCGATTGTGCAACTTACTTAATATTTTAATATTTCGCGCCTTGAGGATAAACTCAAAGACGTCTACGCATAACCTTTCAAATTCCTTATGGTCTACTGGTGGCTGGAACTTACTCAACCTATTTTCTACTGACGATGAGAGCCCACTCATTTCCGCTCCTAGACATCAAAACACAAAGCCGAATCATTCAGCTCAACGGTCAAAATTCCTGCCCCAATAGATCTGGAGAAGACAAGCTGCAGGCTTAGGACAATACGCTTCAATTTCTGATAAGCGCTGCCCGGAACGGAATGATGGCACAAGCGCGTCCCCCAAAAAAGATTTGTGCCACTATCATTCAGGAGGGGGAATTTTCGATAGTTTACATGCCCTAGGCTGTTTGCTCAGGAGCAAAATAGAGATCGATTGATATGCTTCCGCACAGTACGTGCGATGGGCTCTAGAAGGGTCAGCGTCGTGGGTAGATGATTTTAGAATCATCCATCAAGTCATCGACATACACCAAAGGTACGGACGAGCGAACACGCCCAGAGATTCTCTGGCTACGTCCTGTGGAGATTTAGGATCTGGTCAAATAACCATCAGCCTCCATCCCGCCTACCCGCTTGCCACTCTGAGGACATGAAGATCTCGTGAATCCGCTCCGGGGTGGCTCCGCAGAAATCGGCTTTGCTGCGATACGCCCCGCCCGCCGTATATTCTGGGCGGTGCATTGATTCTTATTGGCCAGCTCTACCAGACGCAGTTCGTGGAGCTTTCCATCAGCGCACCGGGTAGCAGACGTTGATAAGAGATAGCGCTTCACCTAATCTACCTGCGTGGCAGCCACTGAACGGTCGTCTGCAGAGGGCGCAGCGTTCCTCCGCTCCGTTGGTAGGCTGCGGGGTTTGGTGTACAATGCCCTATGAATCAGGAGGATTTATGACTGCTTTCCTCAAAAGCCTTATGGGCAAAAACGACCTTGTGTCCAAAGTCTTGAAACGCCACAGCTCTAAAAAGGCTGTGAGTGCCTTTGCGCGCGGTCTGAGCACAGAGAGTGCAGCCACCATCAACGCTCGCTTCGCGAAGGTCAAGCGTGTGGCTTCTCGATAGGATGCGTAAGAAAGGCCCCAAAAAAGCGCCTCCCAAGCCCTTCCTACCCAAGCCCTCCGCCAACGACGACGAGTCGGTGGTGGAGCACAATGTCATGTACGAAAAGCTGGTCGAGAACCCCGATGACATCGTGGGGCAGCTCGCCTATTGTATGTACAAGCAGAGCAAGCAGCAGTATCTCCAGCAATTCGCGTCGCGAAACAAAAGGCAGCCCAGCGACGCGGAAGTCCGCAACCACGTCCATTGTGCAGAATTACCTGCCGTGGATATGTACAAAGACACCGCCAACAACCTGTTCAACGATTATCTGGCTCAGGCTATCCAGGACAAGCTGGATGAGATGGAGGAGCAGTACAAGGCTGAGCTTTGGCTTTTCATCAAGCGGCACAAGCCTGAGTCGAAATTCGAGCAGTTCTTACATGGCTCCAAAGCGCTGTTCTTTGGAGGCATCGGCGGTGTCGTAGGCAATGCACTCACGACCCTTATCGTCATCCTTGTTCTGTTCGGGGCGGCGTCCAGCGTCACCCGCGACGACTTCGCACAGAGTACGAAGGAACGGATCATTTCCGGTTTGGCCGAAACCTTCGGCGTCGGCATCTTGATCAGACCCGCCCCGAAAGCCGACCTGCCAGTCGAGTCGGCGTCAGCATCGACGCCAGTAACCTCAACCCGCTAAGCAGCCGCCTGGCTGCTGCAACGCCCCGGCTAAATACTCTCGCAGCCCTGAGCCCTCTCCGAGAGGGCTTTATCGATGGGGCGGTACTCCACTGCTTTGATAGAGTGCTGAACGAGGCTTGCGTTTACATACGCAATGCGAGGGGGGTCAGATTGTCTCGGCCCCCGCACTCCATGGCTGCCGTCGAACTCCCACTGCAATGCCGTTTCTACGCAGACGACATGCGAGAACAGGGTGATGTTACTTCCCGAGGGATCCTGAACCGACTTGAAGATGACGCCATCGATACGAGGCTCTACGCAGGTGGCCAGGTATTCGGCGATGAACTGAGATACCAGATAATTTCTCTCCGATCCTGGGAGCACTGGTGCGGTGATCTTATCGTGCAGGTACTTGAGGAATTCCCTGCGCCCGGACTTTCGGAAGTAGTCGGGATCGAAGACGCTCGGCTCGAGCCCAAGATCGGCATTTTCGAATCGTTCGAAGTCCAGCACGCTAACCGATTTGTTCAATCTGAACTCCCCGCTGACGACAGTCCCACCTACCGGAGGTCGAAGTTCAGCCACGCAGGTTATTCGCTTGAAGGCACCATAAAATGCCGGTACGCCATTGGGGTTCATTCGCCCCTCGCCTGCCAGCGCCTTAGGCGGCGCCGCGAGCTTGGTCGCGGGATCGGCGCTGATTTCATCAACGCTTGACGACGTCATGCAGGTGCGGGCGCGGTAAATTGGTGGAGCGTTTTCAGGAGTCAGCACGCGCACCACAGACAGAGCCTCTGACTCTTCTGAGTACTTATGCAGCCCTTCGAATAGCCAGTCTAAGTATTCTCTGGCTTGCTGATTGAAAAAGCGACTGCCGTGCTTTACACCTTCCTCAAACTCTCCCCATTTCAAGCCAATATGATCATGTGTGGAAGACCTCTTCAGGTATTCGTCGTCGCGCCGGAAGGACGTCAGGTTGCTGCAAACCGCGCCCACGATTGGCTCACTAGCTGAACAACCAAACATCGAGATGATCCAGTGCTCGATGTTATCGCCATGCGTTACGAAGAAGTCGCCGTCGCCACCAACGTGACGGTGAGTTCCTACACAAACGTGTTTACCGAGGGCGTCCTCCACGCAGGTAACGATCTCGCTGAGCGGTGAGCACGTACGCGTCGAGTTACAGAGCCCACACACAACGGCGCTACCTTTGAGCCGGATCTGCTCGCCAAGAAAAGAATCGAATGCACACTCGGAACACACATTTACATTTTCAGCCATCGCGTGCTCATCGTCCTTTTGCATAATGGTGGCAAAGTACAAGTACGTGGAAGCTCGGCATGATCGCTGATGATCATCCGCAGACCAACACCTGATTTGCCGATCCGTTGCGTGAGCTTCCACGCACAGCGACACCCCTCCATGAACGTCACAGGACAGGACATCGTATTAGCAGCGTCAAGGAACACTTCTTCGAGTTGCAACAGCAAGGCTGCATTGAGGGGATCAAACAGGTATATGGAATCGACATCGACAAGGATGATGAGCGCTGGGCGGAGCTGGCCGCCGAGTACTCAGCCATGCTTGACGGAGAAGAGGAAGAAGCTGAGTTCCAATGGCTGAACCGGCATACGCATAGCGAGTTTTTCCTCAACTTTCCCGAAGACCTTGCGACCGCATCCAGCCTATTGACGCTTGGCGATAGTGAGCAGCACACCGATACACTGAACAAGCTTGTGTATGCCCATGCCGTGACCTTGATGGAGGCGCTTATCAGTTCTGTCGTTTGCAAGCTCGTCGTTAGTGACAAGGGGCTGCTGATCAATCTGGTGGCTGGGTACCGGAAGCTGAGTACGCGCACGATCAACCTCAAGGAGGTTGCCGAGCAGCCCAAGCTCGTGGAGAGCATCGTCCTCACCACACTGAAGGAGCTGACGCTGCACAACGTCGGAACGGTGAAAGAGGTGCTGGGTGCGATGTTTGGCAAACACATGGACAGCTTGGAGGTGGGCGAGATCGGTCGCATCTGCAGCAAGCGCCATGACATCGTCCACCGCAATGGTAAGACTGTCGACGATCAGCCGATCGAGCTCACTACGGAAGAGGTTAAACAGGCAATACGCACCATTCGTGAATTTGCTGAAGAGCTGAAATCCAGGATCGATAATGCCGCCTGCGAACGAGAGTCCGCTGATTTCTAGATGGCGCACCAGTGGACGCTGACCGTGTGCAAATCAGGGTGTGAGTAAGTGTAAAGGGTTCGGTGGCAGCGGGCCGCTGATTTCCGGAGGCTGGTTAGGAGACCCCACGAAAGGAAGCCGTATGTTCACCCATGAAATCGCACAGCCCACCGACACCATGCTCCTGACCGAGATCCTCGACATGGAGAACGGCGAAAACGTCGACCTGCAGGTTTTCCTGAGCCGCGAGCTGAGCCTGGTCATCAAAGACCGGGGCGAGCTGGCCAGCAGGTATGCACGCAATCCCGAAGAACCCTGGCTGGTCTGCCAGTTATGCTCGGCGCCGGTCATCCTGGTACGCACCAAAGGTCGGCGTTTTCACTTCCGCCACCACCCGCGAGAGGAGGTCGAGCAGAAGTGTTCGATTTCCACGCGTGGCCAACTCAGTGCTGAGCAGATCAACTGCATTAAGTACAACGCAGCCAAGGAAAGCTCTGCTCACCTCAGGCTCAAGAGCATCATTCGAGACAGCTTGATTGCCGATGAAAACTGCAGCGAGCCGCAAGTGGAAGCTGTCTGGAAGGGCATGCGGCTTGCTGACCGAGCGCAGTGGCGCAAGCCGGATGTGCAGGTAGAACACGCCGGCCAGCGACTGGCATTCGAGGTGCAGCTCTCGACCACCTATCTAACCGAGATCGTAGGCCGGCGCGAATTCTACCGAATGAACAACGGCGGCATGGTCTGGGTATTCCAGAGCTTCGATCCAAGCATCACTCGAACCTCCGAGGAAGACATCTTCTACCTGAACAACCACAACGTCTTCATCGTGAATGAGGCAACACTGGAGCGATCGCGACACGCGAAACACATGGCCATGGATTGCTGGTATGCGGTACCGCACCTGAGGGGCAAGACGATCATCAACGAGTGGGTGATGGAGGAGGTTTTCCTCTACCAGCTAACTGTAGATACCAAGGCACAGAAGGTGTTCTTCAAGGACTACGATGCCATTCGTGCCGAGTTGGAAAGCTCATTGGATATCTCGAAAGCCCGCCAGGCGTTTTATGACTTCTGGTTCGAACATGCCCCAAATGATTGCCGGGAAACGGATGCCGCCTGGGTTATTCTGCGGGAAAAGATGCGCGTTGCTTTACCGCGCTTGCACCTGCCAACGGACTACCGCACGGGCAAATTTCATGGAGCGATTTCACTGATGCTGAGCGCCCGCTTTGGCCGGCCTGTCGGTTACAACCTGCCGCGCTTACTGAACGTTGCCAACACTGCGTTCGACCACTACAAGCAGTACCTCTACCCGTTTGGCTGGGCGCTCAAACTATGCGATACCGAGCATCTGCTGAAGGAGCAGGACACCAAAGGTACGTGGCTTCGGCGCATTGAGGTCATCAAGGACGGTATGAGGAATCATGACGAGGCGTTCCGGCAAGATCCCAGCCTCAACCGACTGATCGCATTCCTCGTTCCCGAGATTACCGAGAAGCTCGCCCAAGCCAGGGATTGGTAACCCGCGAAGAGCACTGCGAACCGGGGGCGCATGGAAGGGTTCTAGAGTATCTTGGCCGAACGTCGACTTCGCTGCCGCATCCTGCGGGGGAAGCGTTATGATAGATGGTTGCCGATAGCCTGCGAGCGCTCTGCAGCGTGATCCTCGTCAAGCAGCTTGACGGGGGCGCTCCAGCCCAAAACCTGGGCGGTTGCCGAAGTAATTTCCACTTTCTGTGTTGACATAGTGACCCTCGTTGCTCAAGAATGATCACGAGGGCTCAATAAGAGCAGGGCTGATCTGGATCATGGCGATATTGGCAGATCAGTGTGGATTGCGCAGGTCGCCACCTGTGCGGTAGCGGTAACCGGCAACAATGGTTAGCTTCCGACCCCTTTCAGGCAGCTCTGCCTGGACGTGCTAAGCAAGCGCTGCGACTACCAGCCCTCAATGAATTCTCTAAAAAGGCGCCTACGGCGCCTTTTTTGCTTTCAGCGTGCCGACCTTCATCGCGCTCTGCTTCTTCAGAACCTTGTAAGCGGTCACTACAGAATAGAAATTCTCGCCTTCGGCATCCAGCTGTGGGGAGAGGATCACAACCCCCTTCGCGCCCCTCACAATCGTCAAACGGTAACCATCACGGGTTTGATACCCCTCGCAAAGAATCTGCGCCCCCTGCGACAGAATTGCCGCTACGAAAGCCGGGACATCTTCGATCTTCGGGCAGCCAGCACCGACCAGTTCATGACCGTGACCTTCCCAGATATGGCGAACACCAAAGCCTTTACTGAAACCATGATGCTTGCCTACCCGCAGGTAGATCTCGCCACCGGGCAACGTGAGGTTACGACTACTGTAGGGTTCGATATAGCCATAGCTGAGCAAACCAGTGACTGGGTGCGGTACGCAAACCTCTTTGTCCAGGGTCGCGTAATCAAACAGCGGCACAAGGGGCATCAATGCTGACAAGTGTTCTTCATCCAGTGGTGGCTAGTCCCTGAGGGCGTCGCCATTCTGCCACAGATTTTAATGGTCATTCTGACCGCCCTGCCCTGCTCTGCCAGACCTTACAACGACCTCGGGTTGGCGACGCTGGGGGTAGGTGTCACTACCTTAAGCCAAAGCTCTATTACAGCACTATCGCGGCTTTTTAGAGGCTTTGTCCTGCCGCCAATGGGTATCACCCTCGACTTCACGCGCAGCCCCAGAGGAGAGCATCAAGGTTTGCACAGGGTAAATATCCATGAAATTAGGGACGCGGGCGAAGTCCTGCGTGGTTTCAGCCCACTGGTAACCATTTTCCAAGGGGTAATAGTTCACGGCGTGCATGAGCACGCCCGCCACAGTTGTACCGGACGCATCGTAGTTCGCGATGTTGTCGATGTTTTTCGCTCTTCTCATCTCCTCAATCGCAATGCCATCGCGGGTTTCATAGAACACGTGAACGACTCCAGGTTTGTCCGGTGGAATCTGAGTCACCGCGTCGTTGATTAGGCTTTTGAAGTGCTTCGAACGTAGCCCGAGCGATATCTCATGATCACAGCGCCACTGAGCAGCCACGCAGTTAGCAACGTCCTGGACAAAGATGTTGAGAATGCTATCGGGAGTGCCGGCGCGCACGATGCTTTCTGCGATCGTTGCAATGCTGCGCTTTTCATTGCTGTCTACGTCACCGAACACCAAAAACTCATGCTGTGGGCAGTTGGGTCGGACTGAGAAGCGACGGTAATGACGCTCAAGAGGCCCCCGATCAACCCAGCGCAATTCGACACTGATCGATCCGTTTCTTACCCGGCCTCCGCCCTTCTGAAGTACCAAATCCACAACCCTGATCACTTCCTCTGCCGACGCATGTTTGACCTGGTCATGGAAAGTGATATCAACAATGCTCCATGGCGCGACCCTCAACATGTGAAGGCTCAGTACCGCCCAGATTTGAGCCCAAGCATTCCGCTCATCCAGCGAGTATCTAGTTTGCTGAGCAGCTCGCTTGCACTCGACATAAAAGCCTTCTTCACCTGTTTGAACGAGTAGATCGGGTGTCTTCTTGGTCTTTCCGTCCGGCCAGGTGATGCTCAGTTCCGGAAGAAAGGAAACCTTGTATCCATTTTTCAGGTAGAACGGTAATCCTCCCATTTTTAGTACTCACCAGAAGTAGAGGTCAGGCCGCGAGGGCCAACTTCTGTTTGGGGGTGATG